>NZ_JBGCCD010000046.1:0-38831 GCF_041262405.1 Lysinibacillus sp. RC79
CCTTTTTCATTATGGGTTGGAAGAGACACACCAAGGTCTTTCAGTTGTTTATCTGCTTCCTCTTGAGTTAGGGAACCATCTTTAAGTTGTTTCATAATTTCTTGTACCTGTGTTTTTGTTTCATCATCTAATTTCGCGAATTTATCGCCTTTATCATTATGTTTTGAAGATAATGTCACTCCCAAGTTAGCTAGTTCTTTCCTTAGGTTGTTTAAAATTCCATCAACTTTTTGTTGTGTTTCAGCATCCAAATTTGTGTGTTTTTCAACATTTACTGTTTCCTTTTGATTTGTAGCAGCAAGAGTTGGAATAGTTGTACCGCCAAATATCCCTAATGATAAGGCTCCTGTCATAGCATAAGTCGAAATCTTACTTCTTATTTTCATTCTTATTCACTCCTTGAATTAGTGTAACGAGGTATTTACCCCTGAGCTTAGATTTAACTAAGCTGTATCTACACTTTATCTGAGAAGTGTGTCAGCTGTATGTCAAAAGGACAGAAATTTTAAAAAAACGTATTATGAGTCAATTCCAAAGCCTTTCCGCAAAAAGACTATAAATATTATTTTTCATAAAAGCCATTTTTATTGAAATCATACCATTTTTGTATCTTCTCTTCTGAATGTACTTGAAGATGATTCATAATTTCCTTTGCAAATTCCAATGTAGCAGTCCCGTTTGCTGTGATGAAATCATCAGCGTTGACACATTGCTTTTCTATATAAAATTTACTTCCACTATAATTTGGACAACTGTTTACAATAAAGTCATGCGAGTTGCCTGTATGCTCTACTTTATTCAAATAACCATTGTAAGCTAAAAATGTAGTTGCATCACATATTGCTGAAATTAACACAGTATTTTGTTGACAGTAATCAATTAATTTTTTCACTTCAGATAATTCATAGTTATTCTCTTTCCATATCGTCCCTCCACATAATAAAAGCATATGAAGGTTATTATTTTTACTCTTTAAGTAACTCTCGATAGAATAGTCCGGAATCGTTTTTAGCCCACCCATTGAGCATACTGTTTCCTTCGTTAAGGCTATCGTAACAATTTTAAAATTCCCCTCTGAATTATTTAATTCGGGACAAATAAACCCTAATTCCCAGTCTGCATAACCATCGGATATAAATACCGCTATTTCTTTTGTCATCATGAATGATCCTCCTTTTTCAAAAGCATAACAAAAGAAAGTTGACATAAACCTGTCAACTTTCATAAAGACTACTTATTTTTTTAAAGGTGTTTTTTATATCTTCCACAAGAAATGGCGGTTCGAGCACTTTCACTTTGTCTTTTAAATGAATGATAAAATCAATAACCCATGCTCTATCGGAAGTTTTAAATGTTATCGTTGAAATGTTGGAATGAAATTGAAATTTTTGTACTCCAATATTATCCATTAAAAAAGCTTCATCTTCTTGTTTGTAATGCAGCACAACATCAAACAAATGATTATTTTCATTTTCCTTGAAATAGTTATTCTCAAAAAAGAGGACTGAATCTGAAATTTCGTGTTCTTTGGCATTGAATTGTTCAGTCAAAATATGATAAGACAAAATACGATTAAGTTTAAATAAACGATACTGATTTCTCTCCAAACAAAAAGCATATAGATACCAGGAAGAGTATTTGAATAGTAGTTTATATGGTTCTACAGTTCTTTTGCTATACCCAGATTTTGATTGATATTCAATTGCCATTAATCGTTGCGCTCTAATTGCTTTTCGAATGTTTATTACATAATCCTGAAAGCCGTTATCCGAGAACCATGATGATAAGTCTATGACGATATCAGCATTTTTAAGAATCGTTTGCTCATCTTTTTCCACCATTTTAGTAATAAGATGATTAATATCATTTTCTTTATTTATACTATTTAGTGCGTCTAAACCAATTAGTATAGTTTGTAATTCATCAATGGAGAAAAACTTTTTATCAAGTTTGTAGTTGGCTAAAATCCCCAAACCTCCACCTTGTCCGGGATAACTTACTATAGGAATTCCCGCTAAATTTAGTGATTCAATATCGCGATAAATAGTTCGTTTCGACACTTCAAGTTTTTCTGCCAATTCTTGTGCTGTGATTTTCTCGTGATTAACTAATACATTTAAAATACTAAACATTCGGGTCGATTTCATTTCCTCTTCCTCTTTCATATGTTTCTATAACGGAATTATTCCTATTAAGATGCCTTTCGATATTTTTACCCTATTTGTTCAGTCTGCGTTTTTTTCCAATAAGTGTTTGGTCCATTACATGTTAAAGTTGCATGTTTCGGTACCTGTTTCATTATAAGAAGAAGATTTAGTAAATCAACTGACGATCCCATTGCGTTTAGTAGGACCAAGAACTTTAATGTCGTTGTTAAGAGTCCAAATACACTTAAAATTAGTGGCAAAATTATTGAAAGTATTATAAAAGGAGCAACCGTGATGAAGATATATCTTGATTTTGAAATCTCTTCTTCCGAAATAACAAAAGCTCCGAACAGAGTAAACCCTACAGAAGTTTTTTCTGATTGAATAAAATTAGGAATGAACATCAAATGAAGTAATTCGTGAATTATTAATAGTAAGACTATCCCCAAAATAACGCTTAAGTTAATGTTTATTGATATTCCACCCGATGTAAATCCAAAATCACTCAAAGAAATACTAGAAAAAATATTTATTACCCCAATAGAAATCATTGAAGCGATAATCATTAAAGGGATAAATAACAATATAGCACTTACTAAATTCTTAGGTTCTTTCATTGGAATCCAGCCATTTTTAATTAATTCTACATGTAAGTTTGGGTCACTTTTCGGTAATTTGTTTAGTAATTTCATTTAACCCCTCCATTACGATCTATGATTTTTAACAATTTCACTTAATTGAAATATGCCTTCTTTAATTTCATCGAGTGAAGCATACCCATAGGAGATTCGTATAAATAATCCTGATTTTTCAGCATAAATACTACCAGGATTTAGAAGAATATTGTTAGATAATGCTTTTTCAAATAGCCTTTTTACTTTAAATTCAGGCTTAATTTTAACCCATATGAACAATCCACCTATTGGGATGTCCCATGTAGCGTAAGGACTCAAATATTTGTCCATTGCGTCTAAAGCAACTTTTCTACGAATGCTAAGTTGTTCTCTTACTTTATCGAGATGATCATCATATAGATTACTTGATAGCCACTCTGCTGCCACAAGCTGGGAAAGAGTACTTGATCCATAATCGGATTGCATTTTCAAATCCGCTAATCTATTAATGACTGACTCCGAGCCAACTACCCAACCAATTCGTAATCCTGGACTTAACGTTTTTGATAAACTCCCAACATACAATACATTTCCGTAATGATCCATTGCTTTCAGTGGTTTAGGTGGTGGATTGTCAATCCATAAATCACGGTACACATCATCTTCTATAACTGGCAGTTGCTCTCTTTCACAATATGCAATTAATTTCTTTCGTCTCTCTTCTTGCATTAAGGCCCCTGTTGGATTGTGGAAGGTTGGAATCGTATATACAATATTCTTTCCTTTTTCTTTTATCGGATAAATGGAATCTATGATAATCCCCTCATTGTCCATCGCTAATCCTTGCAACTCCATCCCCGCAGACTCAAAAACAGTCAACGAGTAAAGATAGGACGGCATTTCTAGCAATACCGTTGAACCTCTTTTTAGGAGTCCTATTGAAATAAGATGTAAGGCTTGGAGCGCACCAGAAACTACAAGGATGGACGACGGAGATGCTTCGATTCCTCTGACCCTTAAATAATCACTAATTGCTTGACGTAATTTTATATTTCCTTTTGGCTCTTCATAGCCAAAAGTGGTCAATTGATTCGAAACCTTTTGAACAACGGATTTCATCTCTTCTAAAGGGAACATCTCTGGTGATAATTCCCCTTTACTCAATTGAATAAGATTCACATTCGATTCCGCTTCGTTAATCTCCTGTACCATCGTAACGCTAGGTTTATGAATGCCTAAAGTGACATTTTCATTCCAGTTCGTCGAGGATTTTGCCCCCATCAAAGTCCAAGTATTATTGGTGACGACAGTTTCCTTCCCTGCTTTGCCTTCAATTAGGCCTTCCGCCATTAGTTCCTCTAATGCTGTTATGACTGTACTACGATTAACCTCAAACTGTTTTGCCAGAATACGTTGACTTGGTATAGGACTGCCGATCGCCCACTCCCCCTTAGCAATTTTCTCTTTTATAAAATCAATAATCAATTGGTATTTTGGCTTTTTCATATGAACTCCTTTTAATGAACTGGTTGGTTTTTTTCATTATAACCTGTTGGAGAAATTTTACCAAAATCCTATTAATATTGAAAACATGAATTTAATTGGTTGGATGAGAAAGTAAACGAGGTGTATTCATGTTAAAAACATTAGATTTAAAAATTATTTCTGCTCATTTCATAACAATCCTTTTATGGGCATCGGCTTTTCCAGGAATACGAGTGGCATTGACGGCATATTCACCTGAACATATATCACTGTTACGATTATTAGTCGGCTCATTCGTATTAATCATCATAGCCGTTATTACTAAAACTCCTTTACCTGCAATAAAAGATATCCCAATTATATTATTACTTGGCTTTTTAGGATTCACTGTGTATCAAGTAGCACTAAATTATGGGGAACAAACGATTAGTGCTGGCGTTGCAAGTTTACTTGTTTCCACAACCCCTATATTCACCGCCTTGTTAGCTGTATTCTTTTATCGTGAGAAGCTTGGATTATGGGGATGGGTAGGTTCACTTGTTGGTTTTTGTGGTGTAGCATTTATTTCTGTAGGAGGTTCAACTGAAGACTTTGCGTTTAATACTGGGATTATCCTAGTTTTAGTAGCATCCCTTTCAGAAAGTATTTACTTTGTTTTTCAACATCATTATCTAGAAAAATACGGGGCTATTCCCTTTACGATGTACGCCATTTGGTCAGGTACTATTTTTATGTTACTATTCTCGCCTGGCCTAGGTGAAGCAATTATGGATGCGCCGTTAAATGCAACATTAGTCATTTTGTATCTTGGAATTTTTCCAACAATCATTCCTTATTTTACGCTAGCTTTCGTTACCTCACGAACTGGAGCAGCTGAAGCAACAAGTACACTTTATTTAACCTCTGTTTTTGCATTTCTTATCGCATGGATTTGGCTTGGTGAAGTTCCACATTTTTCAGCCGTAACAGGTGGCTTGATTACTTTAATAGGTGTATTTATTGCAAACATAAAGAAAGAAGATATTAGTAAAGAAAATAACAATGCTCAAAGTTTACACTAACTGTCTCGATTGAATAATCAATTATGCCTCGGTATAATTGCGTCCGGAATCGGCTGAAAGAAGTTAAAGTCTATTAGCTTCGCTGATCATTGCAGACTGTTGACAACCTTTTTAGAAGTATTTACTAAGTGCTCACATGACAAGTAGTGCAGTTCAATCCACACAAATAGAAAACCGAGTACTCATATTTTTATGAGTTAGCTCGGTTTCACTTTAGTTTAATTCACTTTTCACCTGTAAAGCAAACTTTTCAATCGCTTCTCTATCCTGATAGATTGTAATACCAATACCAGAACGAGTACATCTATGTGAATAAAATTCTCCTGCATCTATCCAAAATTGAAATTGATAAATCTTTTCGTCAACTAGCTCGCTATTATTCTCCTGAAGTGAAAATGAAAACGCAGGTTCCGTTGAGTCCCATACGCCGACTCTTAACATTTCATCCCAATTATTTAAGATCAATATAGATAAAGTTTCAAGGTCACTCCGTAGAACGGGAAATTTAAAATCCAATTGACGTTTACCACAATTAAAGATAATCTTTATATCGCTTGACATAGAATCGCTCTCTAAATTTAATAATTCAAGACTTAATTTAGAAGCACCGTATGATCTATCGTTTAATGTAGCCATACCTATCACCTACCATGACCAGTTACTGTTAACAAATTTCCAAAGCATTTCACCATTATCAGGCTTATAAATCGTTGCTACTTCTTTTTATTCTTGCTATAGCATTTTTCCCCTCGAGTGATTACTACCATATCATTAGCAACTTTTTCAAGTCAACAGTTGGTCATTCTATTATTCGGTAATCAATTAAATAAAACCGCTACAATACGCAACTTTATCTTTTTTCGATTTCTTACGAATATTTCGATTACTATAAAACTTGACTTTTTAGCCATTGTGTATTTTGGGGTTAATTTACACTAATCTATTACGAAAAGAGGCAGCTAAAGCACAACAATTTAAATAGTTCAATGTAAAAATTCTAGTTGCTTTTAACTTTACCAATTATAGTAACTTTCTAAAAATGATGCAAAATCAATCATTGCTTTATTTTGAACATATTTTGATAAAAGCTTTTTCTAATCAGAATTTTTAACTTTATTAATAAGGTAACAATCAAGTGATTTTTCAAGGAATTACATTCGAAAGAAAGGACATCCCTAACTTTAAAGGATAGTTGAACAACACAATTACTCTCAAAGCGCATAATTAAATCTTCCACAATTAATGTGAAAGGCAATTAACTATGTTAACTATTTCATTAGAATGCAAGAAAACAGTACTTTTACTCAAAAACTCACTTAAAATAAAAATTCATCGCGTTTTGATAAAGAATTTTCTCAGCTGACATTGCATCAAATAATTCTTGAATTAGTTCAATATCTGCATAAGCAAAAGGTCTTTTTGCTCGCGTGGACGGCAAATCTGTGCCGAACATTAATGCATTAGGATTGACAGCATAAATAGATTTCAAAGCATGCTCTACATCGAGCTCCACACGACCAAAGCCTGTCGCCTTTACCCGTACACCTTTTTCTACGAGGCGCAATAAATGAGGTAAGCCTTCCTCGGATAACCCTAAATGATCAATTGAAATTGCCGGTAATTTTTCAATCGTTGGTGCAATTTCAGGCAAATCTTTAGCGTCTATATATAATTCACTATGCCAGCCAACTAAATCATAAACACGTCTCGCAAAGTAATCGAGCTTAGATAAATCCTCGGAACCGCCACGCCTCACATTGAATCGTAGTGCGCGCACACCTTTTTTATGTAAATCCGTAATCTTATCATCTGTCACCGAAAATGGTAGCTGTGTAACACCACAAAATCCAGATCCCATTTTCTCTAAAGCATCCACTAAATAAGCTTGGTCAAATCCTTGAAAAGAACCTGATACAATAGCCCCACCTACAATATGAAAAGTCGCTGTTTCTTTTTGATAATCTTCTACAATATAGCTAGGTGGTACATATCCTTGATTTTCAATAATCGGAAAATCAAAATCAATAATGTGAAAGTGTGCATCAAAAATTCTCATCTTTCCCGCCTCCTTTCTTTTACATTATCAAAAACCGAACATAAAGGAAATTTATGATTTTTTATGCAAACCCATAATTTTTTCTTATCAAATAGAACGTCCGAGTCGTTAAAGTCTTGCAAAAATCCTGTCTTGAGCCAAAATATTATTCCTTACAAGAAATACCTTAAAGCATTGCTTCCTGATGTTATTAACGCTATAAAACCTGCAACCAAAATCCATATTGCATAGCGATTCTCTTCTTGTTTTCTCTTGCTAATCCAAATTAATATTATGCTGATTAATAATAACATGACACCCAAAACTGCTTCTGTAATAATGCCTATAATCATTCCCATTTCTTGTTCCATCTCTCTTTACATATTTATTGCTAAAACTCCTCCGTTTCACTTAGTCTTTTGATTTTGTTTTACCAAACTCCAAATTACATCACATCCACATTTTCAATATTACGAATACCTGTGTACGCAATTATTACTCCAACTGCTGCAAGCCCTAATTGCAGTGGAATGAAAGTCACCAATGCTATTTCAGGATTATAAGAACAAGCAATTGCCACCACGAGTAGAGATGAACCAATAGTGGCCGGAACAGAATAATTACGCATCCCAAAATACAATGGAATTAAGCTTGTTCCTGTTGCGGCAATAGCAAAGGGTACTATGTTTATGGCTTCACCTATGAACTGGCTTGCAGTCAATGTAAATGGAACGATATGAAAATAATTATTAATGATCGAAAATAGACCAGCAACAACTATATTCGACAACATCGTAGTCATGAATGTTAATAAAGCGATCAAGGTCAATTTACTAGCAATCAGTTTCTTTCGACTAACAGGATAAGAGAACATAATCAAAATTGTTCTGTTTTTATATTCTTCAATAACTAGTTTCGCAATTAATACAGAGGCAAACACAATAAACGTTGCCCTCACGCTTGCGCTAATCAGTACATAAACATCTTGATACGTTGAAATAGGTATATCCCCCTCTATCTGTGCAATATAAATTACGGAACACACTACTGCAGTTATAATGATGTTTGCGATCATCGCACCTTTTACATACCAACCTAAGTTAAATTTCTTCAATTCCAGCTTTATTAGATGTAGCATAGCACCATCTCTCCTCTTCAGTTTGTTATTGCATGATAATATAAACAATACTCATTATGTTGAATATTGGTAGACCAAAACTATTCTTATATTCATTAATTATTAAACGTAATAAAATAATAGCTAAAATAATCGTCAATATTGTTTTAAAAAGAATATTCAATAATGGCATTTGTCCTATATACTCTGAAAACATCAGTCCACTTACAACTTTAAATCCAAACGGTACAAGATTAACCGGAAGATAGGTTGCCACAATAAACATGATTATTCCTGTAAAGTATTTAGATAATTGATATTTTTTCCATCCTAGTTCCATCAGTTTAAGCATGGATTCTCTCTCCGTTCGTTTATTTAAGAAATACTCCTCTAAAGAGCTATGTATTTTTTAAACCTTTCAATCTCAATATCATTCATAAGTATTTTTTCAAAGTACTGACATTAATCGATATCTTTTCAGCACTCTATCCAATTAAGTAATAGAATTTCACCCTTTTTCACATACATATTTACACCTAAAACGACCCCTTTCATGTACTTTAATTGTACGAATCGATCATCTCTTTTTTCTTACTCATTCCTTACAAATTTATTAATTGTAAAAAGTTTTAAGAGAAAGAAATTACATAATTAAAAAATACCAGGCTCAAATTAATGAGTACCTGGTATCTTTATCTTTAGATTGGTTTACCTTTTGACATTGAAAAGTTTATATTTATTGAATACCACATCGTTATGAATAAAGCATTTGGAGTCGGGTTATTTGTTAATACAGAAATACTAAGTAGCTTTTCCCAATTTAAATTGATTATGTAATCTCTATTATGCTTTTTCCTGATTTCGTGCTGAATTACTTTGGTTTGTTTTATTAGTAGCAATATAAACACCTACCAGCACCATTACCATTCCAACAATTTGTATCAATGTAATTGAGCTGCCATATGCAATAACTGCAAGTAATGTTGCGACAATAGGCGTCAAGTTTAAATACAAGCTCGCTTTACTACCTCCTAAGCTCTCTACTCCCTTGTTAAAAATAACATAGCCAATTAACGTCCCACATATAACCATATAAAACATTTCGACCCAACTTTGAGCCGACATATTGACTACTTGATCCCAACCACCTTCAAATATCGTGCCGATCGCTAGGAAAACAGCACCTGATAACATCATAATAGTATTCGATAACATTATTGGTATACCTTTAATTAGGGACTCACCCATTAATGCATAAATAACTCCACATAAAAGAGCCCCGACAAAAAGTAGATCTCCTAGGTTAAAAGAAAGAGAAAACAAAGCAGAAAGTGACCCTTTGACTATAACAATAATTACCCCAATCATCGATAAAGTTAAACCTGCTCCGGCTTTATTGTTCCATTTTTCTTTACCTAACATGACGGCCCCTAGCATTGTGAATACAGGCATTGCGGCTATAATTAACGCACCGTTTGTCGCAGAAGTATGCTTCAAAGCCGTAAAAAAGAGCGCATTGTAACCGAAAATCCCGATAAAGCCAATAAATAACAAACCTTTCCATCGATCTCTGATTATTTGCCACTGCCATTCTTTCTGAATTGTTATGATTGTAAAGAGTATTATTCCTGTTATGCCAAAACGTAGCGTAGCTGCAACAAGTGGTGGAACTTCCGTAATGACATGCTTCGCTGTCGCAAATGCTCCACCCCAAAACAAAGGAACGAGTAGCATTAATAAATAAATGTTTTTTGATTGATTTTTGTTCTTACTCTTCATTATTTAATCCTCCTAATCTTCTGAACACAGTTCATATGTTTAAAAGTTTAAACATATGAACTATAGTTGTAAAAAAGAACAAATCAATAGCTCTGTTCAATAGATTGAATTAACTCTTTGATTTGTTTTAGAAACTCATTAGAACTCAATGAATAATATTTTTCATTCCCATTTCGGTTAAAAGTAATTAAACCTGCTTGTCTTAAAATTTTTAAATGATGGGAAACAGCTGGTCTAGAAAGCTCTATTCTTTCTGTTAATTGATTTACATTTAAGCTATCATGTGTGAGTAAAAGCATGATGATTTGTTGACGATTAACATCACCAAGTGCTTGAAAAATGGGGGTTGATAATTTAAACTTCTCTAGAACTTGTTCTTTGTTATCGCAATTAAAATTTTCCATAATACCTCCCCTATGTTAAAATTTTTAAACATATTTAATTTTAATTAAAAAACATAATTTGTCAAGATACTCTTTATTTTCTCTATGAAACCCTTTTAGAAAGCTATTTCCAAATGGTTACAGCAATACAGCTTTTATAAAGCTCCATTCATCAAAAAAAAGCTAGGCTCACAAAAAAATTGTGAATACCTAGCCGTTTTTATGCGTGTTCATTTGTTAACCATGACATAACTAGGTTACCACATCATTCTCAACAAATTCTGAACAAATCATGAAATTCTCTATTTTTTGATCTTATAATGTTTGTTTGTTTTACTCCGACAAATGGCATCGAGAGTACCTACTGATTCATTTAGCTTTCAAGTCACAATGCGTTTTTACTCATTACTTTCAACCTCCAGCCTTTTAGGTGGATATTTTATAGCACTTTATTTTTCTATAAAATACGTATCGTACTCTTCCTTCAACACATAACCTAACTTTTCAGCTAAATTAACTGATGGAGAATTTGCCCCATCCCAGTTTGGGTAAATTCGTTGCTCTAAACAGTCTAAAATTAGCGATGCAGCTGTTGCCGCCGCTAAACCTTTACGCTGGTGTCTTTCGTCAGTTGCAATTTCAATTTCAATACCAGCATCGTATATACTAAAAGAAGTTGCACCGCAAACTGGAGCATCTTTATACGTAACACAATAGCCAATGCCACGCGCCAAAAAATCATCATGTGACTCAAACTGACTGAAAAAATCTTCAGATAGTGTTGAAAATGCAGAGTTATGGATAATTGTAGCATTTATTTTTTGTAGCTTATAATTTTCTGGTAAATCATTAATCAATTGGGTTAATTTCTCTTGATTAAAATGAGTCATGTCTCTTTTAAATCGATAACGCTTAAATTTATGTGCCTGTTCTTTGTATTCAAGTTCAACACTATTTTTCCATTCATCCGTATTTACAATAACTAATGGATAGTCCGGTAAATTGCGTAATAATTCCTTGGTACCTGGTACACCTGCATCTCCTGCATAAAAAACAAATATACCTACGATAATTTGAGCTACCTTCGGATTTTCTAAATTATCAACAAAAGCAGTTCCCATATGGCCCTGTAGATACGACTGAACTAATGTATCCTCTACGTTCTCAAATATTTTAGTTACGTGTTCTACTACTGGACCTTTTACCTCATAAATCATACATAATACACTCCCTTATACGTTTTTTTTACATAATAAAAAAACCTCGTGTTCTGCCCTTCAGCAGTCACAAGGTTTCATCCACGTTTAAGAGAGTATACGTCTAGTTTACAACGTACACAAACAGTGAGGGAAATTGGACAAACTGAATGGCAAGAACTTGTTTACACGTTTGTTTGTCATTACCCATCACCCTCTTCCTTCATTTTTTTCTAATATATAGGAAAAACGCAAAAAAGTCAATTAGCAGGTGGAATATTAAATCTATGCGTTGTAGCCATTGTACCATCTTGTAAATCTTTTATTTGCGAGTCCTGAATAATTCTTTTCTTGTATTCACTTTTTTAATGTTTGAGCTCTTCGACCATACTCGAAAGCTTCATGAGCGTTTTCCAATTTCGAACAGTTGCTGGAATCTCAAGCTTTTTTAGATTATTACTTAGTTTGGAATTTCGAATGCTGTCAAAAAATAAAAGATACACATCCCTTCCATTTATGACACTAAGTTCTCTTTCGTTTGCAAGAGATAAAAATTTGTCACTATTGGCCTTCGAAGGAGCTGCAGGCAACAAAGCAACATGCAAGCATTCCCCCTTACATGATTGCTCCGCTTCTGAAATGTCCTGATCAGAAAAAGGGGATTGACTAACAATTTGCTGTAATTCTTCTGCAGTTCTAATGACAATAACACTAGAGATTCCAAAATCCTCTTTAATTTTATCGTGAATTTTCGTTTGCAAAAGCTCCTCAGTTTCGTCTGATTCAAAAAGGATGTTTCCACTTTGGATATAAGTCTTCACATTATGTAATCCTAATTGCTCTAGAGAACTTCTTAATTCTGCCATGATGATTTTATTGTGCCCGCCTACATTAATTCCTCTAAGTAATGCAATATATGTGGTCATACTATCCCGCCTTTCTATTTACAATTTATTTACTAATAATAGTTACATCCTTATATTGCTTCAAAGGCTTATCCTCTAGAAAATCAATAATCATTTCATTAAAAATATCTCGGCGCATCGTACTTAATGGGTCGAATGCATTTTTGAATAATGCTAGTTTTGCATTTTGAATATGGTTAAAAATAGTTCGGGATCCTTTCCCTTCATCAACGCCTGTTATAACCTTCCCTTCTCCCCCCATTACAAGTGTAGGCGACTTTATTCGATACAATTGATCAGTATGAGTTGGAAATGGTGCTTTTTTCATTGCGAGCAACATCTTCTTATCAATTGTAAAAGACTCTCTTAAAATCCGTTGAGTATAAGGATCCTCGTTATAAAATTTCATCATAATATTTATTATTGTACTGTATGGAAGAAGACTAAATATAAAATTTGAAATCGACAGTACCCAGCCTGCCGCAATTGTGGGCATTTCACTATAACTATTGGAAATTACGAGTTTATCTACATATGTTGGGTATTTTATTGCAAGTAGAGTAGCCAATTGACCGCCTTGAGATACACCGACGACATGAATTTTATTAATTCCAAGTGCATCTAAAAAACATTTTATATCCTCCACAATGATATGATGATCATACTTATTATTCGGAAATTCCTTTGTCGTATCACCATGTCCTCTATAATCTGGCATAAGCATTTGGTAACGTGAGGAAAATGCTTCAAATTGAGGCTCCCACATTTTCCATGATGCTCCGCTCCCATGCAAAAACAATATAGGCGTCCCTTGACCTCTAATTTCGTAATGGATAGTGATACTGTTCGCATTTACTTTTGGCATAAAGACTCCCCCTACTTTGTTTTACTATCCTTTCTCTCTTCCCACCGAACTAAAATTTGCTCTGTCTGTTGGATCACAAATTCAAAAAACTCGATACTCTCATCGATGGTTGTTACAGCCTGCTCCTCAAGAACTAAATTTTTTGCTCTACGCAAATATTGTGCCATCATTGCGCCTTGGGCAATGCTAGTATGCAAAGTCGATGTCCATGCGTCTGAATGCAACTGATAAAAATCTCTCTTGCTACCAGGAATCCCTACTTTACGAAATAAAGAAATTTGAACACCTTGTCGAACGGACAATGATGCCATACCTTTGCTTATTTGCAAGTCATTCACCATGTCATCAAGTGATTTTGGAGCACCTGATATCAACAAGTATCCCCATATCTTACCTAGTGACCTTGCACCACCTGTGGACTCAATATAAGTTCCAAAATCCTCAATTAATACCTTTTGCTCGTCGTTTAATAGTATGTTTTTCATAGTACACCTCTTATCGTTTAGTGCGTTTAATATGTATTAAACATACTGAATGCAATTTGTAAATTAGATTTAGGTATTATCACCAAAAGAAAAGACACCCATAAATATGAGTGCCCTTATACATTTTTTTATCTATACGAATCATGTGTAGGTTGAAACAAGTCTTCTTCTGAATTTCTAACAACAGAAAAGTGTTCGACATTGTAATGACCATGAAGTGTATGATTATGATGCTTTATAATTTGTTCTGCACTTAAAATATCACTGTCCGCTGTTGAATGCCCATCACTAACTAATGTGACATCCAAACCACTAATAGTCGCAGTTCTTACTGCACTATCGATACAGTGCTCCGTCGAACAGCCCATCACAACAACATGTTTAATGTCTTGACTTTGTAAATGACTTAGAAGTTCAGTCCCATGGAAACAATTCGATGCTTTTTTATCGAAAATCTTAGCTTCATTAGGTACATTAATGCCATTATGAATATAGAACCCTTCCCCTTTACCTTCAGCAACATCGAGATCCCTTACAAACACGACTGGAATATTGGATTTCCTTGCTTTGCCAATGACTAAATTAATTTTTTTAATAAGCTTTTCCTTATTAAAAACAGCACTTTCTTTCTCGTTGCCATCCATTAAGTCTTGCTGAGCATCAATAATAAGTAATGCTTGATTCAAATAATTTTCCCCCTCAATTTGAAGAAACGCTATATAATATTTTAGTTAGACGGTTTCCCCTTTTTGTTTATCACGCTAACATAATTTTTAATCATAATATCTACCCCCTAAATGAAATTGTCAATTAAGACTAATTAATTTTATCATATTTTCCCATAAAAGGTAATAGCAGATAAAATGAAACATTTCACTAATTTTTGATACTATTACAATCTTTAAGTATATAATCCATACATTGAATAGTGGCATCAATGCGTTGTTTTTTCGAATTACAATATCGTATATTGGAACCTTCTCGAATACTGATTGCTTCGTTAATAATATTGTGAAATTCTTCTGGTAAATGAAGTATTGCATATTTACAAGCATCTACTTTTGAAACAATATCGTGTTCTTGCAGTGTGTAAAATTGCCGTAAAACACCTGTTATTGACCACTCTACTTCTAAATCAACTAATTTATTTGGTATTAAAAATGCTTTATATTTTTTTATTTTTTGCAATCTATTCGACCAATAACTGTTCATATTTTCTAAAACATAATCGCCAAGCACTCTTTCATCTATACTGAAGTTATATGTAGCTACATCCGGTCCTAAAACGGTAATCCCTTTATTTTTTAAAATCCACCAAGTAATTGGGTTAATATTATCATTACTCCAATTAATTTTACCTTCGTTTACGTTTAAACAACCTTTTACCTCACTCTGTTTTTTGCCAATATCCTCAACAAGTAAATAACATCCGTCCATCCCAGTATCCTTATATTTCTGATTTAATTCTTTGTGAAGATCGGATATTACTTTCACATCTTCTTCGGTTAAAGATCTGTTTACAACTGTAATAAAATCGATATCACTAGAACCGTTTATGTAAGCGTTCAGAGCAATTGAGCCATGTAAATAGAACCCCTCAAGTGTATTCGGTAGTTTATTTTGAAATTGTGTTATATAGTCATTTAAAATTTTTTGAATCGGAATAGGAACTCTAGAATTCATAAAAACTCTCCTTTTAATCAGCTAATACTTATCTTACCAAAATTCCTACTATATTTTCCATTATTGATAATAATGTGTTCATTACCGAAAATAGGGGATACAATTTATTAAAACGTATGCCATATAAATAAGTAGATTGGAGTGGCGACTGGGCAACTCCTCGGGGATTAGCGATAGAGGAACGAAGGCTAAAAGCATCACGTCCTGTGATAACGCCTTCGTGACTAACATCGTGTCGCTGTCACTACGTTAACACTGCGCTTTCGCACAAAAAACACCTGTTAGCCCGATGCCCCCAGGAAGCTCTGCTCTGTGCGAAAGCGAAGCGTCAGCGGCAAATGTTTTTATCTGTGCGAAAGCGAAGCGTCAGCAACAAAGCGCCCAGTCGGAACGGAAATCAACCCTTCGTTATGATGAAGAGGCAATAATGCACTGATTCTGTTAGATTTTTAAAGAATTGTAAATATGAATACAGCTCTGTTGTTGTAGTGGAGTATCTTTTAAAAATTCATTGGGTATTCTAGGGGTTAGATAAGGAGTGGGAGAATTTGTACACAAGTTATATACAAGTAGTTGTTCAAACAATTATTACTTTTTTTGTTCTTCTGACACTTACGAGGTTTTTAGGTAAAAAACAACTAAGTCACTTAACCTTCTTTAACTACGTAACTGGTATTACAATTGGTTCTATTGCAGCCAATATGGTAGTTTTAAAAACAATTGTATACACAAAATTTTTAGTAAGCTTAATTGTTTGGTGTACGCTTACTACTTTAATTAGTTACATCGCTCTAAAATCCGGAAAGGCAAGAACATTACTTGATGGACAACCGACAATCGTTATTAAAAAAGGAAAAATAGATAGAAAAGCTTTAGCAAACACTAAAATTAATATTGATGATCTAACAATGATGATTAGACAGTATCAAGTTTTTTCAATTACAGAAATTGACTATGCTATTTTAGAACCAAATGGCATGCTTAGTATTATGAAAAAGCCTGAATTTCAAAGCACCCAAAAGATTGATTTAAACATCTATCCTTCATCTCCGGCTTTTATCCCTATTGAAATCATCACTGATGGGAAGCTAATGAAACGAAATTTATTGGAAGTTGGAAAAAGTAGAGAATGGTTAGATAACGAATTAAAAAAGGCAAATATACAATCAATCGAAGAAGTTTTCTATGCAGAAATTCAACCGAACGGTGAAATATTTATCCAAAAATTGGATTAAGGGAATTTCTATATCTAGTTGCTTCTCGGCACTTGAAACTTGACAAAAAAAGTTATTTATGCAATAATTTACTTTTACGGAATTTATCTGTACAATAGGATTCTCCTGGCCAGGGGAATCCTATTTTTTTTGAGGAGTGTATTTGCATGAACAAAGGTGAATCCAGTTTAACTTCATTAATCTCAGCTTTTAGTAGAGCATATCATAGTCAATTCGATACCCCTAAAATTTTTGATGACTATCTAGCAAAAGCGTTAATCACACAAAAAGAGTTCCATGACATTCAAACAAATATGGTACAAGGCATCCAGTTTTTTAACAAAGAAATCGCGGAAAAATTAAATGGACAAACTGAAGAGCTATTAAAATGGATTGTGCAAACTCAACTCTCTCCTACTCCCTTGGCACGTGCAGCCTATTGTGAAAAAGTTTTGCTAAATGAAGTCATGCTAGGGTTACAGCAATATGTCATACTCGGAGCAGGGTTAGATACGTTTAGCTTAAGACACCCGGAATTTGAAAACACTTTGGAAATCTTTGAAATTGATCACCCTGCAACACAGGAATTTAAAAAGAAAAGATTGGCTGAAGTTAATTTAAAGCTTCCGAGTAATGTACATTTCGTTTCGATGGATTTCACAAAAAAGTTTTCATCTCAAAAATTATTGGATAGCGGCTTTGACAATAAAAAAACTTTCTTTAGTCTATTAGGCGTTTCATATTATTTAACGAAAGAGGAAACTTCAAGCTTACTTGATCATTTGTTTGCCAATGTACCGTCAGGAAGTTCCATCGTATTAGATTATGCAGATGAAAAACTATTTAAAGAAAAAGGAATTTCAAATCGAGTAGATAACATGGTGAAAATGGCTGCAGCAAGTGGTGAACCGATGAAATCGTGTTTTACTTATGAAGAAATGGAAAAAATGTTAGAAAACTCAGGCCTACTTATTTATGAACATCTATCGCCAAATACAATAAATGAGCTTTATTTTGACAATCGAAAAGATTATTTAACAGCCTTTGAAACGATTCACTACGTTCATGCTGTGAAAAAATAATTAACATTTGGAGGAATCAAATGAAATTTTATCAATTGTCTAAAGAAAATGGCAAAAACATAACACAATTTACGTCAAATTTTATTATGTCTCGTATTATCAACACTGAAACATCAGCTAGTATCGGGTGCATGTATTTAGAAGAAAACGGTGTTATTGGCTATCATCAAACTGTGGTTCCCCAGCTACTCTTAATTTTAGAAGGCAAAGGATATGTAAGAAATGAACAGGAGCAATATTATCAAGTCCAGCCTGGAGATGCAGTTTTTTGGGAAAAGGATGAATGGCATGAAACAAAAACGGATAAAGGATTAACTGGCATCGTGATAGAATCTGAACAATTAAATCCCGCAGCTTTTATGCCTTTAAAATAACCTACTAATATTATCAATTATGCCTCGGCATAATTGTAGCTGTCGCTTTGCTTTTGCTACAGAAAACATTTGTTGCTGTCGCTTCGCTTTCGCACAGATAAACAATGCGTCCGGAATCGGTTTTGTGCTTAGGCCTGCGTGATGCAGGTCAGTTAGCCGTTATCGCATGGATGCGATGATATTAGGCTAACATCCTTTATTAACTCCTTTCCGATTCCGTGACATCCGCCGGAGGCTTTAACTTCTTTCAGCGACCCGCTGAAAGAAGTTAAACTATTTCTCAGGCAATTAACTATGCAAGAATAACATCGTATCATATCTTAGTAATGTAAGATTGGTTTAGTCTTACACCTCCGAAGCTTTGTTACTAAGGGCCACTTATAATAATAAGTGGCCCTCTATAAATTTTCTGTTCAAGAAATAGTGTTTCTATATAGTTTATTGACATCTTCTAGAGTATTTCCATCTCGATCATAATAGATAAAATTTCGTCTCCCCTTCTCTATAAATCCCCACCTCCAAAATAATTGTCTGGGAAATTTAGTGGAATCGGAATAAATATTGCTTCTACTTCTTTCAATATTGGTTGTATTTCTCTTTAAATTTAGGACTCAGCTCACTCCACACATCAAATTTATTTCCGTCTAAATCGTAAAAAACAAAATTTCTTCCCGCATCCCCCCTATTTTCAACTTCTCCAACTCTAATTCCTTTATTCTAAAAATTTTATGAATAGTCTCTAATGCACATAATCCATCAACCTCAAAGGTTATCGAAAAATGTTCTTTCCCATAGCAATCAATGAAATTTGAGCTTTGATTGTTCATTGATCTAACAAGAAAAATACTTTGATTGGCAAAATTAAGAATAGCCTTATCGGTATCTACGTAACTGCACTCTGCTCCCAACTTACTTACATACCACTCACATGACAGTTCTACATTGCTGACTGGAATATAAGTAGTTCCTATTCTAATTAACGTTTCACTCATCCCATCGCCCTCTCTAGTATCTTTACTGAAATATTCCATTCTCAGCCTTTATATCCCTTCAAGGCAGCTCCATAATTTCAAGCAAAGATTAAATAACATCAGTTTTTATTGGTCACTATACTTAAATGTTTTTAAGGAAATGATAAGCGTCAAAGCTAAGCAACCCAATAAAAGAAGTAAAGATTCTCCCCATGTACTAAAATTATTTAGAAATGCGGCTTTAATTCCATTTAAAAACCATTCAAATGGATTTACTAGACTAATGTATTGAATAAGGTTTGGTGCTTTTTCCATTGTGAAAAATGCATTACTACAAAGTAGCATTGGTATCATTAGTACATTTGCAGTCATACTTAAATGTCCCTCGTTTTTCACGAGACTTGAAATAAAGAAGCTGAAAAAAACAAAACTTAATGAAGCTATTAGGATAATCGGTGTCATATATAAGAGGATATTAAAAGAAAAATTTAGTTGATTGATGACAATTGAGAATAAAAGCACGATATAAGATAAAATAATCGCTACTATCGCCCATGCACTAGAAATACTGACGATATATTTCCATAATGGCATTGGTGTAGCGTGGAGTAAATTATAAACCCCTCTTTTTCTTTGCGATAATGCTATAAAAGCAGTGGTCATAAATGAATAAAAAAAGACACTAACGGCAATGATTCCTTCTACATAATTTCCTGCATTGCTCGGTAAAAATATCCTTAACGCAATAATCGCAGCAAATGGCATTAATATTGACCAAAAGAGTAAATACATATCCTTTATGCTAGATTTCAAATTCAATACGAATATAGCCTTCATTTTCTCACTCCTCACTTCGTTAATTCAAAAAATAATTCTTCTAAATTTTGTGTTTGATAGTGCTCCATTAAACCATCAGGTGAGCCATTTACCATTATTTTTCCACGATGCATAATCAACACTCTGTCAGCTACATTCATTACCTCCAACATATCGTGGGAAGAAAATAAAACTGTAACGCCGGTATCTTTTAAACGTTTAATGATCTGTTGAATTTCTCTTTGGCCTCTAGGATCCAATCCAGCAGAAGGTTCATCCAAAATTACAAGTTTGGGATTATGCAAAGTTGTCACGATAATGGCTAGGCGTTTTTGCTGTCCTAATGAAAGTTTGATAGCAGGTGTTGTTTTGATCTGTAATAAATCAAAATTGGCGAGTTTTTCATCAATTTCATTTTTTGTCAGCGAAATTCCATAAAATGCCCCAAATAATTTCACATTATCCTCTACAGAATAGCCTTCGAAAAAAGGGGTTGATTGAAGCTGCGTACCTATTTCCTTTTTGTAATCAGATGTCCAGTACTCAATCGTTCCACTGTCCTGAGGAATAATACCAAGAAGCATACCAATAGTTGTTGTTTTCCCAGCACCATTTGAGCCCACTAAAGCTATTATCTCCCCCTCGTAAATGTCAACATTTATATGATCAACGACACACCTAGCTTTATAACTTTTCGTTAATTGACTAGCACTAATGAGCTTTTTCATATTTTCTCCCCTTACTTAATATTGTATATTCAATGTTGAATATATAGCTATTTTTTAACTCCCTCATTCGAGAGAGTTACTTTTTTTCATAATTTCAATAGCTTGATGTACAAATTTTGCTTGTACTTGAACAATTTCAAGCATATTATCAAATGCTAGCTTTGTTAATGCTGGCAGTTCTCCTTGCATAGCAATCAATTTCGCCTCATAGCCAGCATTGATAGCCTTTTCTTCTTGTTCCAAAATTACTTTCTGCTTTTCTAGTGCTTCCACAGCTTTAGCTTTTGGCAGTTTAAATGCAAAGGATACACCAGAATATAAAGTTGTAGGATACACTACAGAGGATTTTTCAAGCGCCTCGATAATTAATTCTTGCTCATGCACCCTGCCCTTTTCAGTAATTTGGTAAATTGCTTTTTGTCTATGACCCGTGGATTCAATACTAGCTACCTCTATATAGCCATCTTTTTCAAGCTTCTTTAAAGCATTGTAGATAGAGCCGATTAGCACTCCACCCCATCGTTCTGCGTCACTTAATTCAAGCATTACTTTAATATCATAGCCCGTCATTGGTTTTAGCCCCAACATAGCAAGAACTAATAGCCTTGTCATCATAATCACCTTTTTATATTCAACGTTGAATAAATTGACTATAACAATTCTGTATTTTTTTGTCAATAGGCTTTTTGATTATTATTGAAATGTTGTAAAAAAACAAAATATACTACAATAAAGTATTTTATGATAAAATATATGATATTGCGCCATCAAAGGGGCATGAACCAATTTAGGCTGTAGCAAATTTATTTGCTACAGTTTTTTTCTTTTAAATAATTATATATCCAACATTAGAAAATAAAAAATGAGAATGCACTCTTGTACTCCCCATTTTCTAATTATCTTTTTTGCAATTTAATTTATTTTAATGATTCACTAAGATTATTACTAACTGGCCAGGCGTTTTGTATAAATTCATTAAATGTTAGTATATTTGGTTCATCTGCACGAACTTTTAAATTAATGGCTGATGTAATGATAGCTTCTGAAACATGTTGGAGGATGGTGATCGAACCGTCTTGTATTTCATTCGCAATAGCATTTTGGCCTAAAATCGCATAGCCTGTTCCGTTCAACACGGCACGCTTTATCATCTCATCGCTTCCCCCAACCATAATAGTGGACTGAGGTTGAAATTCAGCCTTTTTGAAGTATTGTTCTATGATATTACTGAAACTACAATGATAGTCATAGGAGATAAAGGTATCTTCTCTTAGAATTTCATGAAAACTTCTTTCTTTACTAATTCCAGAAGAAGCAACTAAAAATGCCTTTTCCTCTTCTAAAAAAGTTTTACTAATATCGATATCATTACACTCATTCGCAATAATAGCAATATCCGCTACGTGGTCTCTCACACTTTTAATAGCATGTACACTATTTAGTGGTAGAAGACTTATTTTCACAGTCGGGTATATTTCCAAATAAGCTTTTACAATCGGTGAAAGATGTTGAGTACAATAATATTCTGAGGCAGCAATAGTCAGAATGCCAGACGGTCCATGTAGTTCTTCCATGTCTTTTTCTATCTTATCAATTAAGATAAATAAGCTATCGACATGGTCTTTTAGCTTTTTTCCAGCAGCTGTTAGAAGAGTCTTTTTACCAACTCTTGTTAATAGAGTGTGATTCAGTTCTTTTTCTAAAGATTGTATTTGCAGCGTAATAGTTGGTTGAGTATACCCTAATTTTTTGGCAGCCTTTGTGATATTTAATTCTTCTGCGACCACTTGAAAGGTTTTCAAATTCCTTAGTTCCATTTAATCACCGTCTACTTTCCCCTAATTCCCACATAATAACCAAAGATATATTTCCATTATAAAGTAATAATTACACTACTTCCATGTAAGAAATTATGAGTGTTATGCAAGGTCGAATTAGATGTTTTTTATTTCTATCCTGCTTTATCAACTATTTTTTAACTATTAAAATTTCTTATGGTAGGCATTTGACGTTTTTTCTGAATTAAGGGAAAATTCTTTCAACATCAATGAAATGGGGATGAGTTTATGATTGATTGGAAAAACATTAATGAAGAGGGCTTATTAGCACCCACAATGGCGAAGGATTTTCCGAATCTGCAGGTAGTAAAATCGGAGGGATTATTTTATATAGGAGTCGACGGTAGAAAGTATCTAGATTTTACTTCTGGTATTGCTACAGAAAATACAGGGCATAGACATCCAAAGGTCATTACAGCTATTAAAGATCAAGTTGATCATTTAGTTCATGGCCCTATCGGTATTATAAATTACGATTCAATTATTCTATTAGCTAAGAAATTGAGAAAGATTTTACCAGAGTCATTAAATTGTTTTTTCTTTGGAAATAGCGGAGCAGAAGCAATCGAAGGTGCAGTAAAATTAGCAAGACATGTAACTAGGAGACCTTACGTTGTTTCTTTCCTTGGAGGATTCCATGGAAGAACGATGGGAGCGTTAAGTCTTACTACATCAAAAAGTAAATATAGAAGGAATTTACCGGTTGGAGCAAACATGACATATCAATTACCATATGCTCAATTAACGGAGACACCAGAGGGTTTAAACCATGATAAATATTGGTCAGAACATGTTGAAAAAGATTTTGAACGTTTATTTAATCATCAAGTATCTCCAGATGAAGTGGCAGCTGTTATTTTAGAACCTGTTCTAGGAGAAGGCGGTTATGTTATCCCTCCAACAGCATGGTTACAAAAAATAAGAGAAATCTGTGACCGATACGGAATTTTATTAATCTTTGATGAAGTTCAGACTGGTTTTGGTCGAACTGGTGGCTGGTTTGCGGCAAATCGATTTGGTGTGACACCAGATATAATGGCAATTGCTAAGGGAATTGCAAGTGGCTTGCCCCTTAGCGCAACAGTAGCTTCACGGGAGTTAATGGAACAATGGACAATTGGTAGTCATAGTACTACATTCGGCGGAAATCCTGTTGCATGTGCAGCCGCATGCGCTACAATCGACGTTTTAGAAGATGAAGGTTTAGTGGAAAATGCTAGAATATTAGGTGACTATGCATTAAATAAATTAATACATTTAAAAGAAAAACATCACACGATCGGAAATGTTCGTGGAATTGGTTTGATGCTAGGAATTGAAATTATTCATCCTGAAACCCGAGAATCAAATGGTAAGGGGTTAATGAACATCCTGGAGAAGTGTCTGCACAAAGGGGTTATTTACTATTTGAGCGGTAATAAGGGCGAGGTAATTCGAATGATGCCTCCATTAAATATAGATAAAGAACATTTAGACTTAGGAATTTCCTTGCTTGACGAAGCGATTACCGAATACGAATTAGAATTAAGTTTCGGGGGTGTTTAAATGAATATACTGGATACTTTTGTTCTTCTTCTCTATTTCGGTGTTTTGATTATTATCGGAATAATCGGAATTAAAAAAGCGAAATCTGAAAAAGATTTTGTCCTCGCAGGAAGTCGTCTAGGGTACTACAGCCATGTCGGTTGTTTAGCAGCTGTTATTATTGGTGGTGCGGCTACTATGGGTTCCACGACATTAGGTTATAATTTCGGGGTTTCTGGTCTTTGGTTTGTTTCGATGATGGGCTTTGGTATAGCTGCCTTGGGTCTTTTCGTCGTTAATAAAATTGGCGGTTATGAGGTTTTTACTATTAGTCAGTTACTCGGAAAGCGCTTTGGAGAAGGAACTCAGCTTATCAGTGCTATTGTCACAGCCATCTATACCCTTATGGTCGTGGTAACACAAGTAATTGGTATGGGAAATGTTATTCACGTGTTACTGGGCTGGTCCCTTATTCCTTCTATGATTATTGGCGGAGGGATCGTGCTTTTTTATACAATCTTAGGCGGAATGTGGAGTATTACCTTAACCGATATTATACAATTTATAGTAATGACTATCGGTGTATTTTTTATTATGTTCCCGTTTAGCGTAAACAGTGTCGGAGGGTTAACAGCTCTATTTAGTAGTGTGCCAGAAGCGCACCTTAGCCTTACAAATATCGGCTGGGGTCGTATCTTCCAATACTTTTTATTGTACTTCTTTGGTTTAATGGTTTCTCAAGACATCTGGCAGCGTGTATTTACAGCGAGAAGCCAAAAGGTAGCGAAAAGTAGTGCCATTTCGGCCGGTCTATACAGTGTTTTTTATGGTTTAGTACTAAGTATAGTGGGTATGTGCGCACTTGTACTACTTCCAAATTTAGGGGACTCTCAATCAGCGTTTACTAGTCTTGCATTAGAAATTCTCCCACCAGGCTTGTTGGGGCTTGTTCTTGCTAGTGTTTGTTCTGCACTTATGTCAAATGCTTCAGGAGCTATCTTTGCCTCTGCGACCCTAATCACTAACGATATTATTAAGGTATACGTAAAAAAAGATATGACTGATAAAGATATCATCAATACATCGCGAATTGTTATTCTTGGCTTAGGTGTGTTAGCAATCATTTTCTCAGTATGGATTCAAAACATACTAGTGGCATTAGATATGGCCTATGCAATTTTATCAGGTGCTATTTTCGTACCTCTCATTATCGGTCTTTATTGGAAGCGTGTAACAAGTAAAGCTGCTTTCTATTCTATTATTGCTAGTTCACTAGTTATCTTTATTTCATTTATTATTTTTGGAATTACTTCTACACTACCGATTATTTATGGTTTAATTACTGGACTCGTCGTTATTGTTGGTTTCACACTTATTATTCCCGAAAACAACATTGAGGTGAACAAGGAAAATACGTCAATTTAATCAGTAATTTAGTATAAGCTGCACTCCAATTGTTAGTTGTGCCTAACAATTGGAGTGCAGTTTTTATCTTATCTAGAACGAATATCTTCATTTTGTTTCTTCGTCCTACAGAGACTTTTTAATATGTTAATTCATGAATTTGCCATGATTAGGTAAAGCAATCTGCTCAAATTCAGTCGCTAATTTATGCAAATTTCTTGTAAGCTCTTCCCCCCTTCATTGGTAATCCATGGCCTGTAATAGCAACTGAAGGTTTTAATGCCTCTAATTTTTTTACGGAATCCCAAGCAGCCTGCCAATCCGTCGTGAAATATCGTGGCGGGCCACTAATTTCCTTTTTTTGTAGCAACACTTTGTAAAGCGACTCTTGTTGAACCGTACAAAATGCATCTCCAACAATTAACGCTCGATCCTCTTCACGAAATAAAGATATATGCCCTGGCGTATTACCCGGAGTATGAATCCAACGAAAACCTTGCATAAATGGAATACTGCCATCGGACGGAAGCGCCTCAACGTTGTTTCCTAAGTTAATAGCTTCATTCGGGAAAATGGATGACACTTTTGCTATTAAGCCACCATTTACAACAGGATCAGGTTCAGGATAATTTTTTTTACCAGTTAAATAAGGTAATTCTAATGGATGGGCATAAACCGGCATACCCCAATGTTCAATTAGATCAATTAACGCCCCAACATGATCAAAGTGACCGTTCGTCAAAATTAATGCTTTAGGTCGACTATTTGATCCAAACCTCTCCTCGGCTATTGAAATAATGTTATGTGCACTTTTTGGCATACCAGCATCCACTAATACAAATTCACTTTTATGAGGTTCACCGTAAAGCACAATATTTACAATTTGAATCGTATGTTGGTATAAATCAGCTAATACTTCAATACCATCTCCGCTCCATATTGAAGTTGCTGGAATATATTTAAAGTCCCTACCATAATTCATATCTTTATGCATGGAAAACCCTTCTTTCTTCATTGAAATATAGACAATCATATTTTTCCTTTATACAGTAAAAATAAAGCAAGAAAAAAATGGGTTTTAATAAAAACTAAAAAAACTGCTAGATATTTAGCTATTTTCTTAGCTAAAATCTAGCAGGTATATTTATTTACGAACAGCTTCAAATGTAATTAGTGAATGCTCTTTTAAAGGCTTCTTGTTATATACATATTCAGCGGAGCAAGTAATATCAGAAAAACCTATATTTGTTAATATAAGCTTGAATTCTTCTATTCCGTACCATCTTAACGGAAATCTTTGTAACTCTGTATCAATTAATTTACCATTTCGCCATTTTTCATATTTTATAACGGTTAACGTATATTGATCGATCCAGTTCATTTCAATGGCTTTTCTTTCTAATGAAATTCCTTCCTCTTGCGAAATTTCATAGTAGGATGAAGTTATTTCCCCTGTCCGCCAGTCTGTAGGTAAAAGCAAGTCTAGAATTAGTCGGCCTCCAGGGATCAAATGATTATACATACATGTTAATGCATCCATCGCATCTTTTGAGTTCTCGATTAAACAGAATGAACCTGTCGGCATAACAATCGCTTCATATTTTGAGTCTAATGAAAAATTGCTTAAGTTACCTTCATATAGATTTGGCTTGAATCCTCTTCCTATACAATGTTTTCGGCATGAATCTAACATTTCATGAGAGTAGTCGATTCCCTCAACATCATATCCATTTTCAAGTAAAGGGATTAAAAAGCGTCCAGAGCCAACTCCTGCTTCAAGTACTCTTCCCTTAGTTCCTTTTAATCGTTCAAGATAGTATTCAATATCCCCACCAATAGAATATCCTACTGGTTTTGTCAAATCATAAAGTTCCGTACATAATGGACCGTAATAACTATACATGGCAATTCCTCCGATTATTTGCAGAAGAATCTATTCATTTTTCACTTAGTTCTTCCACACCTTATTTTTGTTTGATGGAAAAATAGAGCTGACTATCATAATAAATCACTCGCTTTCTGTATAATATAGTAAAATTATACATAATAAAGTAATGTTGCGCAATATGTCTATTTTATTTCTTATCATCAATAGTGAGGATGACACTTGTTGATTGAAGTGAAGACTGGGCGACTCCTTGGGGATCAGCAATAGAGGAACGAAGGCTATAACCATCACGTCCTGTGATAACGCCTTCGTGACCAACTTCGGTGCCGCTGCCGCTTCGCTTTCGCGCAAAAAACATCTGTTGGCCCAAGACCCTGCAGCGTATCGGATGTTTTCTGTGCGAAAGCGTAGTGCTAACGTAGCGGCAGCAACTGGGTTTTGTCTGTGAAAGCGATGCGACAGCAATAGGGTTTTATCTGTGCGAAAGCGAAGCGTCAGCAACAAAGCGCCCAGTCGGAACGGAAATCAACCTACGCTTAGGTGAAGAGCCTATTTTTACAAGCACAAATTATCAAAAAACATTTATAGTCTATCTTTAATATTGTCAATAGAAAGGGGCTATGGTATGGATTATTTGTAAGGATTCAAAACTCAATTGAATATTGCCTCTTCAACTTAAAGGGGTAAAAATAAGGAGAGAATACTATGAATATCAAAAAAGTGTTTGCAGAGTTCCCATTATTAAGCTCCGAAAATTTAGTGCTTAAAAAAGTTGAAGATGTACATTTACGGGAAGTATTTGCAATCTATGATAATGAAAAAGTCTTTGAATATTGTGGGATAATCCCGAAACATAATATCCAAACAGTAGGTAAAATGATCGGTCATTTTGACAGAGATTATCAGAAGAAAAACAGAGTTAAATGGGGCATTTTTCAAAAGTCTCATAGCGATAAATTAGTAGGTATTATAGAAGCAATGGATTTTAATCAAAAAGTGAATATGGTGACGATTGGTTACTTTTTTGCAGAGGATTATTGGGGTAAGGGCCTTGCAACGGATGCAGTTAAAATACTTGTCAAATTTTTAATTGAGGAAGTTAATATAAATCGAATACAAGCTGAGGTTATGCCATTAAATGAAGCATCTAAAAAGGTTCTCCTGAAAAATGGTTTTTTAAAAGAAGGACTTTTAAGACAAGCTACGT
The DNA here is from genome assembly GCF_041262405.1 of Lysinibacillus sp. RC79. Lineage (NCBI taxonomy): Bacteria > Bacillati > Bacillota > Bacilli > Caryophanales > Bacillaceae > Lysinibacillus > Lysinibacillus sp. RC79. The sequence goes on from NZ_JBGCCD010000046.1 coordinate 28,802, forward strand.
TATGGTCTGGTAAAGGGGTTGTAGATTTAGAAATATACGGATTGCTTAAGGAAGAGTACAAGGTGAACTAAATATTTTGGTAATCTTTCGTCAAAGGTGCATACACACATAATTCTTCCGGACATCATTTATGAGATAATGAATTAATATTTACAACCGAAAGAGTGATTCTATTGACTAATGAGCATAAATCTATCAACTTACAATACCGCAACATGCGAATAGCTTATTTGATAGCTATTGTTATCACCATCATATTAGGTCTATCTTCCAGAAAATGGAGTCTCTTACTTCCGTCATTTATAGCGCAGAACGCAGGGGACATGCTATGGGCTATGATGGTCTATTTCGGATTTCGATTATTGCTAGTGCGTAAGAGCACCCTAACAGCCATTTGGCTCAGTTTTTTGTTTAGCTTCGGCATTGAATTTAGCCAGTTGTATCAGGAAGACTGGATTATTCAGATTCGTGGGACAACGCTCGGGGCTTTGGTACTTGGCAAAGGTTTTCTTGTAGCGGATTTGGTTCGATATACAGTAGGGATCATAATCGCTACTGTATTAGATAAGATGGCACTTAAGTTCTCTTTTCGAAGTTAAATGAACAATCGCTAGGGAATTTTATTAATTCTCTAGCGATTTTGTATTTAGGGTTATAAATTAATGAACCTTATGTCATCATTCTATTTATTAATCCAATTGATTAATTCTCTATCAAAAGTATCCGGTTCTTCAAACATCGGGTTATGGCCACTTTTTTCAAAAATGATCTTCTTCACATTTTCAAATGAATAATCAATTACTTCCCAAAGCGAAACAGGAGCGACTAAATAATCATACCTTCCTAACCCTACAAAAATAGGTTTATCTAATTGAGCCATAGATTGGATTAAATTTCGTTCAGCAAAAGCTACACCCCAAAGGTAATCAATAACTTCCATATTTGTATATACGCCATCCCACATATAAGCTGCATCGAACGTATAATCATAAAAGCTATGCGCTCCCATGCGAATACACATATGCACAAATCGTCTTTCTGGATCATTGTGAATATCATTCTCTAAAAATGCAATATCATGCTCAAATTGCTTTGTTCGCTCAGCACTGGCTGTCTCATTAAAAAATGAAAAACTTTGCTGCTGTCTCTCTTGACTGTTTGTCGGTGCCGAATTTAATAAAATTACCTTCTGAACATACTGAGGATATTTTTCGGCATATGCCAAAGCCATAAATGCATGTCCAGAATGTCCTAAAATGATGAAATCCTCAAGCTTTAGCCATTGTCTTGCTGTTTCAATATCCTCTACAATTTTATCCAAAGTATAACCTTCTTTCTTTAAAGAACGAGGAGGCTTCACAAAACCTCTATGATCTAAGAAGATAAATTGAAAATGTTTATATAAATTTTCCGAGAACAAGCGTGGATAATAAACACTGCTACCCACTACCAATATTGGCTTACCTTGTCCCTTCACACAATATTTTAAATCAAATCCTTCACTAAAGATGCTTTGATAATTATTCATCATAATCGTCCTCTTTTCTTTTTATATAGAAGAGCTATCAACATTATGCTCTTCTTTCTATCACTCCCTTTCTTTTTTACATTCCCGTGTTTTCTCCATAGAACGCTCAAGCATTCTGATTCACCTCTATTATTATTTTATTAATTTGAAAACGCTGATTACGCTGTGGACAAGCGTCAAGCCGCTTTGTTGTTGTCGCCTTCGCTACAGATAATCACCCAATATTTTTCTGATCAATATGCCTGATAATATAGAAAAGTAAAACTTTTAAAATTAGAATCAAGTATACAATGATAATGTAAAAGTTTAAAATTATTAAATATTAAGAAAAATAGAAAGTGAGAGGATACAAGACAATGGATAAGCGATTACAACACATCATTACTTTAAGAGAGAATGGTCGATTGGAAGAAGCAAATCAATTAATGATAGCACTAGTTCAAGAAGAGCCTGAAAATGGATACTACCAATTTCAGTGTGCATGGACATATGATTCATTAGGAAAAGAAAAAGAGGCTGTCCCCCACTACGAAAAAGCAATTCACTTAGGGCTTAAACCCGAAATTTTAGTAGATGCTTATGTAGGATTAGGTAGCACCTATCGTACATTAGGGCAATATGAACAGGCGAAACGTATTTTTGAACAAGCTATGAGCGAGTTTCCGGAAGCCGAACATTTAAAGGTTTTCTATGCTATGACTCTCTATAATCTTAGTGAACATTCAAAGGCTATGGAAACTTTATTAAATACATTAATTCTTACTAGTAAACATGAAGGAATAAAAGATTATAGCAAAGCCATTAAGTTTTACAGTGATAAGCTAGATCAAACTTGGGAATAACACAATAAAAGATCAGGCTCCTGTTTGTGAACCTGATCTTTTCATTTTATTTAACTATATTTGTCTTTTTAACGGTAGAAAAAATTGCAACAAATAATATTGAAATTATACCGGTAAAGAAAAATAAATAACTTAAAGGAATTAAAAAGAAGTTTCTTTCTATGAGTGTTCCATCAGGCAATAATTCATCACCAATAATTCCCTTCATAAATAAACATAAAACTCCTATTACAATCGGTAAAGTTGCAATCATATATTTTTTCATCATTCTTCCCCCATTATTCATTATTTTCATTTTTTCTGTATTCCAAAATGTCACCTGGTTGGCAGTCTAAAACTTCGCATATTTTTTCTAACGTAGAAAATTTAACGGCTTTTGCTTTTCCGTTTTTCAAGATAGAAACATTCGCCATTGTAATGCCTAGTTTTTCCGATAATTCTGTAACACTCATTTTTCTTTTAGCCAGCATGACATCGAGATTTACAATGATAACCATCGTTTACACACCTCAAATCGTTAAATCATTATCCTGCTTTATCTCACTTGCTTTTCTTACTAAATAAGAAAGCATTGAAGTAAAGACAGAGATCACGATTGCAAAGAATAAAATAAGTAACATAATTACTAGGACATCCGTGTGGTAGTTACCAATCGCAAAAATATAAAGTAACGCAGCTACATATAAAACACCTTCGATCATGGCTAACACACTTATTATTTTTAATCTATCTGCATTCTCGACCGTAAAATCTTGATTGGAGCCAATATCCGTACATATTTTCCAGCCTAAAGCTAATGCTATAAAAAATGGAATCCCTGTTATCCAAATAAATGCAATAAATGGTTTATACAACGCTAGTAGTCCTTCTGAATCCAGTAAGACTTCCTTCCCTGTTTGTGGTCCAACATAAACACAGAACAATAAACCAAATAAAGCACAAAATATAATTATCAATTTTAACCATCTTGATAATTCTCTTTGTTTCATAAAGCACCTCTTTCATAACTTGCTAATGACATAATAGATTGCCACTCATTCCAAGTCAATAAATATTTATCGTAAGACAATAAATATTTATTGTTCCTAAAGATATCATCCCCTTTTTTCACCCAAAATGCTTGTTAAATACGATTAATATGATAAAATAAGAACATGTATTCGCTTTCTCTTAATTTTTTCACGGGAATATTTTTTCATTAAAATAAATCGGGTGCGAGAATATATCTTAGAATACAATATCTAATGTCGGATAATCTGTAGCTTGACAATAAAAAAATGGTCAGTGGATGAGTGGAGACGGAACGACTCCTTGGGGACCAACATCGTATTAGCCCAAGACAGTTCAACTTTGTTTTAAACCAAAATTTGGTTAAATTAATGATATTAACCTTAATATGAGAACAAATCTAAAGAGCATGTTTTGAAAAAAGATTGATCAAAACATGCTCTTATTTGAATGTGGTAGATAACTTTTTAAAGCGTGATTATTTTTGAAATCCTTATTGCACTAACCCACCCGATAGTTTAAGTGTAATTCTTCACAAATCAAGTCTTAAAAGGGCTATTCAACAATTTTACTTTTTTATGGTCGCAACTAGGAAAAGGTCGGATAATTTTTCTACAACAGTTAGTTTATTTTCAATTATCATCTTAGACTCTTCACCATACTCATGATCTAATATATAGACAGGAGGATTATTTCCTTCGTGTATATTTATTGCGTAAGGATTTCCAATACCTATTTCTAATCCGATACAAATATAACCGTTTTTATGTACTGCACATCCAGGAACATATAATAATCATTCTTCAATAATGCACTTTGGATTTAAGAATTCTATTCGTAATACAGCTTCTTCATCTAGAGGAACCACCAAATTACTATCACACACTTCTACCGTAGTCATTAATGTTATCGAGGAGTCAAGTTGGTTAATGAAATAATTACAAGTGCTAAAGAAATGATTCAAAGGTCTGGAGCATCTTCTAGGATAGCGACAGTTAGAGAAATAAATGATCTAAATGAAAAACTAGATATTAAACTTCCATAATGGTTCCATACAATTAGAAATATTTACTTCTTCTTTAATTAACGCTTTCATTAAATTTCTTTTTACATTATACATCTACTAAAAAGTCCGTCAAATACAGCCTCACTTTTCAACTATTGCACCCCGTTAGCCATCCATGAAGCGCAAAAATCTGCTCTTCACCACAGAAAATGAAAGATGATTAAGTTCTTTCATGGGAGTTGAGGATACTAAACTCAATAATTTTCTTTTTTCCAACGTTTATATTCTACAAACTCTAAAAAACCATAAGCTGTTATCTCAGGAAAAACTGCACCTAATTTTTCTTCTAAAGGAATCTTTTATATACAAAAAAAGAAACGGATTTGGGAACTGCTTTTCGTCCAAATCCGTTTCTTCAATTTATCAATCTAAAATGTGCTTCATTACAAATTTATTTAAGTATTAACGAAAACGACTTTGCTTTTTATATTGATGTATGCTAAGGCATGTTTGTCAATCGCTGAACACCTACTGCACTGGGATACTTTAATGTAGAATTGCTTTTTGACTTATCCCAGCATGATTTAAATTCGATAATTGGATTACTCATTTTATTCAACTATTATGATTTTAGAAAAAGTATTATTCATTTACTGGGTAAAATCGAGATAGTCTACAACCTACTAGTTCTTCTAACTGCACATTATCTACGATTTCCTTCGCAACCAATCGACTAATAATAGGAGATAACGTGATTGCAGAATGCATAACTGCTAAATAAAGTCCTTTTATTTGATCATGAAAACCAACAATAGGGTAGCCGTCTATAGGCATTGGTCGCTTCCCTACTTGAACACTATCTAGCTCAAGATACTCTCCATTTTTCAAATCATTTCGAAGGGTCTCAAAAGCTCTTTTTCCAACCTCTTCCGGTCCGTTTTCTCCATGGTCATCCAAATAATCTTCAGCAGCAATTAAAGTAGTATCAGATAGTTGTCTTGCCTCAAATCTTGAATTAGAAATTAATGTGTGAATAAGCTTTTTTGGAGATTTCATATGAATAATAATAGAAGGTGATGACTCAACAGGAACATCAATGCTTAGAGGCTTACAAAGTTCAGGTAAAGCTGTACCAGTTGCCAATACAATGACATCTGATTCTATAAAGCCTTTTGAAGTATGTATGCCAACAACTTTAGCGTCCTCCTTTTTAATTTGTGTTACTTTTGTGTCGAATAAAATATTTACCCCATTTTCTTGCGCTTTCTTTACTAAAAGATTCGTTAGAATATTAGGGTCTACCGCACCTTCTTTAAAAGCATATAGAGCTTCCTTTGGATATTCTTTTAAATGAGGTTCTAAGTCCGATACTTGCTGGCGAGTTATTTTTTCTATATAAGATTTATGGATGTTTGCAGGAATTCCCCATGAAAGGGAGCCGTTCCAATCTACCTTTAATTCTGGGATCTCTTTTTCCAATACATGATATTCTGCTAATGACCCGTCATACAAATGTTGAAAGTTATCTGGAACACGCCCTGAAGGATTAATCCAAGCAAAGGAAGTTGATGTTACACCACATCCTGCTTTTGAATGGCTCTCAACTAAAGTGACATCCTGATTTTCCTTTGATAGATTATAAGCAATAGATGCACCAACAATCCCTGCACCAACAATTATAACCTTTTGCTTTTTAGTCATTACTTTTCCTCCTTGTTCTATTTCTATAATTTATAGTATACGTTTAATCGTTTAAACTCAGTTTACCCTCCTGCTCTATTAACATGATGAATGCTCCATTTGTCCGATGCGGGCTTGTAACGAAGCTCCTCCTCGCTTAATCCTTCGATGGCTTCCCGAAGCATTGTGTATCCTAAGGCGTACTCTTTAATTAAGTCCTCCAATTCAATACCTCCTATTTTCAAGTAGAGCTTATTTAAATACCAATAAATATATATTCATGTTTTTGGGTAAGAATCCTTTTATTTTTTCTCAACTAACCCGTTAGCCATCCATGAAGCGCAAAAATCAGCTCTTCACCACAGAAAATGAAAGATGATTAAGTTCTTTCATGGGAGTTGAAGAGTATACAAGACAGGGAATTACTTTATTAATTCTTCTTCAGTTAAAATTTCATATAGATTTGCTGAATCTTGCTTTGTTAATTTTACGTATCTATCGCTATCAGTAACAATTTCTAAATTTTCACCATTTGGGCTAACCCAAAGTAAATAAGAGGCTATTTTGTTTTCGCTACTGTTCTTAAATGGAAATTGAAATTGGTAGTCAGCATATCGTGCCATTTCTACTTTTTTATTTTCCCAATTAGCATTTTTAACTATATCTTTTGCTTTTTCCACTTGTTTTTTTTTGATTGACTTCTTTGAAGTCTTCAAAAATATTTTCTTCACCAGTTCGTTTCTGTACAGTTATTTTTTGCCCAACCATTTCATTCAAACAACCTGAAGTAACTAACATAACAGCTAATAAAGAAAAAAATAGGATTATTTTTTTTAACCTGTTTCCCCCCTAATTATTACTTTCTTATAGCACTAAACTGCTTCGTTACCTCAATAAGAAAAGCTCCTTTTTAGCTTGATCTTAAACTCTTGCCCCCGTTAATTTAAGTGTAATTCTTCACAAACTATTAGCAGGTTTAGTTAAAAGTTTTTTTTATGTGAATAAAAGAACTGAGTGAGAAATAATGCTCAGCTCTTTTGCAGAGATCCAGTTTCATAACTGTACGATTATATTATTTCCGTATATCTACAAAGGTAAAGAGAGCTTAATGCCATAACGTCGCTATAAATTTATAAATTAATGTAGTTGCTAGAGTATTATACAGTGGAAATTCACATAGAAATCATAGAGCTACAATCACAGGCTAAATAAGAAAAAAAACTTCCTTATGAAGACTGTTTCATCCTTTTGTATCCTGTGAGGATATCCATTTATTAATTATAAAACCCTGAAATCTTCCATATTTTCTCCAAGAATATAGTGTGAAAACCACATCAAATTCTGCTTCATAATAGCCACATTAATTCCTGGATGGTCAGAACTATATGCCATTCCTTTAAAAATAATTAATTCTGTATCAACTTCCATATCCCTTAATCCTTGATATAGCTCATATGCATTTGGAGTTGGAACTCTTGCATCCTTCTCGCCATGTTGAATTAAAGTGGGAGTACAGGCTGATTTAATATATGTCATTGGTGATGTTTTAGTATATATCTCTGGATCATTCCATGGATCATTTCCTAAATACATCCTAATAAAGTAAGGTATATCTGTATTTACATAATGGGTACTCCAATTAGTAATTCCACCTCCAACTGAAATAGCTTTAAATCTACTACTAAATGTAGAACAGAAAGCTGATACATATCCCCCGTTGCTCCATCCCATAACCCCTACTCTATCTTTATCTGCAATCCCTTTGTCAACTAGTTTATCCACTCCAGATATAACATCATCGTAGTTAGCAATTCCCAGTTTTCTATAGTTTGCTTTTAAGAATTCATTACCATAACCAGAACTTCCCCTGTAGTTTGGTTCTAAAACTATAAAGCCTTTTTCGATAAACTGTTCAATAGGATATTTCTCATTAAAACAGCCTGAAAATATTGGAAAGGATGCCCAAGCCGGTCCACCATGGATTACCACTAATAAGGGATATTTTTTATTTACGTCAAACTCTACTGGGGTTGATAAAACTCCCTCTATTTCAAGACCATCACTACTTTGCCATGAGATTATTTCCCTGTTACTTTTAAGCTTTCCATTGAAAAAGCTATTTTCATTCGTTATTTTTTTATCGTCTAAATAGATTTCAAAGGTTTCATTTGTTATAGCCTTATTATAGGATATATGGTTTCCATCCCTTGTTATAGAAGCATCCATTATAAAGCTATCTACTTTTTCGCTTAACATTTCCACAGTGCCATTCTCAGATAACAACCCAATAAGATAATTAGTTTTATTCTGCCATCTAATTAATATTCCTTTAGCTGTCCAACGTAATGGAATAACCGTACTATCAAAATCTGTTAAAGGTTGAATTAGCTCTCCATTATTAATATCATATATCTCGAGCGTACTGTCTTGTATATGGGTCTTATAGTAATCCTTCTCCCTTATGCTTGCCGAGTAACATATTTTGCTGCCATCAGGAGAAAAGCAAACGCTCCCTCCCAACAACTTATCTATGTTCATCTTTTGTAGCTCTCCAGTTTTAATATCTAATAAATATAGATCTCCATTAATAGTATCTCCCATATTTGGGCTTGGTGTAGCCATTAATACAACCTTTTTCCCATCATTTGAAATATCAAATTCATGGACATGAAAATCCTTACCATCAGTTAGTTGATCAACAACGCTATTTTCGTGTTCATCTTTATCATTTTGTATCACTTTTTCTATTTCAATGTAATATAAACAATTATTCTGGTATTCCTTACCTATATGAAGGAAATCTCCATATAGTTCCTTACGTTTCTTTATCGTCTCAGATTCTTTTGACTGTGCAACATAATATAAACCCTTGCCAGTAGGCTCCCATTTGAATTTACTGACCCCTTCTTTCTCATCAGTAATTTGAACCCCACTATAACCATCTATGGACTTAACAAAAATCTGATTTTTCTTAATATCCCCGCCACCAACTGGGCTAAGGTATGCGATATCTCTAGAATCTGGAGACCATAATGGGTATGTACTCTCTATATCCCCAGTTGTTAATGGGTAACAATGCCCCTTATCTTTTTCATATATCCATACATCATTCCTATATTTATTGTCTTTCCAGTTAGTTGTCTTCTTGACAAATGTTACGTTTTTGCCATCATCACTTATGTTTGTACCTGATAAGGCTGGTAATGAAATAATCTCTTCTATACTTAGATATGTTTTTTCATTCATTTTCATTAATAAACCCCCTCGTTAACTCTCTTCCAATAAAGTTAGCAGGTACAGGGCTTAGTTCTAATTCTCTTGCCCAAACAGAAAGTTGACCTATGTGGTGAATTTCGTGAGTAATTATATGGTGTAATATTTCATCAACAGTGTATTTATCTTTATCCCAAGAAACACTGACTAGTTTTTCTTTTAAACCTCCTAAATTTATTTTTATAAATTCAGCTATTTCATTTCGTAATTTATCTGAAAGTGATTTAACCTTTTCAAGTGTATTATAATCAGCAAACTGAAATACTACATCTTCTTTGCCTTGAATGCCACGAATCCAACTATATTCCACATCAATTATGTGAAAAAGTGTATATAATATATTTCCTACTCCTCCCCTGCGGTCTTTTAACAACTCTTTAATTGTCAGTTGATTGCACCAGTCAAACCATTCATCTCTTACCTGCCAGTTGTATTCAAAGAATTTAATCATTGTAAGCACTCCAATCTAACTTATTACTTTATATTTCGATGTAATCCAACTATTTCCTTCTTCAACTAACCTGCTTCTTTCGTTGAAGCAGAATCCGTTCCGCGACACTTCAGTTATGGCATCACCCAAAATAAAAGAAACCACCTCATATTAATATGTACCCTTTGTAAAGGACATTTTAAAAAAGGTTAGGCAACTTTCTGAAGCTGCTGTCTGTATTTTGCAGGCGGCAGCTTATTTAA
>NZ_JBGCCD010000047.1:0-30589 GCF_041262405.1 Lysinibacillus sp. RC79
GAGTGACGGAAAGAGTCGTCCAAACGACGGAAAGAAAGACAAAAGCGACGGAAAGAAGAGCCAAAGTGACGGATAGAAGTCAGAGCGACGGATAGAATTGCCAGAGTGACGGAAAGAGTCGTCCAAACGACGGAAAGAAAGACAAAAGCGACGGAAAGAAGAGCCAAAGTGACGGATAGAAGTCAGAGCGACGGATAGGATTGCCGAAGTGACGGATAGACTTGTCCGAACGACGGAATGAAAGACAAAAGCGACGGATGGAAGAGCCAAAGTGACGGATAGAAGTCAGAACGACGGATAGGATTGCCGAAGTGACGGATAGACTTGTCTGAACGACGGAATGAAAGACAAAAGCGACGGATAGACTCCCCCGTACTGGCGGATAGGATCCAGGAAAAACTTAGTGAAAAAACTTATCTAAGGGCAGAAAAACGCTGCACAAATCAGTGTGCAGCGTATCTTTAATCAAATAGATTTTCATATGGGGCGATGTCAATTTGCATCTCCTCTAATTTTTTGCGTAAAAATTTATGGTCGCGCTTAGGTGTTGCTTGGATATAGCCGCGAATAATCAAATCATGGTTAATGGCAGGTGCTTTTTCTTCTAATGCAAGCTCGCCAATTTTTCCTGCTATTTTTTCCTTTGCTACTTGTCTGAATAGCTCAGGTACAGGGCTTACAAGTTCATATAAAAGCTCTTTCTCCGGTTGTCCCCATAAATGAATAGTTTTATCTAAATAATACTCTTGCCAATCTAAATCAGATTTACCGTCCTGCTTTGGTAATGCCTTTAAAAATTTGCGGAACATAAAAAATCCGCCGATCGCCATAAATGAAATGAGTACAACTACCCAAAATAGGATAAACCATAAAAACCAACCACTTAACAAATCGTTCACCTCTTTGCCTTCTCTCACTCTATTATAAAAGCTTACATAAAAAAATTCATCCTAAATGTCCCTTTTTTAGCAATAAGTCAGTATATATGTATGAATAAAACCATGAGAATGGGTGGGGGGAGTAGTTTTTGGAAATTCGCGTTGTCAATTTAATAATCTATACTTTTAAATTTACCGAATTTCTTTTCTAATCTATAAGCTGTACTTGTAGGAATTTTTAACGCATTCGCTGCAGCCTGTACAGAAGCGTCAGGATTATCCTTTAAGTATTGCTGTATGCGGTTATATTTACCTTGTGGGTCCACACCTGAGCTAATGATTTTTGCTCTTTTATATGGATCAGGGGCAATGGGTACACTTATATCTAAGGGTACATTATTTGGTAATAAACTGTTGAATATAATTATATCTTCGTATACAGTGGCAGTTGGGAATAAATGTCCGATCATTTCCATTTGTTCGGATTTCTCTAAAAGGATATCAAAACGTTCTGCCACACTTAAATACTGCATAACAACATCGTAGTTAAATAAGTTGGCTTTAATTAATTCTTGTTTATTGGTTATTTGGTTATATCGTTCCTCATGTAACTTTAGTTCATTTTCAAGTAACGCTTTCTGGGAGTTGAGTTGTTCTTTTGACCAGGTACCATCAAGATATAGAGGTAAAAGACGGTCAATTTTGGATTTGATGTCATTCATTAATTTATGTGTCATATTAATTTCATTTTCGATTCGCTGTAAATCTTCATCGTTGTATTCAATTTGTATATACTGCTTTGCTAAAGTTTCATTTTTAATAATATCTTTTAAAGCTTTGATAAAGTTAGGTTCAACACGAATCGTGTTAATTGCTTCTAAATGGCAGTCTGACTGATGGCCAATGTAAAAATGTAACCATCGACCTTTTACACCTGACATACGAACAGCCATCTTTTTACCGCAATACGCACATGTCATATCTATGCGACGTAATATCTGAGGATCACCTTCAGGTCTACGACGATATTTACTTTTGCGTTTTTCTAAAATTTTTTGATACTCTTCATCTGTACATAATATAGGATAGACATTTTCAACTACTATTTTTTCACCATTTGAAAACTTTTTTATCATACGACCACAATAAACTTCGCTGGTTAGTTTATGAGATACAATTGAGGTTGTCCACGCTTTTCCTCTAGGAGTTTTGGTAATCTTATTTAATGCTTCTGCGATTGCTACATCTCCCATATTTTTATCCAAGTATGATTCTTTCATAAATAGGTAGACCCATGCCCACTTTTCATTTAATTCATAAGTACCTGTACTTTATCATAAATGTATTCTGATGGAGTAGGGCCCCAACCTTTCCCTTCGCGCGTGCGTTGCCTTTTCCCTCTCATCATACGACGTACAATAGCACGTTTTTCTCGCTGAGCAATTAAGTTTTTCAAATCAGAGATAAATTCATCATCTTCATTTGCCAGGTCTACAATTGTGCCAGGCTCAGCAATCTTTACTTTATTGTCTCGCAATATATCTTTAAGAAATTCCCAATTGAGAGTATCAAGGCGACTTAATCTATCTTGGTCAACACATAAAACAATATCTACGGCATTTTCCTCGACATAATCCATTAAACCGTTAAGTCCTTCTTTATTAAGTTTCCCACCACTATCTACATCTTTAAATTCAGCAACAATCTCCCAACCTTGGCTAATGGCATATCTAGTGAGTTCTTCTTTTTGTGCTTTTAAACTATATCTATCTTCCTGAAGCTTAGTGGAAACACGATAATATATTATAGTTTTCATTATTTTTCTCCTTATTATTTTTGCTAATTAAAATAATAAACACCTCTAATGGGAATGTTTGTTCTTTTTAAGGTAAAATTTTTTTACCATCTACTCGTTTTAAAGAAAGTAGCTCGATTGGAACTCCATTTTCTTCTATAGCATCATAGCTGGTAAAACAACAATAAATATTTTGAACTTCAAATAATTCATCTGGTAACAATAGTTCCACAGCAAATGTATTAGCTTCTATTTCAATTTTGTCAGTAGAAAATAATGTATTCTTTTTTAAAAACGCCGTATTTTCTTCTGGGTGTAATATAGAGTGTCCAAGTTCATGAGCACACGTCAAAAGTTGTTTATTGTACGGTAAATTCTCATTGATATGAATTACTTTGGTACGGTGAGATCTACTATAATAGCCATGAATTGACCCTAATGGCTCAAATACAATAACTATCCCTAGTAGATCAGCTAACTTAAAAGGATTGTTTGTGCTGTATTTTTTAACTAGTTGTCCAATAATCTCTTTAATATCCATCAAAACACCACCGTACTTTAATCTCTATATTTTTTAGGTGTAAATTTCTGTTTTGCCATACGTTTAGTTAATCGCAGAGTATTTTCCCAAGAAGCGATTAATAACTCTCTATCTTCTTCATCCAATTCTTCTAAAATTCTACCGTCGAAGGCAGCAAATGCATTGTCTACGTCCTCGTCATTAATTATTTTCTTTAGTTCTCTTTGGATAGCTAGCTCATCTTTATCGGTTAAATCATAGTAACGTTTCTCGTCAGTGCGTCCAAGTAAGTAATCAGTGCTAACATCAAAGTAGTCTGCTACCTTTTGTAATGTTTCACTTTTAGGAGAAACATTATCCCATCTTCTTATTTGACCATTTGAAATATTTATTTCTCTTTCTACTTCAGCAAAAGTTACTTTTCTCTCATCACATAACAATTTTATTCTTTTCACTAAACTCACTTATATCAACCTTTCGCAAGGCTTATCAAAACAATAATAACTTTTTAGTTATTGATATATTGACAAATGACTTTAAAGTTATTATACTGTGTTCATAAGCTAATTTATTGGCTAAAAAGGCAATAAAAAATACGACCTATTCATAAACATTTTTCGTTGGGGAACGGTTTAAATGTTGGTTTAAAGGCTTTTTAAAGTCTTATTTAGCTATGGGTTTATAATAGCAAAAAAGTCATTTCTGGTCAACTGGATTAGCAAATAATTTAGCTTAAAATTTTCCAAATAAGTAATGCGCTGTGATACCGAGCCAATGACGGTATAAATTATTCGGACTTATAGCTTATGTGACGGTAGCAACGTCAAGGCTTTTTGGAAGGAGGCAAAGTTATGCCAGAAGATTTAGGAGTACAAGTTCGTTCTGAACTGTTTAAACGAAAAATGAGACAAAAGGAATTAGCTGAAATGGTCGGCATTTCGAATGCTTATTTATCGGACATAATTCGTGGGCGTAAAGATGGCCCAAAGGCTCAGGAACACATCAAACACATTCGTAAGATATTAAGTATTTAAAACTAGAGAGGAGCGATGTTTAATGGCAACAAGTTCTCTTCCGATTGATCCGGAACGAGTACGTCAAAACGCGTATTTGCCTGTGAAATTATCTGAGCTATCTAAGTCAAATCCGGAAAAAGCATTGGAGCTTTTACAGGCTTGGGGTGATGGCACAAAAACAATAAAAAAACTGTGGGATGAGGTCATTCAATATGTGGGTGATACTATCCAGACCTCAAAGGTAGGTGAAACAAAATGAAAATCAAAGTAGCAGAGTGGTTGGCATTACCGGTTGAGGTTAAAGCAGATAAAATTCGTAAAGCATTTGAGAAATCATCAGCAGCACGTCAGAAGTAAATCTATCAATCTATTTGGAGGTTATGAGAATGGAAGCAGTATTGATTGTGGAAGGCATGGTTAATTCAATTCAAAAACGAATTGCTGAATACGAGGAAATTTCAAATGATTTAGCACACGATTACATTCAGTCGGATAAGCCATTCCCTACGGAAATTAAACAGCGTTATGACAATATTGGCACTTTGACAGAAGGGTTACAAGAGGCTGTAAACATCATTAAACAAGGTGATTACATGCGAGAAGATGTTGATTTGTCAGGTGGTGATGCTTAAACAACTAAAACGCCAAAATGTCATTAATCAATTGAATAAACTTGGCATCCACAGTATTGATGGACAACCATTAGAAGATGCCTTGTATACAACGTTACTTAAAACATTGGCGCTTAAACGTGCTGCACAGGATTGAAGGGCGGTGAATCGGTGAAAAGGAAGTTTCCTAAAGATCTAACAAGTTTAACATTTGGAAGATTAACTGTTTTAAAGCTTCATGAAGTGGTTACTTATAAGAACAATAAAAAGGTCGCTCGATGGTTATGTAAATGTAGTTGTGGAAAAGAAACCATAGTGTTTCGTTCTAATTTAATCAATGGGCACTCCACAAGTTGTGGTTGTTATCAAAAAGAGATTGTTTCTACCCATAACTTAACTAATCACCGTTTGTATAGTATATGGCTTGATATCAAAAAGAGATGTTTCGATAAAAACAGGAAATCGTACAAGGACTACGGTGGTAGAGGCATAACGATTTGTGATGAATGGAAAGAATTTATCAACTTCTATAATTGGTCTATTAATAACGGATATTCAAATTCTCTTACTATCGACAGGATCGATAACGATAGAGACTACGAACTTAGTAATTGCAGATGGACTACACGGTTTGTGCAAAATAATAACACACGAAAAAATGTGTATGTGGAGTTTGATGGAGAAAGAAAGACATTATCACAGTTAGCTAGAGAATATGAACTCAGTCCAAGCACAATAAAATACAGATTAAATAACGGTTATGAAGGTAAAGAGTTAGTAGCTAAACAAAACACTATAAAAAAGAAAAAGGTGGTTTAATTCTATGAAAAGTACTGGAATGATTCGCAAAGTAGATAATTTAGGACGTGTAGTTATTCCAAAAGAACTTAGAAACACTTTAGGGATTGATAAGCTAGATCCATTAGAAATCTTTACAGATGGCGACAAAATTGTCATCCAAAAATATCAACCAAATGCTGAGAAAGAAGAAGTAACAGTGGAATTAGAAAAGTTAGTAGCTGATGCAAAAAGCCAAAACATGATCGATGTACTGCAACGCGCTATTAAGTTGATTAAGTAGGTGATTCCATGCGTATAGGCTACACACACGCTGATGTATATGACAGAGAATCAGATTACTGGCAGGACATCGAAGATGCACAGAATGCCCAATTAGAGGCACAAAAAAACTTGTCGAAGGCTGCAACCAATGACAAGCAAATTCAAAATAATATCAACGGTATTGTACCACAGGAGGGTGAAAAATGACAAACGACTTAACAACTCAGTTTAATATTGCTCAAACAAATATAGATCAACAAAGTGTGTTAGCTCAATCAAGTGCTTCTCGTGAAATGGAAGAAGTAAAGGGAGCAATCTTCTTAGCAAAGCAATTCCCACGTAACTATTTTGAATCTGAAAAACGTATTCAGGATGCTTGTAAACGTCCCTCTTTAGCAACTACAGCAACGTATGCGTATAAGCGCGGTGCTTCAAAAGTGGAAGGGCCGTCCATTCGACTAGCTGAGGTATTAGCTCAAAACTGGGGGAACCTATCCTATGGTATCCAGGAGTTAGAACAACGTGATGGTGAATCTGTTGCAAAGGCTTATTGTTGGGATCTTGAAACAAATGTACGCCAAGAGAAAATATTCACAGTTAAGCATGTCCGAAGTGCGCGAGGAAGTTTAACTAAATTAACTGATCCAAGAGATATTTATGAACGTGTAGCTAGTGATGGAGCTAGAAGATTAAGAGCTTGTATTTTGGGTGTTATCCCAGGTGATGTGGTTGAAATGGCTGTAGATCAATGCCGTTTAACACTAGCTGGCCAATCAGAAAAACCATTAAAAGATCGCATTAGTGGTGCTTTAAGCCACTTCAAAGAGAACTATGGCGTAACACAAGAAATGATCGAAGAACACTTTGGATATAACGCTAGTTCATTTAGTGAGTTCGATCTTGCACAACTAACAAGTATCCGAAATTCGTTAAAGGACAATGTGTCTAAAGTTGAAGATTGGTTCAATAAGGATATTGGCAAACAACAAACAAGTGGACTAGCTGCAGACTTCGAAAAGGAGCAAAAATCTTCTAAAAAGGAAGAGGTGAAGTCAGATGCAGATACAACTAAACAATCAGAATTACCACTCGAATGAGGCGAATCAGCACTATATGTCATTATCACAGTTTAAAAGTGCAATAGAGTGTGAGAGTCGTTTAATAGCAGAGCTAAAGAGTGAGTATGAGCGTCCTAACTCTCTAGCTTTAACAGTTGGTTCCTATACACATTCAGCTTTTGAAAGTGACCAGGTTTTTACCGAGTTTATTGAAAAAAACAAAGGCGTTATTTTCAATACTAGAGGTGGTAAATACGCAGACTTTAAGCAAGCTGATTCCATGATTGAAACAATCAAAAATGACCGTTTTGCAATGTTCGCCCTGGAAGGTGAAAAAGAGGTTATTTATACAGGTGAATTATTCGGTGTTCTTTGGAAAATCAAAGTTGACGCAATAAATCATAGTCGAAAAACATTCACTGACTTAAAGACAACTCAGAGTCTTAGCAAGCGTTATTGGAGTGACAAATATAGTAAGTATGCTTCGTTCGTTGAAGCCTATGATTATGTGCTACAAATGGCAATTTATCGTGAAATAATCTATCAAAATACTGGTGCTTATTATGTTCCATACATCGTGGCAGTCACGAAGGAAACACCACCCGATAAAGCTATATTGCATTTTGACGATAGCCGATTCGAATTTGAATTGGAGTATGCGAAGGAACATTTACCAAGTATTGTTGCTGCTAAATCAGGCAATAAGGATCCTAAACGATGTGAAAAATGTGATTACTGTAGAGCGACAAAACAATTAAAAAATACCTTTGAAATTGAGTTTCTTTTGGAGTAGGTGATACCAAAATGGCAGACATAACGTGGATAAAAATTAAAACAGATATGTTCGATAACGAGAAAATCAAACTAATTGAACGGATGCCCGAAGGTGACACAATCTTAATCATTTGGATAAAACTACTCACTTATGCAGGCAAAGCGAATTACAACGGCTTTATCATGCTAAGTGAAAATATTCCGATGAACATTGAAGAAATGGCGATTATTTTTAACAGGCCATTAGAAAAAGTAAGGTATGCCATCCAAATACTGCAGCGTTACAAAATGCTTGAAGTAGACGAGCAAGAAGTGGTTCTAATAAGCAACTGGGAGAAACACCAAAACATCGATGGGATGGAAAAAATTCGTGAGCAGAATCGCTTAAGAAAGCAGAAACAACGCGAAAAAACAAGGAATCACGAGCTTTTAGAAATGGAAGAAAAAAGTCACGTGACAGTCACGCAATGTCACGCAACAGATAAAGATATAGATAAAGAGAAAGAATATATATTGTCGGGCAACAAAACTGACTCAATTCCTTACAAAGAAATTATTGATTATCTAAATCAAAAAGCTAATAAGAAATACAAACATACATCACAGAAAACACAAACTTTAATCAAAGCTAGATTTAAAGAGAAATTCACCTTAGAGGATTTCAAAACAGTCATCGATACAAAAACAACTCAATGGTTAACAGATCCTAAGATGTCAGTGTATTTACGTCCAGAGACATTATTCGGGACTAAATTCGAAGGATACTTGAACGAACAAAGCAAGTTTGTTCCAACAACACAATTACAAAATCAAAGCCCTGTACAAACACCAATGTACAAGCCAATTAATTTCGATATATCGAGAGGTGAAGGTTAATGCTTACAGAAGAAGCCGTGTTGGGGACGTTGTTAAAGTTTCCTCACTTACTGACAGATACAGACTTAAAGCCAAGCTATTTCCAATACGCTGAGAATCGCAATGTATTACAAGCTATGAAGGAGCTAAATGCTAAGGGCCAGGTTGTTGATTTAATAACTATGTTAACGCAAGGTAGGCCCGAAGACATTGGCGGTGCTGGAAAGCTTAATAAAATTCAGAACCTCGCAAACGAAGAAAAGTTTGATAGTTACGTTCAAATCTTACTAGAGAAATGGCGAGAGCGTGAAAAACTCAACATCCTGGAAGTGGCCAAACATGAAAACTGGAATCTCGAAAAGATCACGAATGAATTAAATAACCTGGTATCGAATAATACAGACGATCACAACAGCATTAATGAGCTAGTTATGCAGGTTGCAGAAGATCCATGGAAGCCAATGCAAGGAACAAAAGGAATACCTACAGGCTTAGAGGCATTACAGACCGCAACAAATGGCTGGCAGAATACAGATTTAATTATAGTAGCCGCGAGGCCCTCAATGGGGAAAACGGATTTTATGTTGCATTGTGTGAAACAAGCAGGTTGGCAAGGTTGTTTACCGATTGTCTTTAGTTTAGAAATGTCTGCAGTGAAATTAAGAGATCGTATGATTGCATCGACAGGCAGCTACAACCGTAACAAAATGAAGAACTTGTATGAACGATTAACAGAGGGCCAAAAAGAATCATGGATGAAGGTAATTGCACAGGTTTCTAAAACGAACGTTGAAATTTTTGATAAGAGTGGACAAACGATTTCAGAAATGCGAATGAAGATTAGAAAAATACACAATCAGAATCCTGACAAGCAGCTAATTATTTTCATCGATTACCTAACACTTATTAAGCCATCGGATGAATCGAAAAGTATGCACTTATCAATCTCAGAAATATCAAAGTCATTAAAAGCAATAGCGAAGGAATTTAATTGCCCTGTTATCTCGCTGGCGCAATTATCCCGAAGTGTTGAGAAACGTCCCGACAAGCGCCCGATGCTATCAGATTTACGTGAATCAGGAAGTATTGAGGAAGACGCAGATGTGGTTGTGTTCTTATACCGTGATGCCTATTACTCGAAAAACGATGAAGATGATTCGCTTGAAATCATCATGGCTAAAAATCGTGAGGGAGAAGTCGGCACAGTAAACGCTAAATTCAACAGATGGACAGGTGTAGTTAGTGACGTTTAATGAGTTACTACTTGATGCAATCAAGTGTGATGATGAACTACTTGCCTACTCAATTTACTGGCTCATAAAAAACAATGTCGTAAAGGGAATTGATTGGGCCAACAATATCAACTGGAATCTAGTAAACCATGAAGAAGTGAAGCAAATGAGAGAAGGCAATGAATTGAATTTGCAAACGATCAAGACTTATTCGGTTCCACTTGGTAACAGGCAGCACATGATTATTTTTGCAAAAAGCGAAGAATCAGCAAAGGGCCAAGTCTATACAGAGTTAGGAAGAATACCAACAAAGGTATTCGACATTTCAAACAAGATGGATATGAGCTTTTGGTTTCCTGAACAACAAAAAAATAAATCATTACGTCAGGTGAAAGATGAAACATTAATCTTTCCAGCTACAGCAATGATTTTCACGAAAGGATAGAGGCGAATGGATAAAGATACACAAAAAGCTGAGGTATTGAACAATCAGCAAACAGCACTTCAAAAAATCATAGAGATCACAAAAGGTTTAATCGACATGAACCCAGCATATGAAAAAATTCATAATATCGCACTTGAAGGATTGGAGGGGTCAAGATGACATTAAAAGAAAAGTTGTTGTCAGAATCACGTAACACCATTGAAGATTATTCCCTTCTATTCGCTTGCAATATAGAGCCAATGTTATTCAAGGAAGCTCAAAACGGTAAGAGTGAGTACTTGGTGGATTTTGATAACGATGACAAACACATTGTAACATCTGATCTTTTTATCAAAAATGTAAGTGAATTATTAGATGGTGTAAATGTAGAAGTAATACAAAAGCCAATAAGTGCGATTTTTCCGAGTCTAAAAACTAGTTATCTACGTTTAAGTTGGGGTGATATGAATGATTAACCGCGTTGTATTAGTTGGCCGTTTAACGAAAGATCCTGAATTACGCTATACACCAAATGGTGTTGCAACATGTCGCTTCACAGTAGCAGTTAATCGAACATTCAGAGGGCAGGATGGTGAACAAGAAACAGACTTCATTAGTTGTGTTGCTTGGAGAAAGCAAGCTGAGAATCTAGTAAACTTTCAACGAAAAGGTAATTTAATAGGCGTTGAAGGGCGTATTCAAACAGGCAGCTATGAGGGCCAAGATGGTAAACGAATTTACACTACAGACGTTGTTGCCGATAGCATTCAATTCTTAGAGCCAAATAAAGGCTCAGAAAGCGCTCAGAATGGTTCGAACGTGCGTTCTGATACAAATGGAAGGGCAACATCTCAAAACGGCTCAGGAGGCTATAAACAGCCACAAAACACACAACCAAATTACACAAGAACTGACGAAGATCCATTTGCAAATAGTAAAGGCCCTGTCGAGGTGAGTGAAGATGATCTTCCATTCTGATTCCACAAGGAGAAACTATGAACAAACTAACATTTGAAATACCAGGGAATGTACAACCACAGCAAAGGCCTAAAGCGACAACTAGAGGGAAAATCGTAACAATCTACGATCCGAAAGAATCAAAAGAATATAAGAAATATGTTGCGGCTGTAGCTGAAAAATATGCGCTTGATAGTTTGATAACACAAGAAATTAAATTGACTATCGATGTATACAGACCGTTAACACAAGAAATTATCAAAAGTCATAACAAACTTACAGCTGCTATAAACGGCACATTACGTCCGACTAAGAAACCTGATATTGACAACCTAGTCAAGGGAATTAAAGACGGTATAACGAATGTGATCTGGAAAGATGATAGCCAAGTTACGGAATTACTAGCTCGCAAATGGTACGGAGAAAGTCCTAAAGCTGTAGTCACGATAGAATGGGAATCTGACAACAGCGAGCAAATGAAACTTTTCCAAAGCAACTAACAAAGGAGATATTCAAAATGACAAACATTCAACTAAACGTATTATTCAAAAAGATGCAAAAGGACGATAAAAAAGAGGTCTTAATGTTCCATATCCTAAGTGATGAACTACCACATGCGGACGAGCTTCTTAAATTACCAGGCAGGATTGCTATTTTAAAAGTACAAGATCAAGAAGGGGTAGGCGCTGAGTTCGTATCTATCCAACGTGATGATAAAAAGACAGTACTAAAATTCAATGTTAAACGTGATTCTAAAAAGGTTTATGAGCTTTATAGATTCGCTGGCAATAACGTCAAATTAGAAATCAAACCTTCTCAGATGTCCATTGATGAATTTTACGAAACAGAAGAAGAGGAGGAAGAAGAACAAGACGATCAAATGAGCATAGAAGACGTTCAACAGCAACCTAGCGTGACTGAATAAAAATTGAATAGAGGGCCTGTTTTTTGAGGCTCTCATTTTTATACCCAAGAACAGCGGAGAGGTGGGGAAATGACATGAAAATCCCTTGGCACAAACGTATTTACGCTTTATACAAAGGTGAACAGTTTGTTGCAGAAGGAACGATACGAGAAATCAGTAGAGAAACAGGTAAAACAATTGATTTCTTGAAGTATATGACTTACCCAATATATAAAAAGCGAAGTATAAACGGTAAAAATCGACTGAAAATGATTTCTCTAGATGATTAATCGAAAGAAAATGTTCAGTAAGGGGAACGTTGGACAGGGATAAAAACAGACTGTCCATAGACAGCCTATTTAATAAATTTATCTAGTTTTTTACATTTCTTCATTAGATTCTTTAGCAAATGGTGTTAATAAAACCCCTGCTAAAAACAAGATGTAACCTGTCCATTTTATCCATCTATAATATTGATGGTCTCTTAAAAAGTAAAATGAAGTAAGTATGATAGTAATACCGATAATAATAATACCGATAGCAATCATCCACTTTAAAGCAATCGGAATTTTTGACATTCTTAGGGCCCCTTTTTATGTATATTTTTTGGAAATAATATTACATATCCAAATGTACCATATAAAGGGTTTACTGTAAAAAGTATATACTATTAATTGTTTTTTAATATACCATCCAAAATTTATAGGTAGTTAATATTTAACATAAGTTCTCGACGCTACATCAAACTAATGAACAATATGAGAAAAGTAATTATAAAAGGGTCACCAGGCTAAGAGGCGACCCTTAAATCGGAAATATTAACAATCTCTATCTCTATTCATGAAAGTAGCGCCGACAATAATTAGAAGAATAAATAGAACTACAATTAAGGCAAATGTTGAACCATTACGATTTCCACCGTAATAGCATCCATCGTTAATGCCACCAACATTTCCACCATAGTATCCCATATAAAACACCTCCTTTTTACTATATATTATGCTGGCTGCAGAGAAGGAGTGTGGTTGTTAAACCATTCAGCTATGGGCATTAAAAAATATATTTTTGTGAGATAAGACCATAGAAAAAGGGCCACCTGGGATGGAGTGACCCTTAGTAGAAAGGTTGGGAAGTGTAAGGCTAAATTAGCTTTACCTTACTATTATTATGATGTGATAGCTATGTTTGTATAGTGAATTGCCTGTGAAATAGAATTAAAAATAAAAGTACAGATTTAAATAAATTAACAAACAAGGTAGGTGCTGCACATGCCTACGTTATCGCGTAGTGAAATACAGAACATCGAGAAATATTGGATTGAATACGAACAATATAAGAAAAAATTACAATACCGTGAGTGGGAGTTGTTGCATCCACATAATCAAGGCGGTGAAATGGTTGGTGGTCGTAGTAAAACGATTTCTGATACAACAGCCAAGAAAGCTATGGTGCTTGCTAACGATGCCTATTATCAAAATTTAAAGCGCATCATCAAAACTGTAGAAGACCTATACAGTGAGTTAGATGAGGATGTGCGTACCATTGTAGATATGCGTTATTGGGATAAAGACGGCTGTTACGAATGGGAAGATATAGCTGACAAGTTATACATGTCTCGTAATAAAGTATTGCGGAAACGAAATAACTTGATTGACAAAACTGCAATTAGGATAGGTTGGATTTGAAATAAAAAATAAAGATCCCAGGTGAATATTAACACCTGGGATTACTTTTATTTTTTTAGTTTTAATATCCATCCTTTTACTAAATAGTACCTTTTTTCATTGAATTGCCATATCCATTCACTTTTAGTGACAATATCAAATTCAACAAGTAATTTTTCGGTAATTCTCCCTTTAATGCCTAAGTCATCTGCTTCTAATTGGTTTTGAATATTCTTATCTAATAGTTGTTCTGGAGAAGATAATATTTTAGCAACTTGAGGATTTTCATTATCTTCATTTTCAGACCATATAAATTGTTCTGATGTAACAAGAGCATATGAATCACTTTCGGTATCTAGTAGATTATTGATTTGCTCAATATGTTTTTCCGCTGCAATTTCTGCTAGGTTATCAGATTTTGTTATTAAGTGCTGTTTGTGTATACCTTTTGATAGTCGTGCAAATACACTATATGGAGATACTAGTTGTGTTGAGACGGTTGAAGAAATTACTAAATTGAATTTTTCAGAAACAATTTTATTAGGAAAGATTGTTTGATCATTAATAATATCTTCTAATACTTTTTTAGCCGAAAAAAACCCATTATCCCTTGCTACATAGTGAATGAATTTATTTAGATATTTTTGATTAATATTAGAAAGATCTGTATTAATTAATTCAAATTTATTTTCTGTTTTAATCTTTTTGGCTGTCTCTTTTAATGTATCACCATCAATATCAAGTAAAGTTATTGAATTAAATTGATTTGCTAATCCCAACAAAGGAAGATCGTTACCGTTTCCTACACCTATTACAATTGCATTATTTTTTATTTTAAGGTTAGGTAAAACTTTTTCTATTAAACTATGTATCTCTTTTCTATGATCTTCCCAAAAAACATTATATTTATTAGCATCTGAATTAAATTCATTATAAAGTGATTGCAAATTATTCGACATTAAGTTCACCTCTGCATTATTTTGTTTCATTTTACTATATCTAGGTAATAAAGAAAAATAAACTTCTTAACACTAGCGAAGTTCACAAAAATCTGTAGTAAATTGATATTGTGAAGTAATAACAAAAGCGCACGGAAATGCGTAAACAAAGTTGCATTACAAATATAAGCACGTTCGCTTGTACGTGTGTTTCGCAAACAAGCATGAGAGGCTACTGAATTGGTAGTCTCTTTTTCTAATGACAATACGTTCCATTTATCCTATGATATATAGGTAGATGGGAGGTGATGGCAGATGAATGAAAAATATAAAGATTTTCTTGAGGAACTTAGAGTGGATGAAGAAAAACAAGCCTTGTTACTAAAAGCATTAGAGGATTTCAAACAGTATAATGGCGGGAAATCTATTGTCGAAGTGACAGAAGAAAAAGCTAAACAAGCATTTAACGATTTTCTAAACTTTAGAAAGTAACAAGTTTACATAAAGGTCACATCTAACAAGGTGTAGCTTTAAACTACTAAAAATAAAAGGATAAACTATGAATAAAAAAATTGTATATGCAATTATAATGATTTTTCCTATAATTATTAATTACGGATTATTGTCTTGGCGAGCTCCAGGTGTTGTAGGTGATACTTCAGCATGGCTTGGGTTTTTAGGAAGTTATCTGGGATTTATTGGAGCTGTATCAATAGCCTTATTTCAAAACAGGAAACAAAAAGAAAGAGATAATCAACAAGATTTAGAAAATAAGAGATCATATGTTGTTGTAAATGATATGATTGCTCATTTAAAATTAAAGAAAATAAAAACCCATGAAAACAGTAGGATAATAGAAACACCTGCTTATCTAGATATTTTAGATGAAGTTGGAAGTAATTATGGAGATTATACTACGACTTACTTAAATATATCACAATACGGAAACTCTCCTGTTATCATGAATTGCAAAATAGATGTTGAATATAGCGGTAATGACAATATACAAAAAAAATTAGAAGCAAATATCGGAGTTCTTGAACAAGGTGTTGAAGTGTTTATACCAATAGTCCCTACTGGAGCACAATTGGGTGAACTAGTTGAAATCAATACTATAAAAGTGAATTATCTAACACTTTCTGGTGAAAAGATGAAGTGGGAAATTAGGCATCTGGAGGATATTGAATATTACGCATATTTTAATAAAGATGGAAAAGAGACAGAACTCTTTAGAACACCAATTAATAATGCCACTTGGACTTATCCAAATAAATTAAAAGAACAAGTATAAGAGCAATCTGTAAGCATCTCAAACGAGGTGCTTTTTATTATGCCTTGAAGACTGTATCAAACAGCCATACAAATAATGATGGACTAGTTAACGGGCGAGTAAGTATCTCAGGAACATTAGATACCGAATAGCGCTGGCATGTACTAGTAACCAATAGGGCAGAGTTTGATGCAGTCTTGAAGATATAAAGTCGAAAGTTAAACAGACTATAAAAGCTAATGAGCAAATCATTATTGATTGTGGAGGGCGAGCTAATGGCTAAATGTAATAAACATTTATGGCTAGATACAAATGACGGTAGCTTTGACCAACGGTGTATTAATTGCGGGATTAAAAGAATGCAAGGCGTAATGGCTATGCCAACTATCGCTATTGATCATCAACCTAAAATAGAAATAAATGTTCAACAACATTCTATTACTGAACAACTATTATTGGCAGCTGGTAAAGCACAGGCTCTAGAATTTCGTAGGTTGTTAAATAACTGTTAACTATAAATTGTGGAGGGATGAACAATGGCAAACGTTAGTGGAATCACAATCGAATTAGAATTTGATAATAAATCTAAATTAAAGTTACGAGCAATAGCAAAGCATGCAGGAGCATTGGCTGATGAGTCGGATAGGATTGATAACATGAAAGAGTGTCCAGCGTGTGGCTCGTATAATATAGTAACAGCAACTTTAATAGATACAGAATCAAATAAAGCTCTTAGTGAAAATATAAAATGTGCTGATTGTGATTATGAACTGCCAACACAATTAGAAGGCAGCGACTAACAACATGCAAGAATACAAATCACTCGAGCAAAAGCGAAAGTTCTATGACAGTGGTGATTGGAAACATATTCGTGCTGCAGTAAAGAAACGCGACAACAATGAATGTCAAGAATGCAAACGCAATGGTCTTGTTCGAATAGATGACGCAAACGAACTCAACAAAGATGGCACACGAAAGAAGATTCAATTAGTGGTCCATCACATCAAAGAACTAGAAGATCATCCAGACTTAGCACTCGACATTAACAATCTCGAAACACTTTGTGTTGATTGTCATAACCGTATTCATGGTCGAGTATTCAGTAAACCGAACAAATGGAAACACGACGAGAAATGGTAACACCCCCCGGGTAAAAGGTTTTGCGATTTCTTGAAACCTGGGCACCGGTGATGGGCTCAACTGTCTGAAAATATTCGAAAAATAAATCCTTCACATTAGGGGTGATAGGGGGGGAGGGGTTACATGAAAAAAGATAGATTTGAGGAATTAAAAAAACAATTACTAGCACGTATCGATACTAAAGATTTGCTAGAGGTGAAAAAAGTTAATGATTTAATTCGTTTACATGAATTAGATGCAGAATGCGATAAAGTGATTGATCGTGATGGGGTAAGCATCGTCATTGAAAATGGCTCGCAGAAATTTATAAAGAGTCATCCAAGTATGAATGAGAAGATGAAAATTAACGCTCAAAAAATCGCATTAGAAAAATCGATTAAATTTAAATTAAAAACAATGCCTGCTCCTGCTGCCCCTTCAACTGTGGAAGGCAAACCGAAGCGTGGTAGTTTAATTTGATTACTTATAGCTACGTAGAAGATTATATTTCGATGTGGCGAAATGGCGACATCATATTAAACAAAGAACGCATAATGCTTATTGAGTGGCTTGAAGCAGATATCCTAACGATGGATGACGTTTATTTTGATAGCAAGCACATTGAGCAATTTATACAATTTGCTGAAAAGTGGTATTTCAAATTAGAGCCATTCCAAACATTTATTACTTGTTTTATTTTCTTGCGTTATAAGGATACAGATGATTTAGTATTCGATGAGTTTTTTATTTACATGGCACGTGGTGCTGGTAAAAACGGCTTTATTTCAGCATTAGTTAACTATTTGATTAGTGAATTACATGGAATCGAATTTTATAATGTATCAATCGTAGCAAATAGTGAAAAGCAAGCTAAGACTTCATTTACAGAAGTCTACAATGCTATTGATATGAACGATGATTTGAAGTCCTATTTCAAACACCAAAAAGCTGTTATTGAATCGGTAGATACAAAAGCTATCTTCCAATTCCATACTTCAAACGCAAGTACGAAAGATGGTTTGCGAGATGGTTGTGTTATTTATGACGAAGTTCATGAATACGAAAATAACGATGTAGTAGATGTATTCTCGGGTGGTCTCGGTAAAGTGCGAGACAGTCGGGAATTTTTTATTGGTACAGATGGATTTGTTCGTGATGGTTTTATTGATCGTTTAAAAGAACGCGCAATGAGTATTTTAAAACGCGAGGTTTCAGTAAAAGAAGATTCTTTATTTCCTTTCATGTGTTGTATTGATGATGAAGAAGAAATGCACAACCCAGATATGTGGCAAAAAGCCAATCCACAGTTTCATCCACCTTTAAGTAACTATGCAAAAACATTATTTAAGAAAGTAATGAAGCAATACAAGAAACTAGAAAACGATTCATCAGGGTACGAAAACTTTATTACTAAACGTATGAATCTACCAAAAGTCAACTTGGAAAAATCAGTTGCATCATGGGAGAAAATTAAAGCAACCAATCAAGGATATGATTTATCTGAATTAAAAAAACGTGAGTGCATTGGTTCTGTTGACTATGCAGCTATTCGAGATTTTGTTGCATGTGGATTGCTTTTCTTGAGAAATGATCATTACATCATACCAAGAGAACTATCATTTTCATTTGTTTGCAAACCTTTTGCTGATAAGCATTACGGTTATAGTTCACCGAAAGCCGAAGGTAATAATAAAAAAGACCATCGTAAATTTGCACCAATTAGAGAGTGGGAAAATGAGGGCTTGTTAAAGGTGCTAGATAAAGATTCGATGGATCCCTATATCGTTGTTGGATGGTTTGTTAATCATTCGTAATGAAGGTTGGAATATAAAAAAAATTATAGGTGATAGTTTCCGTATGGAAATTTTACGCCCTTTATTTGAGGCAGAAGGTTTTGAAGTTGAAGTGATTCGTAATCCAGATGCAGCAAGTGCTTTGCTATCACCCAAAATTGACCTTGCATTTGATGACGAGCGAGTAATTTTTGGAGACAACCCAATCATGAGGTGGTACACAAATAACGTTCTAGTTGTCATAGATAACAAAGGTAATAAATTGTATCGAAAGAAAGAACCGGTTAAACGTAAAACAGATGGTTTTATGATGTTTTTATATGGTGTATGGGCTTCGAGAGATTTAGATGATACAGATGTCAGTGAAACTTTAGATGCGCTAGAAACGATTGATTTTTAGCCTAGAGAGGGGGTGGAAAAGTGAGTTGGTTAGGAAGTATTTTTCAGCGCAATAGGGACCTACCGTCCTCTTATGCTACAGAAGATAAAATCTTTGGTTTTGAAGTTGAACAACGAGCATATTTAAAGCAATTAGCATTGGAGATTTGCATTAATTTTATGGCCAGAACAGTTGCACAAGCAGATTTTCGTATTATGCAAGACAAAAAACGTATTCGAGATGATTGGGATTATTTATTAAATATCCGTCCGAATACAGATTCAAGCGCTTCGGATTTTTGGCAGGATGCTATTTATAAATTAATTCATGAACGAGAAGTTTTAATTGTGGTAAGTGATTCGAATGATTTACTTATCGCTGACAGCTTCATCCGTGAAGAACGAGCTGTTTACACAGATACATTTAAAAATGTAACAGTGAAAGAATTCACATTCATGCGAACCTTTAGTATGGATGAAGTGATTTATTTAACTTATAACAACGAAAAGTTATCACGCTTTATGAATGGCATGTTTGAGGATTTTACGCAGCTATTTAGTCGGATGGTTGAGACAAGTATGTTTGCAAATCAAATTCGTGCTACAGCCGGAATGGATACAACTCAAAAACTCGATGAAGAAAATCTGGGCAAGCTACAAAGTTTCATCGATAGGATGTTTAATGCGTTTCGCAAAAATGCATTCGCTATCGTACCGAAGTTAAAAGGCTTCGAATATGACGAGATTACAGATGGTTCAAATGGTGGGCGTTCAATTGATGACATTACTAAAGTGCTTGATAAAGCTATTGATTATGTGGCGGAGTTATTAGGTATTCCACCGGCGATTGTACATGGATCGTTATCAGATTATGAAACTGCTTTAAAAGCATATATCAAATTTACGTACAATCCATTGCTTAAGAAAATTAGTGATGAATTAAATGCGAAACTACTAGATAAAAAAGAATATCAATCAGGTAAACGAATTGAGGTTTTTGGTATTCAAGTGAAGTCTGTAACAGAAAATGCAGAGGCGGTTGATAAGCTTGTTGCAAGTGGAGCTTATAACCGAAACGAAGTTCGCGAGAAATTCGGTGATGAACGTGTTGATGATCCAGAGTTAGATAAGTATGTCATTACCAAAAACTATCAAACTGTAGCTGAATCGAAGGGAGGTGAGAAAAATGACAACAATTGAAATTAAAGGCGTAATCGTCATGAACGATTATAAAGAAGTCTACGATTGGTACGGCATTGAATGTACATCACCAAATGAAGTTATTAATCAACTACCTACTGATAATTCAGCAATTGAAATTATTATTAATTCGGGCGGTGGTCATGTTGATGCTGGAAATGAGATTTATGCTCGTTTAAAAGCGTATGAAGGCGAAGTAACAACAAATACTTACTCGATTGCAGCAAGCGCAGCTTCTATTATTGCTATGGCAGGTGATAAGGTTCTTATTTCTCCAACAGCTCAATTGATGATTCACAATGTATCAGGGTTGGTAGATGGTGATTATAGAGCTCATACACAAGAAGCAAAAGTGTTAGAAGGTTATAACAAAGCTATAGCAAATGCATACACATTGAAAACAGGGAAAACAGAAGAAGAAATTCTTCAAATGATGAATGACGAGACCTGGTTAAATGCTAATGAAGCAGTTGAAAAAGGGTTTGCAGACGGTGTTTTATTTGAAAATAAAATACAATATGTAGCGAGCTCGTATGCTATTTTGCCAAATGAAGCTATTAACAAAGCGCGTTTGATGATGAAAGAGCAACCTTCTGCTACTTCAACTGTGGAGGACAAGGTTACAAAAACTGATCTTGAAGCCTTTAAAAATGAAATTACAAATTTAATCAATCAATCAAAACAGGAACCAACGCCAGAGCCGGCACAACCGACTAACAAGCGTAAAGGGTTCCTTTTTTAATAAACGAAAACAAGGAGGTAACCAATAATGGTTATTAAATTAAACAATCACACTGAAAATTACGAAGAGGCGAAATTAAATTACGCAAACGTTGTGAAAAATGAAGAATCTACACCTGAACAAGTTGAAGCTGCATGGGTAAATATGCAAGATGCATTAGTGAATTCTTTAACTACTCAAATTTCAAATGAAGTTACTAACAATACATTAGATCAAGTTATTTTATCTAACCGTGGAGTAGATGTAATGACTGCAGAAGAAACTAAATTCTTCAATGTTGTTGTATCAGACGGTTTCCAAGATGAAATTGTTCTCCCATATACGATTGAAGAACGTATTTACGATGACCTAACAAGTGACCATCCATTGTTATCTGTAATCAACTTCCGCAACTTAGGAACGATTACATTAACCACTATTACATCTGAATACGAAGGCGCGGCTGTATGGGGTCCTATTTTTGGAGACATCAAAGGTCAATTGAACGCGGCATTCAAGCAAGAAAAAATCGCACAATCTAAATTAACAGCGTTTGTCGTATTGCCAAAAGACCTTGCCAAATTCGGTCCTAAATGGGTAGCGGCTTATGTACAAACACAAATCACAGAAACGTATGCAGTAGCATTGGAAAATGCGATTATCAACGGTGCCGGTCCTACAAAAGAAGAACCGATTGGTTTAATTCGTGATTTAGCAGCAGCGGTAGACCCAACAAATGGTCATGCTAAAAAAGCGGCAGTAGGTGCATTGACATTAGCTGATCCAAAAACAATCATCAAAGAATTTTCAGGAATCGGTAAAAAGCTATCTGAGAAAGAAAATGGCAAGCCTTTAAACGTTAGCGGAAAGGTTGCACTAGTGATTAACCCTGCTGATGCATGGGATTTAAAAGGTGACTTCACTATTCAGAACTCACTTGGTGATTACATTACTAAATTACCATTTAACTTCACCCTTATCGAATCAGAATTCGCGAAAAAAGGTGAGTTAATTGCGTTTGTGAAAGATCGTTACGATGCATACCGCGGTGGTGGAATTGAGGTTACGGAATACAAAGAAACTTTAGCTATGGAAGATTGCAATTTGCACATCGCTAAAACATTCGCCTTTGGTAAGCCACGCGATAACAAAGTAGCAGCGATTTACACATTACCGGTAACTCCTTAAATTTTAAGGGGTTTCCACTTTTAGGAGGGATAACAGTGTATAAAGTAGTCCGAGATTTCAAGGATAAAGATGGTCGATTTTATCGCGAGGGTGACGTTTTCCCTGCGCCAGACGCGAGAAAACAAACAGCTGCACGACTTAAAGTATTATCGTCCACAAATAATTCTTATGGTCAGGTTTTTATTAAGAAAAATGAAGCACCAAAAGAAAAGTAGGTGAGTTAATGAATGAAATCACACCAGAACTTTTATCTGAATTTAAAGTACGCATGAAACTTGGTGATGATGAGGACGATAATTTAACTCGCATCTTAAAAGCATCTGTAGAGGATTTACAAGACATTTGCGGTGATTATGATATAAACACTAGTGAACGCTTTAAAGAGCTTGTATTCGAGCGTTCTCGCTATGTTTACAATGATGCACTTGAATACTTCCACAACAACTTTCTAACGCAATTAAACAACCTTAACATCGCAAAAGCACTTGAAAGTAGTGAAGTCGATGAAACAGTTTAAATACAATGAAAACAATCATTCCGGCTTATATCGTCATTGGATTTTACTTCGCAAACGTACTTTAATTGAAGATGAATTATTACAAGAAATCCCATCGTTTGAGGACTACGGAGGCTATTGGGCCATGGTTAAAACGCTAAAAGGTAGCGAAAAAATGGGGGCCGGAAGAGAGCAAACAAAAGTCGAGAAACGTTACGTATTAAAGTATGCAAAATCTTTAGATGAATTTATCGATAGTGAACATACAACTTTCGAAGTGGTCCAAAAGGGCGTTGTATATGATGTTAAAAGCGCCACTAATGATGATGATATGAATATTACCGTCACAATTGTTGTAGAAGGGCGGTCATAGGATGACATTATCTGAACTAGCTCAAAAAATAAAGGCGCTTGGTTATCCAGTTGCTTATTCACATTTTAAATCAGGACAAGCGCCTCCCTATATCTGCTATCTCGTTGTGGATGGCGATACATTCAATGCTGATAATACAGTTTTATTAGAAATTCCTTATGTAGACATAGAATTGTATGTGACCAATAAAGATTTGGTTGCCGAGAAGAAAATAAAAGATATGCTAAAAGAAAACAAACTCCCTTGGGACTACGATGAAATATTCATCCAATCCGAGGGAGTTTTTAAATGCACATTTTCAATTTCTTTTATCGATTAAGAAAGCAAAATATAGCCTTCCACACGAAAGAGAGTTGGTGTATAGATGGATATTAATAATTTGGCAAAAGAGATTAATAAACAATTAGCTTTATATGCTAACTTCGTTGAAGAAGAAATAGATGCAGTAGCAAAAGAGGTAGCAGGAAAAGCAGTTACGAAACTTAAACAAACTTCTCCTGTAGGTGATTATACAGGTGGAGGTCAATATGCTTCAGGTTGGAAAGTAAAGAAGCAAAAAGGTAAATATATAGTTCACAATGCTACAAATTATCAACTTACTCACTTACTTGAAAAAGGTCATGCAACTATAGATGGAGGGCGTACTAAAGCGATTCCACATATTAAACCTGTAGAAGTAGAGACCAATAAGGATTTCGAAAAAGAACTTATAAAAAGAATTTCAGAATGATTACAACGTATCTATTACGTTTTACTAAATAAAAGAAATGGAGACTATTAACCTATGAAAAAAAATAGAGTTCAATATGGTTTAACAAATGTACACTACGCAACATATGAACGTGATGCAGATGGTAACTATAAATATGATACACCAGTACGATTAGAAGGTGGTGTATCTTTAGTGACAAGCCCAACAGGTGACCCAATGAACTTCTACGCAGACAATGGGATTTTCTTCTCTCGTAACTCTAATACAGGTTATGAAGGTACACTTATAATCGCTATGATTACAGATCAATTTCGTACCGATGTATTAGGGGAGAAAATGGTGAATGGCGGTTTCTTAGAAACTTCTGACGCTAAAGGTAAAGACATTGCTCTTATGTTCGAAATTGATGGAGATGCAGAAGCTAGTCGCTTTGTATACTATGACTGCACAGTAGCACGTCCATCTCAAAATGCTAACACAACTGCAGAATCAATTGAAATTGAAGGACAAGAATTATCATTTACTGCTAAACCACGTATCAATGATAAAGCTATTCGTTGGAATACTGGTACAGCTACTCCAGAAGAAATGTATAACGACTTCTTCAAAGCAGTTATCGAGCCTGTTGAAGTCGAAGCTGCATAAGATAAATAAATTTAAAACGGAGGAATTACTCCTTATGGCAGAAAAAACAGTAAATATTTATGGTGAAGATGTAACATTCAAAGTTACAGGACAAACACCTTTAATGTATCGAGCGATGTATCCTGGTTCTGACTTTTTAAAAGACTTTATGAACCTAGAGAAAAATCAAGCTCAAGGAAACGCTTTTGAATCAATTGAGTTCTATCAAATGGTCTATTGCTTGGCGAAGAAGGCTAATCCAGAGATTCCAGAAATTAACGTATGGCTAGATACATTTGAAAATGGCTTCCCGGTTATGGAGATTGTTAATGATGTATTGCCATTGATTCAAGCAAACTTCATTTCTACTCAACTTAAAAAAAAGGCAACAAGAGCAAAGAAGTAAATGATGATCCTTCCACAGCCGTTTACTTATTGATGGCTAAAGAAGCTAAACTTTCATTTGATGAAATGGATTTAATGTCTATTGGCATGGTATTAGAACATATTGAATTGTATTTTGAAATGAAAATTCCTAAAGATGATAAAAACGGAAAAGTTACAGTTAGAAAAGCAACACAAGCAGATATTGATGCGCTGAAAATCAAATAAACTCCTGGGGAATTACCGATAATGGTAGTTCTCCTTTTTTATCATACGCAGAAGATTCGTTTGTGATTTTCTATGAAAAATTATAGAAAGGAGCAAATAAATTTAATGGCCGGAAAAGGTATTAAAGGTATTACTATTGATATCGGTGGTAATACATCAGGATTGGATAAAGCATTAAAAGATGTAGAATCAACAGCATCCAAAACCCAGAAAGAACTAAGAGAAGTAGAAAGAGCCTCTAAACTTGATCCATCGAGCGCAGAACTCTATGCACAGAAACAACAACTATTACAAAAGCAAGTACAAAACACATCTGAAAAGTTAGATGTATTAAAACGAGCGCAACAACAAGTAGAACAACAATTCGCTAATGGAGATATTGGAGAAGAACAATATAGAGCTTTTCAACGTGAATTAGTTACTACAGAAGCTTCTCTTAAATCTTATCAAGCTCAAATGGATAAGACACGTAATGAATATCATGCATTAGGTCAAGCGACTAAAGATATGCAAACGTTCTTTGAAGCTACTGGTACATCTGTAAACACTTTCTCAGACATCTTAGGTCAGAAATTGACGAATGCCATTAAGGAAGGTAAAGCGAGTTCACAGCAATTGGAGCAGGCATTAGAAAAGATGGGAAGAGCCGCATTAGGTTCGGAAGCTGATATAGAGAAGATGAAACACGCTCTCGCTAATGTAAATCAAGATGGCTTAGATAAAGTTAAGAAAGAATTAGGTCAGATTGCCAAAGAAGCAGATAAAGCAGGGGATTCCGTCAATGGCTTTGGTAATAAACTACAGGCTGTAGCAGGAGCATTAATGGCAGGCGGTGGATTAGCCGCTATGATCCACGAAGCATTAGATGTATCTACGCTTAATACTAATATTGAAATATCTATGGGTGTTAAAGGTGGAGACGTTGAAGCTGTTCGAGGTTCAATTAATAGTGTAGTTGCCGCAATTGGTGACGAAGAAGCAGCATATGAAGGTGTTCGTAGGCAAATGACGCTGAATAAAGATGCGTCACAAGCAACGAACGACCAGATTATTAAAGGTGCAGCTATGATTTCTCGTGCTTATAAAGAAATTGACTTCAAAGAGCTAATTCAAGAATCACATGAAATCGGTAAGGAAATAGGAGCTTCACAAAAAGAAGCTCTAGCATTAACTAATCAATTATTATCAATCGGATTCCCGCCAGAACAATTAGATATTATATCTGAATATGGTGGACAGCTACACAGAGCAGGCTTTAATGCAGAAGAAATCCAAGCAATTATGGCAGCAGGCGTTGAAACTGGTACATGGAATATTGATAACCTTTTAGATGGTTTAAAAGAAGGACGTGTTCGTGCGGCAGAGTTCGGAGAAGGTTTAAATAAAGCTCAAGACAATGCCGTTAGAGGCGCAGGATTATCTGCAAAAGCATTTGAAGATTGGGGAACAGCTATCGCTAAAGGTGGCGAAGATGGTAATGCGGCATTTCGTGAAATGACTCAAGCGCTTGCAGATGTAGAAGATGATACGAAACGTAATACTCTAGGTACTGAAATTTTCGGGACTATGTGGGAAGACCAGGGAGATAATATTATCGACACGATTCTTAACATGGAGAATCATTTAAAATCAGCAGATGATATGCAATCCAAACTCACAGAAGATACTAAAAAGATGGAATCTGATCCTGCTTATAGATTAGCGGAAGCTATGAATAAAGTTAAACAAAATTTAGCGCCAGTTTTAGCAGATATTGCAGAAGTAGTTGCTTCTATTGCAGACTGGGTTGCTGAGAATCCTAAGTTAACAGCTACATTAGGTGCAATCGTTGCAGTAATCGGTGTATTAGGTGGTGCATTTGCTGCTTTCATGCCTGCAATTGGTTCACTTGTCGGAATGTTAGGCGGTGCAAGTGCCGCGGCAGGTGTTCTAGGTACAGTAATGGCGGCATTAACTGGACCAATTGGTTTAGCAATTGCGGCTGTTGCGGCTATTGGTGTCGGTGTTTATGCATTAAACGAACATATGAGTCAATCAGCTTTGGAAGTCGAAGATTGGAGAGACAAAGTAAGTGACGGTACTGCAAAGGCTGTAGGTAGTTTCATGGATTTAGAAAAAGGTGCTACAGATGCTTTAACTCAATTAAAGTGGTCTGGTGCTACTCTGACAGATGAAATGGCTACTGATTTAATCGACAAGAATAATCAAATGACTGAGCAAGTCTTAACAGCTATGAAAGAACGTCATACAAGACAACTAGAAGAACAACAAGTATACTTCGAAGATTCATCTGCATTATCAGCAGAACGTGAAGCTGAAATTTTAGCACAAACTAAAGAACAACATGCAAAGCAAGAAACCGCTGTATCAGAAGGTCAAGCACGTATTAATGAAATACTTAAAACTGCATCCGATGAAAAGCGAGCAGTAACGAAAGAAGAGTATGCAGAGATTGATAAAATCAATGCAGATTTACAAACAAATGCTATTAAGTATTTATCTGAATCTGAGCGTGACCAAAAGGTTATTTATGAAACTCTTAAACGTAATGCAAGTGAGCTATCAGCACAACAAGCGGCAGATGTTGTTAAGAATTCTAATGAACAGAAAACTAAAACAATTAAGGATGCAGAAGAAACTTATAAACAACGTGTTGCTGCAATTACTAAAATGCGTGATGAAGATAAGACTATTTCAAAAGAAGAAGCAGATGCATTAATCAAAGAAGCAGAGCGTTCTAAGAACGATACAATCAAGAATGCTACTTTAATGCATCAAAACGTTGTCAAGGAAGCTAAAGGTCAAGCAAAGGAACATGTTAGTGAAGTAGATTGGGAAACTGGTGAAGTTCTAACTAAATGGGAAAAGTTCAAAGGTGATATTACTAAGAAAGCCGGAGAAATTAAAGATGGTTTCCTTAAATCTGTTAAAGAAATATGGACGGATGCTAAGAAGGTATGGGGAGATATTGAAGATGTGTTTAGTAAAGCAATCGACAATATTAAAGGATTCTTCAAAGGTCTTGTATTAAAGATTCCAAAACCTGAAATGCCTAAAATGCCTAGCTTCTCATTAGAAACTAGTACAAAAGAAATATTTGGTAAATCTATAACTTATCCTTCTGGTATCGGTGTAACATGGCATGCTAAAGGCGGTATTTTCGATTCACCTACATTATTCCCAACAGCAGGCGGTATGCATGGCGTA
This sequence comes from Lysinibacillus sp. RC79, assembly GCF_041262405.1. Taxonomy (NCBI): domain Bacteria; kingdom Bacillati; phylum Bacillota; class Bacilli; order Caryophanales; family Bacillaceae; genus Lysinibacillus; species Lysinibacillus sp. RC79. Next base: position 28,382 of record NZ_JBGCCD010000047.1, read on the forward strand.
GGCGAAGCAGGACCAGAGGCTATTATACCTTTATCACCTAAAGTATTAGCTGGAATTGGTGAAGGTATCGCTAAACAAATGAATACTTCTCAACCACAAGTAGTTTATGTTCAACCCGCTCCTGTTTATATGGATGGCACATTAGTTGGCGAAATCACTTTTGATACAGTCGATCGATTACAATTTAACAAAACAAATATTGCAGGGCTATCAAAAGGAGTAAATATGAAATGATAATTCAACTTTTTAATGGCAAAAGATTAGATATAGCTGATTATAGTTTGAAACGTCTGTTTCATCATATCCCTTCAATTTCTTTAAGCCATATCACTGAGAATGTGGAAGGCAGAGACGGTTTGCTGTTCATGGAAACATTCTTAGAATCTAGAGTTATATCGGTAGAGTTATTATATGAATCGTATGATATTTATGATTACTATTTATTGCGTGATGAGATCAATGCTTTATTTACTCGTAAAGAATCATTCTATGTCATCTTTAAAAATGAATCATATAAACGATATTTGGTAAGGTTAAATCAATCGTTTGAAGTTGAGCCAAACCAATACATGAACTCGTTCACAGTGGAATTTACTTGTGTGAATATATTCGGTGAAGCTGTTGCAGATACTAGCTCTCTAAAAGAATGGGATAGTAATAAATGGGCATGGAATGGTCAAATTACATGGGATGATGATTTAAAGTATTCGTTTAACTCAAATTCATTCATAGTTAATAATTTAGGTAATGTTGATATTGACCCGAGACAAAGCGAGTTAGAAATAATTATAAAAGGTACATTTGCATCCTCTGTAGTGATTAAGAATGAAACTACAGGGGATGTTTATGTTTACAATGGTAATCTTACAGCGATTGATGAACTCGTTTTAAAAGGTGTGCAATCGTTTAAAAATGGCACAAGTGTATTCAGAAATACAAATAAAAAATTAATTCGATTATTTACAGGAGAAAACAATTTCACTGTTTCTGGTGGAACTGTATCGTCTATCGATTTTAAATTTAGATTCTTATATTTATAGAAAGGAGAATAAAATTTGACAATCATTTTAAATAGTACTGGTAATCCTATTACTCGTGAAGAACGTATAAAGATTAACGAAAACTGGGATAGAATTATCGCAGGATTAACAGAAATGCAATATCAAATCAATATGTTGGCAGGCGGAGAGGACGTCCAAAAGATTCTTGAGGCGATACAAAAAGCACTAAATGATATTGCAGAAGCACAACATAAATCAGATGAAGCATTATTAAAAGCAGAAGAAGCTGTTGTTATTACTACAGAAGCAGCTGATAACGCAGATACTAAAGCAAAAGAAGCAGAAATTGCTACACAGAATGCAAATAACGCGGCTCAAAAAGCATTAGATTCTGTTCAAGGTGTTACAGAAGTATTAGCAGATTTAGACAAAATTAAACAAGCTACTATCACTGCTACTCAAAACGCTAATGAAGCTACAGTAAGTGCTAATCAGGCATCCACAGAGGCGAAAGAGGCAGCAAAACACTCAATAGAAGAAACAGATAAAACAATCAAAAATATGAATGATACTATTAGTGCTAGTTTAAATGATAATAACCAAGAAGTTATTGATTTGATAACTACCGCTAACAAAGAAATTCAAGACGCTATTAGTAATATGAGCGAACAAACTGATACAGCATTACAAAACGTCCAAGATACTATCACAGAATTAAATAAAATAACTATTGAGAATACTCAAAAGGTAACAGATGCAATTGATAATATGAAATCAGAAGTTAGTCAATCTATTATTGATGCAAATACGGCTACTGTTAACGCTAATAAAGCAACACAAGATGCTATACAAGCAACAGAAGAAATTAAAGGTTGGGGTACTGCTAGAATTTGGAACTCTATAGATGAGTATATTAAAAACAATGTTGTAACTGACAATGGTTCTACATGGCAAGCAACTAAACCTAACACGAACTCAAAACCTTCAACGAGTAATGAAAATTGGATACTACTTGCACAACGAGGTGTTGACGGTACAGGTGCTGTTAGTTCTGTAAACAACGTCTTCCCTGACGAACAAGGTAATGTACAGTTAAACATTAAACCAAGGGGCTGTCCAAAAAGTAAATGGTAAAAGTCCTGACAACAGTGGTGAAGTGACCTTAGTTCCTGAAGATATTGACGCTGAGACGCCACAAGGTGCACAG
>NZ_JBGCCD010000048.1:0-29643 GCF_041262405.1 Lysinibacillus sp. RC79
GCTCTTTAGCGCCGATGGTAGTTGGGGGCTTCCCCCTGTGAGAGTAGGACGTCGCTAGGCAATGTAGACAGTCAGCTGAGTGCTGGCTGTTTTTTTTTTATGAAAAACCTTAATAATTTATCAATAATTCCACAAAACTTGCTTAAAATAAGATGATCATCTTAACTAATATTTATATACGAGTAGATGTAGAAGAAAATTAAAAAGGTTATATTCATCTCAGTGTAAAAAAGGAAGAAAAGGCTATCATAGTTAGCACCTAGAAAAATCTGAATTGTCTTTCTTTTATAAGTTTCTTGACAGTAGCTTAGCACGTTGTTAATCTTACAATTAATATTCTTTTAACTATAGGAGGACGTTACGAAAATGTGGGAAACTAAATTTGCCAAAGAAGGTTTAACTTTTGATGATGTATTATTAGTACCAGCGCATTCAGAAGTATTACCGAAAGATGTTGATTTATCAGTTCAACTAACACCGAAGATTAAATTAAATATTCCAATGATCAGCGCAGGCATGGATACAGTTACAGAATCTAAAATGGCAATTGCTATGGCACGTCAAGGCGGTATCGGTATTATCCATAAGAACATGTCGATCGATGAGCAAGCTGAGCAAGTAGAAAAAGTAAAACGTTCTGAAAATGGTGTTATTACAAACCCATTCTTCTTAACTCCGACTCACCAAGTTTTCGATGCTGAGCATTTAATGGGTAAATACCGAATTTCTGGTGTACCAATTGTTGATAGTATGGAAAACCAAAAACTAGTAGGGATCATTACAAACCGCGACTTACGTTTCATTTCTGACTATTCTTTAAAAATTGAAGATGTTATGACAAAAGAAGATTTAATTACAGCTCCTGTTGGAACGACTCTAGAGGATGCTGAAAAAATTCTTCAACAATATAAAATCGAAAAGCTACCAATTGTAGATGAAGAAGGTAAATTAACTGGATTAATTACAATTAAGGATATTGAGAAGGTAATTGAGTTCCCTAACGCTGCAAAAGACATTCATGGTCGTTTATTAGTAGGGGCAGCAGTTGGTGTTTCAAAAGATACGATGATACGTATTGAAAAGCTTGTTGAAGCACAAGTAGACATCGTAGTAATCGATACAGCTCACGGTCATTCTGAGGGTGTATTACAAACAATTCGCTCTATCCGTGAATCTTATCCTGAGCTTGAAATTATCGCTGGTAACGTGGCAACAGCTGAAGGTGCACGCGCCTTATTTGGGGCAGGTGCAGATGTAGTGAAAGTTGGTATTGGGCCAGGATCTATTTGTACTACTCGTGTCGTAGCTGGTGTAGGTGTACCACAAATTACAGCTGTTTATGATTGTGCAACAGTAGCTCGTGAGCTTGGTAAAACAATTATTGCTGATGGAGGCATTAAATACTCTGGAGATATCGTAAAAGCTCTTGCAGCAGGTGGTAACATTGTAATGCTTGGTTCACTTCTTGCAGGTACTTCTGAATCTCCTGGTGAAACTGAAATCTTCCAAGGTCGTCGCTTCAAAGTATACCGTGGTATGGGTTCAATTGGAGCTATGGAAAAAGGTTCAAAAGATCGTTACTTCCAAGAGGATGCGAAAAAATTAGTACCAGAGGGTATTGAAGGTCGTCTTCCTTATAAAGGGCCTCTAGCAGATACAATTTATCAACTAATCGGTGGTATTCGTGCTGGTATGGGGTACTGCGGTTCAGCTAACCTTGAGTTCTTACGTGAAAATGCTCAATTTGTTCGTATGACAGGTGCAGGTCTACGTGAATCACATCCACATGATGTACAAATCACAAAAGAATCACCAAACTATTCGATGTAATATATTACTAGCAACTTTTATGCTCTCGAATCGTCTACAAAGATGACACGAGAGCATTTTTTTATGATAGAGATTGCGCACGGACATTACTATATATGATAAAATGTCGAGGACAAGATTATTTTTTTGGAGGGCTTTAAAGGTGAAAAAGACAACGAACACTGTCATTCGCTTACTCCTAATTCCTGTTTTGTTATTTAGTGTTTTAGCAGGTATTCCAGCGAAGGCAAATGCAGAAACAGATTTAGGACTACATGTGGATGCTGCAATTTTAATTGACGCAGATTCAGGAAAAATTTTATATGAACAAAATGCAGATACTTCACTAGGTATTGCAAGTATGACAAAAATGATGACTGAATACCTGTTATTGGATGCAATTGATGCAGGTACAGTTAAGTGGGATCAGGAATATCACGTAACTGATTATACGTATAAAATGTCTCAAAACCGTGCATTAAGTAACGTACCATTGCGTAGAGATGGAACTTACAAAATTAAAGAATTATATGAGGCAATGGCAATTTACTCTGCAAATGCTGCTACAGTCGCTATAGCAGAAACAATTGCAGGTACTGAAACTGAGTTTCTAAAGCTAATGAATAAAAAGGCAGAAGAGCTTGGTCTTAAAGGCTATAAATTCGTAAACTCTACTGGTCTTAACAATGCAGATTTATTTGGTATGCAGCCAGCTGGTACTGGACCAAATGATGAAAACGTAATGCCTGCTAAATCTGTAGCTAAATTAGCATATCATTTACTAAAAGATCATCCAGACGTATTAAAAACGTCTAAAATTGCAGAAAAGACGTTCCGTGAAGGTACAGATGATAGCATCGACATGATAAACTGGAACTATATGTTGCCGGAATTAGCGTACAAATATGAAGGCGTTGACGGATTAAAAACAGGTACAACAGACTTTGCGGGTCATTGCTTTACAGGTACAGCAGAGCGCAATGGTACACGTTTAATTTCTGTAGTTATGAAGGCTGTGGGAGAGGATCCAAAAAAAGCGCGCTTCGATGAAACAGCTAAATTGTTTAACTATGGTTTCTCACAATTCTCGAAACAAGAAATTATTCCTGCGAACTATAAGTTTAAAGATCAAGAAACAGTAAAAGTTACGAAAGGTAAAGAAAACAAAGTAGCGATTGCTGTTAAAGAACCAGTTTCATTTATGGTCAAGTCATCTGAGAAAGATTTATATAAACCTAAACTAGTTTTAGATAAAAAGAGTCTTGAAGCAGAGGTTAAGAAGGGTACCGTTGTCGGAAAGTTAGTTCTTGAACGCTCAGAAGGCACAGATTACGGTTTTATTGACGGTAAGGACCTTAAAGCTGATGTTGTCACTACAGAGGCTGTAGAGCGTGCTGGTGGCATCTCATTATTCTTCCAAGGTGTTGGTAGCTTCTTCGGAAACTTATGGAGTGGTATTACTGACTTTGTTGGTGGCTTATTTTAATAATTAATAAAAAGAACACGAGATGTTTTTAAAACATCTCGTGTTCTTTTTCACATTTTTACGCTTTTTTACATACGCTATTAGGCGAAAGGATGTGGCTAAATGTGTGGTATTACAGGATGGGCTAGCTTTCAAAAGGATTTAAGAACAAGTAATGAAATTCTAAAATTAATGGCGCAAACGTTAAATAAACGAGGGCCTGATGATGAAAATATTTGGTGTAGTGAGCATATTGCATTTGGCCATCGTCGGCTAGCTGTCATAGATTTAATCGGTGGGAAGCAACCGATGAAAAAAGTACACGATGGTGCAAACTATGTCATTACATATAATGGCGAGCTTTATAATACAGCAGAATTAAAGAAAGAGCTTCAAAATCGAGGGCATGTTTTTACAACACATTCAGATACGGAAGTATTATTAACTGCTTATATTGAATGGAAAGAGCAATGTGTTGATTTTTTAAATGGAATTTTCGCTTTTGGTATATGGGATGAACAATCACAATCACTTTTTTTATGCCGAGATCGTCTAGGTGTAAAGCCTTTGTTTTACACAGAACAACAAGACGGCTTACTTTTTGCATCCGAAGTGAAAGCATTATTAGCCCATCCTTTGATTAAAACAACCGTTAATACGGAAGGGCTAGCAAATATTATGGCTGTAGGACCGTCTAGAATGCCTGGAAAGTCACTTTTTCAAAATATTAGTGAACTACGTCCAGGATATGCAATGCGTTTCACTAGAGAGGGTATACGAGTTTGGCAGTATTGGCAGTTACAGAGTAAACGTCATGAAGAGTCATTAGAGGAAACGATCGGGCATGTCCGTTTTTTACTAACAGATGCTATTGAACGACAGCTTGTTTCGGACGTACCGATTTGTACATTTCTTTCAGGAGGATTAGATTCCAGCATTATTACTGGCATTGCAGCAAACAAGTTTCACCAACAAAATAAAGGCAAACTCCATACGTACTCTATAGATTACGAGGATAATGAACGTTTCTTTAATCCACATGCTTTTCAAACATCCACGGACACGTATTGGATTCAAAAAATGACAGATACCTTTAGTACAACACACCATGCTGAGGAAATTTCTCAGCAACAATTAATCGATTCCTTAGTAGAATCTGTCATCGTTAGAGATTCACCAGGAATGGCAGATGTTGACTCATCGTTATTATGGTTTTGTCGAGAAATTAAAAAGGACTTTACCGTTGCGCTATCAGGAGAATGTGCAGATGAAATTTTCGGTGGTTATCCATGGTTTACAGAAACGACTACAGGTTTTCCATGGATTCGTTCACTGTCTGAAAGAGCAACAATGTTACAAGAGCGATGGCGTAAAAAATTAAAAGTTGAATCATATGCGCAACAGGCTTATTCAGAGACAATTGCTGAAGTGCCATATCTTGATGGGGAGAGTATTGAGGAAGTAAGACAACGTGAAATGTTTTATTTGAATATGGTATGGTTTATGCAAACATTGCTAGAACGAAAAGATCGTATGAGTATGGGGGCGAGTCTTGAAGTTCGTGTGCCATTTGCAGATCATCGCCTTGTGGAATATACGTGGAATATTCCTTGGGAAATGAAAAATTTAGGCGGTATGGAAAAGGGTTTACTTCGTAAGGCAATGCAACATTTATTGCCAGAAGAAGTTTTATATCGGAAAAAGAATCCGTACCCTAAAACTTATCATCCAGTTTATACAGCAGGCGTTCAAAAATGGCTAAGAGAAATAATGGAGGACAAAAATTCAATTCTTCATGAATTATTTGAACGACAGAAGCTAATAGAGCTAATTGAATCTGGTGGCAGTTCTTTCAAAGTTCCTTGGTACGGACAATTAATGGCAGGTCCGCAGCTTTTAGCCTATCTGGGTCAAATTCATACATGGTTTGAGTTTTATAATATCCAACTAATTGAATCATAATATAAAAGAAGCACCAACCAACCTTTTAACGTGAGGTTGATTGGTGTTTTTTCTGTATATCCCAACAGTTCATTAGCTTCTCAATAGAAGGTTCAATTTCATGTACTGGTATACCCCCAAAACCTAGTAAAAATTGAGCTTGTGAGGGTGCAGAGTGATCCAGACGATAATCAGATAGTGGATAGATTCTGATTTCTGCATTGGAGGCAATTTGCTGTAATTGCTTTTCGGGCAAAGTATGCTGTACGTCGAGTAAAATATGCATTCCTGCTTGCTCGCCAGTAATTTTAATTTGAGGAGAATAGTTTTCTAAAATAGAAGTAAGTTTTTCATGCTTTTTTCGATAAACCTTCCTCATTCGATTTAAATGCTTTGCAAAATGGCCGTCACGCATAAAATTAGCTACGATATGTTGATCGAAACGAGGTACTGTTGATGAATAGTAATTAAATACATCATTATAAGTAGTAAGTAAGTTTGATGGAAGTACAAAATAAGCAACGCGCAAGGACGGCATTAATGATTTTGTAAATGTACTCATATAAATGACTTTATCATTTCGATCTAATGCATGAAGTGCTGGAATTGGTTTTCCAGTATAACGAAATTCGGAATCATAATCATCTTCAATAATGTATCGAGAGGAGCTTTGTGCAGCCCAATTTAAAGCTTGTGCACGTCTTGTAGCTGATAATACTGCGCCTGTAGGGAATTGGTGTGATGGCGTAATATAAACAACGTCAGCGCTAGTTTTTTCGAGCTCATGAATGACAATTCCTTCATCATCGACTGCAATTGGATAGACTTTTCGTTTATGCTGGGAAAACATACGATGCACAGCTGGATATCCTGGGTTTTCAAGCGCAAAGCAAGTATCATCACTAAAGAGGCGCAAAATCATTGGTAGAAGCTGTTCTGTTCCTGAGCCGATGACAATTTGCTCGGGACTACAAACAACCCCGCGTGATTGAAATAAATAATTAGCAATCTCCGTTCGTAAAGATAGTTCTCCCTGAGGCTCACCTGTTAATAATAATTCCTTCGAGGCATCATCAAAGAGCTCTTTCGCATATTTTCGCCATGTTTGAAAAGGGAAGGCATCAATATCGATAGAACCGGGATTAAAATCTATCTTGTACGACTTTTTCTTAGGTTGTTCGTTTAAGAAAGGTACTGTGTCCTGCTGAATATACGGAAGCTCGTCAATTTCCTCTACAAAATAACCGACGCGGGATTTAGACATAATATAGCCTTCAGCAAGTAGCTGTGCATATGCAATTTCAATAGTGGTTTGAGAAATATTCAAAAAATCGGCTAATTTTCTTTTTGATGGTAATTTTTCTCCTACTGCTATTTTCTTTGTAATAATAGCTTCTTTAATGCCGCTATAAAGCTGGTCATAGAGCGGTTTTTCACCATTTTTTTCTAGTTGAAATAATAGCATGTCCATGTTCATTAATTCTCCTGGCCTTATAATTATTTTATAAACTGGATATTTTTATATGGTCAATTTCAATTATACTAAATTTCATCATAAAGGTGGAGGTTAGAAATCATGAAACAAACAGGTACAGAATTAGTTAAGCGCGGGATGGCGGAAATGCAAAAGGGTGGCGTCATTATGGATGTTATTAATGCAGAACAGGCGAAAATTGCGGAAGCCGCAGGAGCTGTGGCTGTCATGGCATTAGAACGAGTACCATCAGACATTCGTAAGGCGGGTGGTGTTGCACGTATGGCTGATCCTCGTATTGTCGAGGAGGTTATGGGGGCTGTAACCATTCCTGTCATGGCTAAAGCACGTATTGGACATATTGTAGAAGCAAGAGTGTTAGAAGCAATGGGTGTCGATTATATTGATGAAAGTGAAGTATTAACTCCAGCAGATGAAGAGTTTCATTTATTAAAAAGTGATTACACAGTGCCTTTTGTTTGTGGGTGTCGTGATTTAGGTGAAGCTGCTCGACGCATTGGTGAGGGGGCTTCCATGCTACGAACTAAAGGGGAACCAGGGACTGGTAATATTGTTGAGGCAGTTCGCCATATTCGTAAAGTGAATGCGCAAGTACGTAAGGTAGTTGGTATGACAGAGGATGAATTAATGACAGAGGCTAAATTACTTGGTGCTCCTTTTGAATTATTAAGAGAAATTAAGCGTTTTGGCCGTTTACCAGTAGTGAATTTTGCAGCAGGTGGAGTTGCTACGCCAGCTGATGCAGCACTAATGATGGAGCTTGGAGCTGACGGTGTATTTGTTGGTTCTGGTATTTTCAAATCAGAAAACCCAGAGAAATTTGCTCGTGCAATTGTTGAAGCCACTACGCATTATAAGGACTACAAACTAATTGCTGAGATTTCAAAAGAGCTAGGCGTTCCAATGAAAGGAATCGACATTGCACAGCTTAGTCAAAATGAGCGTATGCAAGAGCGAGGCTGGTAAGATGAAACGAATCGGTGTTTTAGCATTACAGGGAGCGGTACGAGAGCATGTGCAAATGTTAGAGTCTCTTGGGTGCGAAGCGGTCTTAGTAAAACAAAGTGCTGATTTAGAGAAGCTTGATGGGCTTGTCTTGCCTGGTGGAGAAAGCACAACGATGCGGAAATTGTTGAATCGATATGAGCTATTGGAGCCAATTCGCACACTTGCAAAGCAAGGTTTACCGATGTTTGGAACATGTGCCGGATTGATTTTATTGGCAAAGGAATTAGTGGATTATGAAGCACATTTAGCAGTAATGGATGTGGTAGTTGCACGGAATTCTTATGGACGTCAGGTAGATAGCTTTGAAGTGAAGCTCGACATACCTGAAATAGGTGTTGGTATTCCAGCTGTCTTTATACGTGCGCCACATATTGTTTCCGTAGGTGAAGGTGTTAAAGTCTTAGCAGAGCATGACGGGAAAATCGTGTTAGCAAAGGACGATCATTTATTAGGCTGTTCCTTCCATCCTGAATTAACATCTGATGCACGTATTCTTGAATATTTTGTATCTTCTATGGTGTGACTTGCAAAATCTTAATTCGTATAGTACAGTATGGATAAAATTTAAATAACTGAACACGATGATGGGAAGTAGTAGCAAGCACGTTTTTTTTAGAGAGTCAGCGGGTGGTGGAAGCTGATAAAAGCACTTGTGAATCCGTCCTGGAGTTGCGCAGTCGAAGTTAATGAAGTAGGCTGTCGCCGGCTGAAATGCCGTTATGAGATAAGTGGATTAGACAAAGTACAATGTGTCTAATCAATTAGGGTGGCAACGCGGGTAGCTCTCGTCCCTTTTGGGGATGAGGGCTTTTTTGTGTTTTTACTAAATATTTTCCCATCATTAAGAATCTACTGGAGGTATGACGATGTTAGATATTAAACGCGTGCGCGACAATTTCGCGGAAATTAAAGAAATGCTATTAACACGTAATGAGGATTTAGGAAACTTAGATGATTTTGAACAATTAGATGCAAAGCGTCGGGAGTTAATTGCAAAAACAGAAGAGCTTAAAGCTGAACGTAATAAAGTATCTGAACAAATCTCGATCATGAAACGTAATAAAGAAAATGCGGATGAAGTGATTGCACGTATGCGTCAGGTTGGCGATGAAATTAAAGAGCTAGATATCCAATTAAATGATGTAGAAGAACGCTTTAAAGATATGATGATGCGTTTACCAAACATTCCACATGCATCTGTACCAGTTGGCACAACAGAGGACGATAATGTAGAGGAATATACTTGGGGTGAGATTCCAACATTTGATTTTGATATTAAAGCACACTGGGATATCGCTACGGACTTACAAATTGTAGACTTTGAACGTGGTGCAAAAGTGACTGGTAGTCGTTTCTTATTCTATCGTGGTCTTGGCGCTCGTTTAGAACGTGCATTAATGACGTTTATGATGGACTTACATGCAGAAGAGCATGGTTATGAAGAAATGTTACCACCTGTAATTGTCAATCGTGATAGCTTAACAGGTACAGGACAGCTACCTAAATTTGAAGAAGATGTCTTTAAATTAGATGACACAGATTATTTCATGATTCCAACAGCAGAAGTGCCTGTGACGAACTTCTATCGTGATGAAATTTTACCAGTTGAAGCATTACCACAGGGCTTTGCAGCATATAGTGCTTGCTTCCGTTCAGAAGCGGGTTCTGCGGGTCGCGATACACGTGGTTTAATTCGCCAACACCAATTCAACAAAGTAGAATTAGTACGCTTTGTAAAACCAGAAGAATCTTATGAACAGCTAGAACTATTAACAGGTCATGCAGAAAAAGTACTGCAATTATTAGGGTTACCATACCGCAAACTAAAAATGTGTACAGCTGATTTAGGCTTTACTGCAGCGAAAAAATACGATTTAGAGGTTTGGATTCCAGCTCAAAATATGTACCGTGAAATCTCTTCATGCTCTAACTTTGAAGATTTCCAAGCACGTCGAGCAAATATTCGCTTCCGTCGTGAGCCAAATGCAAAACCAGAGTATGTACACACATTAAACGGCTCAGGTCTTGCAATCGGCCGTACAGTAGCAGCAATCCTAGAAAATTATCAGCAAGCCGATGGAAGCGTAGTAATTCCAGAAGTATTAGTTCCATATATGGGCGGAAAAGAAGTAATTGCTCCAAAGTAAACTGAGTCGAAAAATGAAAGAAAAGAAACTACTGTTGAAAATTTAATCTCAACAGTAGTTTTTCTTTTTTATGCTAACGATCTTAAACTATACATAAATTGGAGGCTAGTGTTCTTTAGAATTACTACTACAAAACTTTCCTCTTAATCATTTTCAACAATTAACGCTTGTCGCGCCCTTTTCTCGGCTTTTTTTCGTTCACGTAATGCTCTGAAAAAATCGGTTAAGATTTGTCCACATTCCTCAGCTAAAATTCCTTCCGTTACTTCACACTCATGGTTAAAGCGTGCATCGTTTAATAAACGATAAAGCGAATCTACACAGCCTGCTTTTAAATCTCTTGCACCATATACAACACGCGGCACACGGGATTGTAAAATTGCACCTGCACACATAGGACAAGGTTCAAGTGTCACATAGAGTGTTGTTTTTTCGAGGCGCCAGCTACCTATTTTTTTACAAGCGTCTTGAATAACCATTAGTTCAGCGTGCGTCGTTGCATTTTGTGTTGTTTCTCGTAAATTATGAGCCCGTGCAATAATCTCCCCATCGTATACAAGCACAGCTCCTATTGGCACTTCTCCAAGTAAAGCTGCTTTCTTAGCTTCTTCGAGTGCAATGTTCATAAACAATCGGTCTGTTTCAAAAATATCCACTATGATCTCTCCTTATTATTTAGTGTATCTTGCTTAATTGACAATTGCTACTATCAAATATGTCTCGGAATAATTGTTGCTGCCGCTGCGCTTTCGCACAGAAAAACAATGTAGCTGTCGCTTCGCTTTCGCTACATAAAACATTTGTAGCTGTCGCTTCGCTTTCGCACAGATAAACAATGTGTCCGGATTCAGTAGTAAGAAGTTAAAACGTTGACATTTCCAATACAACCATTTATATTTATATATGAATACATGCTCATATATAAATATAAAAAGGTTAGGGGTAAACTAAATGGATGAAAAATTACAAAATACAGAGGTTCAGACTAACAAAGAGCAACATTTAGACGAAGAAACATTATTCGTCGTGTCTCAAACATTTAAAGCATTAAGTGATCCGACAAGAATTCGCATTTTAAATTTATTATGTACGGATGAACATTCAGTCAACGACATCGCTGAAATTTTAGATTTAGGTCAATCAACAGTTTCACATCAATTACGTTTTTTGAAAAATTTACGGTTAGTGAAATATAGAAGAGAAGGCACAACCTTATATTATTCAAAAGATGATGATCACATAATGAATTTGTTGATGCAAGCTATTGAGCATGCTGCACATAACTAGAGTTAATGGAGGGATAAAACATGGGGCATAATCATGATCATGGCCATGATCATACACATGGCGCAAATAAAAAGATATTAATACTATCATTTATTATTATTACGAGTTATATGGTTGTTGAAGCAATTGGTGGTTATTTAACAAATAGCTTGGCTCTTTTATCCGATGCAGGACATATGTTAAGTGACTCCATTTCATTAGCGATAGCCTTACTTGCTTTTATGTTTGGAGAAAAGGCAGCAAGCTATAGTAAAACATACGGTTATAAACGATTTGAAATTTTAGCAGCGGTATTGAATGGTGTGACTTTAATTTTAATTGCTTTATTCATTTTCTATGAAGCAATAGAACGTTTTGCAAATCCACCAGAAGTGGCAACAACAGGCATGTTGATTATTAGTACAATCGGTCTTTTGGTAAATATTTTGGTAGCTTGGATTATGATGCGCGGCAGTGATACAAAAGATAATTTAAATATGCGTGGAGCTTATTTACACGTATTAAGTGATATGCTTGGATCTGTAGGAGCCATCGTTGCCGCACTATTAATGATGTTCTTTGGTTGGGGTTGGGCTGATCCACTTGCGAGTGTTATTGTTGCCGCATTAGTATTGAGAAGCGGATACTATGTAACGAAGGCTGCTATCCATGTTCTAATGGAAGGAACACCTTCAAACGTTGATGTTCAAGAGATCATACAAACTATTGTACAAACAAACGGCGTTCATAGCATTCACGATTTACACATTTGGACAATAACAAGTGGAGCAAATGCACTTTCATGTCATGCAGTTGTTGAGGATCAGTTAAAAATTGCGGATAGTGAGAATATATTACGAGAAATTGAACATAATCTTGAGCATAAGGGCATAAAGCATGTAACGATTCAATTGGAAACAGTAGCGCATAAGCACGATAATTCAATTTTATGTACAATGAAAAATGAGCAGTCGAATCATCACCACCATCATCATTAACTAAATTAAAAATTTTAAGCTTTACATACCCTTCGTGGGTATAGTATGATGATTGTGAAATAGGAGGTGGAGAACACAGTGAAAGAAGATGCTTGTCATACAGAGGAAGCTACGTCGTGTCGAAAAAGCCATCACCCTGAACGCGTAAAAAAAGATTTAACGACTCGTTTGAATCGAGTTGAAGGTCAAATCCGAGGTATTAAAGGGATGATTGAAAAAGACGTTTACTGTGATGATATTATTACGCAACTGTCTGCCACGCAGTCTGCTTTAAATAGCGTAGCGAAGATATTATTAGAAGGTCATTTAAAGGGATGTGTAGTAGATCGCCTATCAGAAGGTGATGAAGCAGTGTTAGACGAATTAGTAGTGACTATCCAAAAATTAATGAAGAAGTAAAATTTTTTAATAAATATATACCCCTATATAGTATCTAAATTAAAGGAGAGATATTTTATGCAAAACATAACTTTAAACGTACAAGGAATGTCATGTGGACATTGTGTAAACTCAGTGGAAAAAAGTGTTGGAGCTTTAGTTGGCGTTGAACAAGTAAAAGTAAACTTAGCTGATGGTTTAGTAGATGTAGCATTTGACGAAACACAAGTATCTCTAGACCAAATTAAAGAAGCAATCGACGATCAAGGCTATGACGTTAAATAATATAAATAGGGTGCTCATGTAGCACTCTATTATTTTCAATTATACATACCCCCTGTTGGTATGTAGGGAGGAGAAATGATCATGAGTTCAGAAATAAAAGAAGCGAATTTGCAAATTACAGGTATGACGTGTGCAGCCTGTGCAACTCGTATAGAAAAAGGTTTAAATAAAATGGATGGTGTAGAACAAGCGACCGTTAATTTAGCTCTTGAAAAATCATCCATTAAATATGATCCGACAAAATTAAATGAAGAAGACTTTGAAAAGAAAATTGAAGCACTTGGTTATGGTGTCGTGAAACAAAAAACGGAATTCAACATTATGGGCATGACATGTGCAGCCTGTGCTACACGTATAGAGAAGGGTTTAAATAAACTAGCAGGTGTGTCCTCTGCGAACGTAAACTTAGCACTCGAAAAAGCAACAATTGAGTTTAACCCATCTGAGGTGGCGATTGCAGATATTATTGCAAAGGTTGAGAAATTAGGATATGAGGCTCATCAAAAAGCAGATGAGCAAGAAACTGCGGATCATCGTGAGCAGGCTATCAAACAACAGCAAAAAAAATTTATTTTATCGGCTATTCTTTCATTACCATTACTGTGGACGATGGTAGGACATTTCTCATTTACATCATTTTTATATGTCCCTGAATTTTTAATGAATCCGTGGGTACAAATGGTGTTGGCTACTCCTGTTCAATTTATCATCGGGAAGCAATTTTATGTGGGAGCCTACAAAGCTTTACGTAATGGTAGTGCCAATATGGATGTACTTGTAGTAATGGGAACATCTGCGGCATATTTTTATAGTGTATATCAAGCAATTATTACTGTGGGGTCACATCATGCCCCACACCTATATTTTGAAACAAGTGCCGTATTGATTACTTTAATTTTATTAGGAAAATTATTTGAAGCAAAAGCGAAAGGTCGCTCATCTGAAGCAATCAAAAAATTAATGGGCCTTCAGGCAAAAACGGCCATCGTGGTTCGTGACGATGTAGAGAAAGAAGTACCATTAGAAGAAGTAGTCATTGGTGACATTATTTTAGTGAAACCTGGTGAAAAAGTTCCTGTTGATGGTGAGGTATTAGAAGGAACGACAGCTGTAGATGAATCGATGTTAACAGGGGAAAGTTTACCTGTTGATAAAAAGCAAGGTGATTTATTATTCGGTTCTACTATTAATAAAAATGGCTTTATTAAAATGACAGCGACTAAAGTCGGTCGCGATACAGCCTTAGCTCAAATTATTAAAGTTGTAGAAGATGCACAAGGCTCCAAAGCGCCAATCCAGCGTTTAGCAGACCAAATTTCGGGCGTCTTTGTACCAATCGTTGTTGGCATTGCGATTGTCACGTTTTTAATTTGGATTATTTGGGTACGACCTGGTGAATTTACGCCAGCACTTGAAGTATTAATTGCAGTTCTCGTTATCGCTTGTCCATGTGCGCTCGGATTGGCAACACCAACATCTATTATGGCGGGTTCTGGTCGTGCAGCGGAATTTGGTATTTTATTTAAAGGTGGAGAGCATTTAGAGCAAACGCAAAGCATTGATACAGTAGTTGTTGATAAAACAGGTACAGTGACACACGGTAAACCTGTTTTAACGGATGTCATACTAGCGGCAAATCAAGACGAAGCACATTTTTTATCGTTAATTGGTGCAGCAGAGAAGCAATCCGAGCATCCGTTAGCAGAAGCAATTGTTCAAGGAATTGTTGATCGCGATATTGAGCTAGGAGATGTTCAATTCTTTGAAGCAATACCAGGTTACGGTGTGCAAGCGACTGTATCTGGTCAAGGCGTTGTCATCGGTACTCGTAAATTGATGAAGCAATACGGTATTCATATTGATGATATTCTACCAACAATGGAGCAATTAGAGGGAAATGGTAAAACTGCCATGTTAGCTGCAATTAACGGTCAGTATGCTGGTCTAGTAGCAGTTGCTGATACAGTGAAAGGTACTTCAAAAGAAGCGGTTAGTCGTCTACAAGCGATGGGCATTACGGTGATTATGATGACTGGTGATAATGAACGTACAGCACAAGCAATTGGAGCAGAAGTTGGTGTGAATTATGTAATCGCTGAAGTTCTTCCAGAAGGCAAAGCTAATGAAGTGAAAAAACTGCAAGCTACAGGTAAAAAAGTAGCGATGGTTGGTGATGGCATTAACGATGCACCAGCACTTGCGACAGCGAATATAGGAATGGCGATTGGTACCGGTACAGACGTGGCTATGGAAGCAGCGGATATTACGCTAATTCGTGGCGATTTAAACAGTATTGCGGATGCTATCATCATGAGTCGTAAAACAATGCGAAACATTAAACAAAACTTATTCTGGGCATTTGCTTACAATTCATTAGGTATTCCAATTGCCGCAATCGGTTTACTAGCTCCTTGGGTAGCAGGTGCAGCGATGGCTTTTAGTTCAGTATCTGTCGTTTTAAATGCACTGCGTTTACAGCGAGTTAAATTATAATTATGAACAGTTTAGAGGTGTTTTATGGTTAATAAATCTTCAATAACAATGGAGCAATATGTCCATTCAACAAACGCACAACAAAAGCTATATAAGCGTACTCTTTTAATCGTGCTGATGTCGCAAATATTTGGTGGAGCAGGGCTAGCCGCAGGTATTACAGTAGGAGCATTACTAGCAAAGGATATGTTAGGAACAGAAAGCTTTGCAGGTTTACCTTCTGCCCTATTTACCCTTGGCTCTGCATTATCAGCATTTATTGTCGGCCAACTTTCACAGCGTTTAGGTAGACGGTATGGTTTATCGTTTGGATTTATAGCAGGTGGTATAGGTGCAATCGGTGTGATTATTGCGGCTAATATGAACAGTATCGTGTTGTTATTTTTAGCTTTATTTGTGTATGGCGCGGGAACGTCTACAAATTTACAGGCACGTTATGCGGGAACCGATTTAGCAAATGAAAAACAACGTGCAACAGCTACAAGTATAGCGATGGTAGCTACAACGTTCGGAGCAGTTGCAGGGCCTAATTTAGTGACGCCTATGGGGGAAGTCGCAAAAGCACTCAATATGCCCGCATTAGTAGGCCCATTTATTTTAGCCGCTGTTGCATATACTTTAGCAGGTCTTACGCTATTTATTTTTCTTCGTCCAGATCCATTATTAATTGCAAAGGCCATTGCTGCTGAGCAATATAAGCAACAAAGTAAAATGGCTGATGCGTCTGCTACGACAAATAGTCATGTAAATCGTATTGGAATTTTCATAGGAGCGCTTGTATTAGTTTTATCTCATGTTATTATGGTCGCTATTATGACAATGACTCCTATTCATATGCAGGGACATGGAAGCAGTTTAAGTGCTATTGGGATGGTCATAGGATTGCATGTCGCAGCGATGTATTTACCATCCCTTGGAACAGGTCTGCTCGTCGATAAAGTGGGACGAACTTTTGTCGTCATTGCTTCAGGGGTTATTTTGGCAGCGGCAGGTTTGGTTGCAGCATTTGCTCCAGGTGATTCTTTACTTTGGCTAACGGTTGCCCTCATATTACTAGGTTTAGGTTGGAATTTTGGCTTGATTAGTGGTACAGCGATTATTATTGACTCAACGACGATTCACAGCCGCGCAAAAACACAAGGCTCGGTAGATGTTTGGGTTGCTCTCGGTGGCTCAGCAGGTAGTCTACTATCAGGAATTGTCGTAGCGTACACAAGCTATGCGATTTTAGGCTTTATCGGGATGTATGTAGCGTTACTTTTAGTGTCAGTGGTCGTATGGACGAAATACAAAGCTAAAAGCAATTTTAATTGAATCTCCTATACCTTTAGACTGTAGAGAAAAATTAACTAGCTATATAAATGATGGCCCACCTCGGTGGGTCTATTTTTTTTTTTTTGTTTTTTATCATCTGTCTTAATAGAGAAATAGTTTGATTCTGTTTTTCATTTTCTCACTATGATACAATGAAAAGCACTGATTATAAAAACCTCGAGGACGAGGCAATTGACGATAGAATCCATTAGAACATAAAGGAGGAGCTTCTGGTGACGGTTCCATTTGTTACGGTAGAAGGTCCGATTGGTGTTGGTAAAACCTCTTTATCGAAAGAGATTGCAGCGACATTTAATTACCATCTATTAAAAGAAATAGTAGACGAAAACCCTTTTCTAAATAAGTTTTATGAAAACATTGAGGAATGGAGCTTCCAAACGGAAATGTTCTTCTTATGTAATCGCTATAAACAATTATCGGATATAAAAAGTTTCCGTTTAACGCATGATAAACCCGTTGTAGCGGACTACCACATTTTTAAAAATTTAATATTTGCAAAGCGTACATTGGCATCAACTGAGTATGATAAATACGAGGAAATCTATAAAATATTAACGAAAGATATGCCTGTACCTAATGTAGTTGTTTATTTACATGCCAGTGTTGATACGTTGATGAAACGTATTGCGATGCGCGGTCGTGAATTTGAAAAAATGATTTCACGAGATTACATGGAGCAATTGGTGGCAGATTATCATTCCTTTATCGAGCATTTTGAGAAGATGCATCCTGAAATTCCTATTATTCGATTTAATGGTGATCAGCTTGATTTCGTAAAAAATCCAAATGATTTGACATATGTTTTACAAACAATAAAGGACACGTTACAACAAAGGAGTTTGCAATAATGAATTTGAGAGAGAAATACGATATTCCACCACAAACGGTCATTACAATCGCTGGTACGGTTGGTGTAGGGAAATCAACGATGACAAAGGCGTTGGCAGAGGCGCTAAATTTCCGTACGTCATTTGAAAAGGTGGATACGAATCCATATTTAGATAAATTTTATGAGGACTTTGAAAAATGGAGCTTCCATTTACAGGTGTATTTTTTAGCGGAGCGTTTTAAGGAGCAGAAGCGAATCTTTGAATATGGCGGCGGATTTATTCAAGATCGCTCAATCTACGAAGATACAGGGATTTTCGCGAAGATGCACTATGACAAAGGTACAATGAGCCCAACAGATTATGAGACGTATACCAATTTATTTGATGCGATGGTGATGACACCGTACTTCCCGCATCCAGATTTACTTGTTTATCTAGAGGGGCCAATTGATGATGTAATTGGCCGTATTCAAGAGCGTGGACGTTCAATGGAGCAACAAACACCGAATGATTATTGGATTGAAATGCATGAACGCTATGAGAACTGGATCAATAATTTTAATTCATGCCCGGTTCTACGTTTAGATATCAATGATTATGATTTATTAAAAAATCCTGAAGCAATTGAATCAATTGTGAGCCGCATCAGTCATATGCTAAAACAAACGAGTCATTTACGTAAGTAGAAGGTTGATTAAAGCTAATATTTCTAAAACAATGGGAAGATAAATTTTGGCGTTCTGGCCGAAAATGGAGCGACGTGCAGAAACAAGTAATTAAAGAAAATAAATGATCAAAAGACGTGAGACAATATATAGCCTATTGTGTCACGTCTTTTGAGTAGGAGGGATTGTTATAAGAATAGCGGTGTATTGCGGTTCTGGCTTAGGCATAAACCCAATTTATGCAGAGAAAGCAGCCGAATTAGGAACTGTATTAGCTCAAAATGGTCATGGTGTCGTTTATGGTGGTTCGAAAACAGGACTAATGGGGAAAGTTGCAGATGCAGTATTAGAAGCTGGGGGAGACGTTATTGGCGTGATGCCAACTCATTTACAGCAGCGGGAATTAGCACATGCTTCGTTAACAGAGATTCATTTTGTGGAGTCTATGCATGTACGTAAAGCCAAAATGGTAGAGTTAGCAGATGCTTTTATAGCTTTACCCGGTGGTGGTGGGACAATGGATGAATATTTTGAAGTGTTTACGTGGGCGCAAATTGGACTACATGAAAAGCCCGTAATTTTATATAATGTAAATAACTTTTATGATGGGCTTCTACAACATTTTAAGAAAATGCTCGAGGAAGGTTTTATACGCATGGAACAAGAATCACTTATTCGTATAGCTACTACATCGGAAGAAGTATTAAAATTTTTAAAAAAACATGGGTAATATACCCATGTTTTTTCTGCAATAAATAATCTTTATAAATATTTTTATTGGGTTTATTACCATAAAAATTTTAGTTCGCTAATACAATGAAAGAGGTGTAGATTATGCAGACAATAGATACAGAAGTTACTGATGATCATGTAGTGCTGGCAATTGAACGAAATATAGCTATTATTCGTTTTGATATGGAACATAAAGTCGCCTATGTAAATGAACTTTTTGCTAAAACATTAGGCTATAAAGTTGAGGAAATGATAGGAAAAGATCATAAGGATTTTTGTTTAACGGAATTTGCGAATAGCATAGAACACGGAAAATTTTGGCGAAACTTAGCTGCTGGCAATAGCTATCAGGATAAAATCGAAAGAATGGATGCAAGGGGAAATAGAGTTTGGCTTGAGGCTACTTATATGCCTGTCTTTGCTAATAATTCAAGAAAGGTAATTGGCGTATCGAAAATTGCAACAAATATTACTGAACGCCAAAATGAAATTGTTAGTGTAGCTGATACATTAAAGGTTATGTCTAAAGAGCTTCATAGCCGTTCGGAGGCTGGTATTCAAAATAGCGAGGATTTACTGAAAACAGTGAAAGAGGTTTCACAAGAGTCTGCCGATAATGTGAGAAATCTTGCGCAGCTACAGAAGCAAGCGGAATCCATTAAAGGGATTGTAAAGACCATTCAAGAAATTGCTTCTCAGACAAATTTACTTGCACTAAATGCAGCTATTGAAGCAGCAAGAGCTGGTGAGTATGGCCGAGGCTTTGATGTTGTAGCAAAAGAGGTTAGAAAACTTTCTGTAAGGGTGGAGCAATCTATTTCAGAAGTAAAAGATAATGTTGAGGGCATAGAGCGAGAGATTGGACAAGTCACTGAAAGCATCATACGTATAGCTGAAAAAGTTGAAAAAACAAATGGTCAAATTAATGTAACAACGAATGATTTTGTTGAAATTGCTACTGCAGCAGAGGCATTAGATGAACAATCAAGGCATTTTACCGAAATAATTTAACTTATTTCAGCAATTATTTTCTGTACCGAAAGCGTAGCGACAGGTATAGAAGTCCCCCACCTCTATAGGTGACGCAATCAATTATGCCTCGGCATAATTGATTGCAATTTTTTAAATTTTATTTCTCTCTTTTTTACACGCTTCATAAAGAAGAAAAAAATAATTGCAAAAATTAGAGAAAAGGTTAAGGCATGTAATAGATACTCCTCAAACACCTTATTTACATAATTTTCTGATTTATATTGAAATAGTAGATGAGTTTTATTTACAATAATTGTGTAAAGCTTTCATAAATCATAATAGGGGTGTTATAGATGACAAAGGTGGAAGTAAGTTTTAAGCATTTGCCAACGACTGCAGTTTCAGATGCGACAGGAGGACATACGAATTTACGTAGTGATATTAAACCGTTAGCAGATCATTATAAAATTGCTGGCCGTGCGGTAACAGTGCGTTTACCAGATGGTGAAAATGGTGCAGTATTGGAAGCCATTCGAGCTGCTAAAGAAGGGGATATTTTAGTAATTGACGCTAAAGGGAATACCAACCGTGCAGTTGCCGGTGATTTTGTTCTTTCATTAGCGAAGGGTATTGGTGTACAAGGTTTTGTCGTAGATGGTGTTATTCGTGATATTGCAGCTATTCGTGAGCTAGATTTTCCTGTATTCTCCCTTGGCACAACGGTAGCAGCTGGCAATAAAAACGGTGGTGGAAAAATAAATGTTCCTATTGCTATTGGAGGCGTTACTGTTCATCCTGGTGATTATATTATTGGGGATGTGGACGGTGTCGTTGTCGTGCCGCAGGAAGATGCAGAACGAATTGTTGCAGCTGCTGAGGTAAAGCTTGAAAAAGATGAAATACGCGCACAAGAAGCACATGCAAATGGAAAAGAATCTATTATCGCTTATTTAGATAAAGTTTTAACTTCTCTCAGCTAATGTTTTTTGTAGCGAAAGCAAAGCGTCAGCTACAGAAGTCTCCCTCCTCTTTAGGTAGTGAGATGAATGCGGATTTAAGCTACTTTTCAGCGGGTGTCCAAACACCCGCTGAAATAGAGGAACTCAGTCTAAGAACGCCACGTCCTGTGGCAATTTATCTGTGCGAAAGCGAAGCGGCAGCAACAACACACGACTGAGTGACCAACATCATGCTGCTGACGCTACGCTTTCGCGCAAAAAAACATCTGTTGGCCTAAAACCTCCGGCGGATGTCACGGAATCGGAAAGGAGTTCTTAAAGGATGTTAGCCTAAAATCATCGCATCCATGCGATAACGGCTAACTGACCTGCATCGGTAAAAACGCCACGTCCTGTGGCATTACCGAAATGACCGACATCGTGTCGGCCCTCGTGCAGGCCTAAGCACAAAGCCGATTCCGGACGCAATTATGCCGAGGTATAATTGATCAAATTAAAAAAACCCTCACGATGCCATCCATACATCGTGAGGATTTTTTTAATTTTTATGCTAAATTTTCATTTTCTTTAAAGTAATTTTTCATTTTCTCTGAATCGAAACGGCCTTCCCATTTCGCCATTACTAATGACGCAAGTGAGTTACCAATTACGTTAACGACTGTACGTCCCATATCAAGAATACGATCGATACCTGCGATGAATGCTAAACCTTCAATTGGAATGCCGACAGTACCTAAAGTTGCTAGAAGTACAACGAATGATACTCCTGGAACACCTGCAATCCCTTTAGATGTAACCATTAATACAAGCATTAACGTAATTTGTTCACCAATGCTTAGGTGAATACCGTACATTTGAGCAATAAATAATGCAGCAATAGCTTGGTACAGTGTAGAACCATCTAAGTTAAAGGAGTAACCGGTTGGAATAACAAAGGATACGATATCCTTTGGAGCACCTAGTTTCTCCATTTTCAACATAATTCGCGGTAATACAGCTTCAGAACTTGCTGTTGAGAACGCTAAAATCAGCTCATCTTTTAGTACTTTGATTAAGAAGAAGATACTGATACCTGCAAATTTGGCCACAAGACCAAGAACGACAAAAATAAAGAATAGCATTGTTGCATAAACAAGTATAGCAAGTTTGCCAAGTGGTATTAGTGAAGCGAATCCATATTTGGAAACGGTTACACCGATTAAACCAAATACCCCAATTGGAGCGAATTTCATTACGAGGTTAGTTACCCAGAACATAGTATCTGCTACCCCTTGGAAGAAGTTTAATACTGGTTTACCTCGTTCGCCAATGGCAGCAACCCCTAAACCAAAAATAACTGAGAAGAAAATAATAGCAAGCATATCACCTTCAGACATTGCCTGAATGATATTTGTCGGTACTATGCCCACAATAATATCAAATGGTCCTTCATGCTGTACTTCTTCTGTAGTTGCAACGTATTTCGAAATATCTCCTTTAGAGAGCTCGTTCATGTTTATGCCCGCGCCTGGTTGGAATAAGTTTGCGGAAAGTAAACCAATTACAATTGCTACTGTTGTAATAATTTCGAAGTAAATAAGCGATTTTCCGCCTAATCGTCCAAGCTGTTTCATATCTCCAGTTCCAGCAACACCGACGATTAAAGTTGAAATAATAATCGGTACAACGATCATTTTAATTAGATGAAGGAAAATATCACCTAGAGGTTGTAAATATGTTTCGATTTTTGGGCTTCCATAAAATATTCCGCCAACAATAATCCCTAAAATCAAACCGACTAAAATTTGAGTGGCTAAACTGATTCTAAATTTCTTCTTCAAAACCTTAGTACCTCCTAATATTAAAATTTTTAGGACTTGCCTTACTTTAATAATACGGAGGACTTATGAAATCCGACAAAATCCGAGAAAATTAATTTAATTTAGTTAAAATGTCTGAATATAATACCTGAATAAACTTCTTAATATTAACCTTTGCCTTGCGATTTTTGTGATCTTCTATCTGGGTCATAAGCAGACGAATTTCTTTAAAGTCAAAGTATCGAGGTGCATAATATTCAAATTCGGAGTTTGTATAATCTACGACACCTAAATTGGCGAGATTTATCATCGCTGCTAATATAGTACGGCGCACACGCTGTTCAATAGCTTTGCTTTCCTTCAAAATTTCATCTGGTGTAGCCTTTGTGACAACTGCAATCTCCTCATAAAGCTCCTTTAATGGTGGAAGTGGTGCAATTTTGTGCTGATGAGCAAGTAATGTTTCGATGATAGCTATAATATCTTCGCTTCCGATCTCACCAACGATACCCATATCATTTAAGATAGATTGAGTATGATCGCGTGAAGTTGCTTTATGATTTATTTGTTCACTTAGATCAATATTTGTAAGTGATTGGCGAATAATAAGCAATGAGTTTTTTAGGCGAAATTGTTCAGTTGTTTTACGTAAAACATTCTCAACCTCAATACGATTTATAGGTTTATGAATAAAGAAATCTATACCCTGCTCATATGCCTCACCTACCATTTCCTTATTCACTACTTGAGAAATCATGACAAATTGTCCCTCAAAACGATTTTGAATAAGGTGCTCGACTGTTGCTATCCCATCCAGCTTAGGCATAAGTAAATCGATCAACACAAATTCTGGCTGTGTCATTAAAATTTGTGGAATGGCGTCCTCACCATTGCGTGCTTCACCAATAACTGTACCTAAGCCACTATCTTCAATAATTTGCTTTAACATGACCCGACTTGCACGATCATCATCTACAATAAAATACCTCATTTAAGTCTCTCCCGTTTGAATAGTTTGCGTAGGAATTGCAATTTTAAACATCGTGTTTTGATTGTTTGATTCAACGGATATTGAGCCATTTAATTTATTTACTAATTCAACAACATGTGAAAGCCCAATACCTGTTGCTGCGACACCGTCTACATTGTATTTTGTGGTGTATCCAGGTTCAAAAATAATAGAGAGATTACTTTGCGGAATGCCCTTCCCATTATCACATACTGTTATTACAGTATCATCCTGTTGCTGCTGAATGGCAATAGAAATGATACCTTGATTTTCAATTGATTCAATAGCATTAGCTGTTAAATTATTCAAAAGTGCAAGCAATGCAATATGTTCTTTCGTTTGAAAATCGATTTCAATATTTATGTTAAACTCAATTTCTTTTCCGAGAAAATCAGCGTACTTACTGTTTCCATCTTCAATATAATGTAATAATTCTGACAATCTCAGGGAGCCGAAGCTCTTTTCACCAACAATTTTAGAAATACCTGCATAAATGCGTTGGGAATCCTTCTTCACTTCATGAATTTCCTGGGCAATATGAAGTGCCTGTAAACTTTCTGCACGATAGCCTAGCGATTTTAATTGTCTATATAATTCAAACCCACTGGCTGTAATTGCTTCTATGTGGTTCATAGATTTTTTTAAATAAAGTGTCTCAACATATAAATCTGAGCCGATCGTAAGCATTTCCTGAACACGTTTTTTTTGCTCAGCAATTAAAATGGAACTATAAATACCAACAACAAAAAAACTACGTAATAAAGCAACTGCTAATAGTATAAGTAAATCATGAAGGAGTAAAAAAGTGTAAGAATTTATTAGAAAACGAAATAGTTGTTCCACTAAATTACTGAATACTTCACTAAACGCAACTAGCAATCCAAGCAATAGTGGTTTTTCTCTATATTGATGAATGCTTAGAATTTGTAGGCATATTGCAAACAATATATAAAATGCAGCAGCAGGTAAATGTATTAGTAAACTATCGACTAATGGAACATCATGTAAAGAGTAATTAATGATAACTCGAAAAATGGTTGTCACGATGCTCGTAGTAAATCCAGCCAAAATGATAGGTGTAGGTCTAAGCAGTGTGCATAAAAAGAAAATAATACTTCCAAATCCGAAACGAAAAGTTGTATCAGCGAAAGGCATTATTTTAATCTCACTACCGATAGCAGTTAACAGAGCAATTGTGAAAATCCAAGTGAGGGAAGCGCGAGATATGTAAAATTTCGAGTGCATAAAAAAATCCTCCCTAATCAATATTAACGGAGCAGTATAGCAAAGAAAAGGTAAGCTAAAGAGCTCGTTTGCGTGTTTGAAATAAAGGTAATTGTACCACTACTTTAGATGTTGTGTTGGGGCGGAACGTGACTTCGAAACGAAAGCGCATTTGTTTAGATGAAATAATACTATAGATTATTCCCGTTTATAAAATCATACTTTACAATAAAAAAATACCACAACCTAAGTGGAAGTGGCATCTAGTAAGTGTTTCATACAATTTTTAGGCAAAAAAAAACGGCTACATTCGTAGTCGGAATTTTAAAACTGGAGGAGGTAGAGGGATTCGAACCCCCGCGCGGTGTTACCCGCCTGTCGGTTTTCAAGACCGATCCCTTCAGCCAGACTTGGGTATACCTCCATGTTGTTTTGTTACGTTGTCTCATCGACAAAAATAAATTTATCATATTTTAAAATTCGCGTCAACAGATTTTTTATTTTTTTTATAATTTCTTATTTACAGTGCTGATAGAATATTCCACACAAATATTATGTGTATTAAGTTGCAATTTATGAAAACAGCCAGTATACTAGATATTGCCGTGCTAGGTGGGAAGGTAGCGGTGTCCTGTAACTCGCAATCCGCTCTAGCGAGACTGAATTCCTTTTTCGAGGCTGTCCGTATTGTTTGGTCTGCCTTTTGCACGTAGTGTTGACGATTGGGTCCTGCGCAATGGATACCCATGAACTATGTCAGGTCCGGAAGGAAGCAGCATTAAGTGGTCTTATTCATGTGCCGCGGGGTTGCCTAATCTGAGCTAACGACAAGAGTAACGCTTATGTGCGGCTGTCGAAGAAAGGTGCACGGCATTAAATTGCCAATTCAAACGCATCCGTCTACAAAAGGCGGATGCGTTTTTTTTATGATTTTACAATATTTGTTGGGATGGAAGGGTACTCTCCAGAACGTTTAAGGAGGATTCACATCAGCCTTCGCTATGGGAAGTGAGAGAGATCGTCCCGAATTTTTAGAAAAGCGATAACACTATTTTATAAATAATGAAGCAAATGCTATAATAGAACTATTCTATATAATGAAGAAAAGGAGAGGAAACCATTGACGTATCAAGCATTTTATCGTGTGTATCGACCGCAATCATTCCGAGAAATGTCTGGTCAAGCACATGTCAAAAGAACGCTACAAAATGCTCTCCTAGCGAATAAAACAACGCATGCTTATTTATTTTCCGGCCCACGTGGTACCGGGAAAACAAGTACAGCTAAAATTTTTGCAAAGGCTTTAAACTGTGAGCATGCACCATCAAATGAGCCTTGTAATGAATGTGCTACTTGTTTAAGCATTACGGAAGGTTCTCACCCGGATGTTATTGAATTTGACGCGGCGTCTAATTCACGCGTTGAAGAAATACGTGACATCATTGAGAAAGTTCGATTTGCTCCTGCTAGTAGCAGATATAAAGTGTATATCATTGATGAAGTGCATATGCTTTCTACGAGTGCTTTCAATGCACTTTTAAAGACATTAGAAGAACCACCTTCTCATGCTGTATTTATTTTAGCAACGACAGAGCCTCACAAATTGCCTGCAACGATTATTTCTCGTTGTCAGCGCTTTGATTTCAAGCGTCTTTCAACCAATGATATTATTGAGCGCATGAAAGTTGTATTAGAGGATATTGAGTTACCATTTGAGGAGCAAGGTTTGAAGGTAATCGCACAATCAGCAGCTGGTGGTATGCGTGATGCTTTAAGTTTATTAGATCAGGTTGTATCCTTCAGTGGAGAAAAGTTGAAGCTAGAGGATACATTACTTGTTACAGGTTCTATTAGTCAGGAAGTTTTCTATGAATTAGCAGAAGCTCTAAAAGTAAAAGATGTCGCACAAATGCTTGCGTTATTAGAACAGCTTATTGCGGATGGGAAAGATCCTCTTCGCCTTTCAGAGGACCTGATTACATTTTTCCGGGACTTATTATTACTGCAAACAAGTGAGGATTTGGCTGAATTATTAGAGCTAGTATCACCAGAGGAGCGAGTATTTACATTAGCGCATGATTTTGCACCCGATTTGCTATATGGCTACATTGATATTTTAGCGAAAACACAGCAAGAAATGCGGTTCTCCCACCATACAAAGATTTACTTAGAAACAGCATTACTTAAAATGGTGCAATTTTCGGGTGGGGCAGTTGGTCAAACTACCACTTCAGGTGAGGTAGCGATGAGCCCTGAGCTTGCTCAAAAAATCGTGGCACTTGAGCAGGTGGTGCAACAACTGTCAGCTCAATTACAAGCCGGTGCTCCTATGCAAACAACGCAAGCACCAAAAGAGCAACGTCCTCGAGCTAAAAGTCCAAATGGATATAAAGCACCAACAGGTCGTATTCTAGAGGTGCTAAAGGATGCTACAAAGCAAGATGTGCAACGTATCAAATCGGTTTGGGCACAGGCATTAAGCCAAATGCAAAAATCTCAGTCAGCTCTTTTAGCAGAGGCTGAACCTGTTGCGGCATCTTCAAGTGCTTTTGTGTTAAAATTCAAGTATGATATTCATTGTCAAATGGTTGCTGATAATCAATCCCTAAAAGCTCAATTCACACAATTAATTGCAGGGCAAAGTGGTACTATGTACGAAATGCTTTGTACGCCTGAAGAGGCTTGGTTAAAATTACGTGAAGAGTTTATTCGTGATCATGGCTTACAGCAGCAGAAGAAATCTCAGAATGAGACCGATCATGAAGTAGAATTATTAGAGCCACCACCGGCAGAAGTGCCAGAAGGGCCGTTTATCGACGATGCTCAACCACTTGCTTCACAAGATCCGCTTGTGACGGAAGCAGAAAAGCTGTTTGGTAAAGATTTTATTGAAATTGTTGAAGACTAATCATTTAGGAGGAATATGTTTATGCGTGGAATGGGAAATATGCAAGGTATGATGAAAAAAATGCAAAAAATGCAAAAGGAAATGATGGAGGCTCAAGAGGCTTTGAATGCAGAGCAATTTGAAGGTTCTGCTGGCGGCGGTATGGTGAAAGTAAGTGTAACTGGTCAACGTGAAATCGTAGAAGTAAATCTTGATCCATCAGTAGTAGATCCAGACGATATCGAAATGCTACAAGATTTAATCGTTGTTGCTACAAATGAAGCATTGAAAAAAGTAGATGAAAAAACAAATGCAACAATGGGTAAATTCACTCAGGGCATGAACCTTCCATTCTAGGAGGTAAATAAATGTACTATCCAGAACCAATATCGAAACTGATTGATAGTTTTATGAAATTGCCAGGTATCGGGCCGAAGACCGCGGCTCGTCTGGCGTTTTTTGTATTAACAATGAAAGAGGATGACGTTTTATCCTTTTCAAAGGCATTAATTGATGCTAAACGAAATTTAAGCTACTGCTCCGTATGTGGCAACATAACTGATGTAGATCCATGCCATATTTGTACGGACAAACAACGAAATCATTCTATTATTTGTGTTGTTCAAGATACAAAAGATGTAATTGCGATGGAAAAAATGCGTGATTTCAATGGTATGTATCATGTATTACAGGGAGCTATTTCACCTATGGATGGTATTGGTCCAGAGGATATTAATGTCGCTTCCCTACTAGTTCGTTTGCAAGATGAGGCTGTTCAGGAGCTTATTTTAGCTACGAATTCAACTATTGAAGGCGAGGCAACAGCTATGTATATTTCTCGTTTAGTGAAGCCATCTGGCATTCGAACAACACGGATCGCTCATGGACTACCAGTAGGTGGGGATTTAGAATATGCAGATGAAGTAACGTTATCGAAGGCAATGGAAGGTCGCCGAGAATTGTGAGTGAGGGATTAATATGTTCTTCCGCAGTAAGGGGAAATTAAAAAAAGAATTCGACGACAAGCTTGTGAGTCTTATAAAAGAAACAAAAGAGGATTTACAGCAGGCAAAGATAATTGAAGAACTACTAGATGACTATGATTTAGAAGTAATTGCTCAAAAGAAGGCAGCGGAGAGTATACATTTTTATTTATTCAAAGAAGCTAGAATTCGGAGAGTATTAATTAAATAATAGTTTTTTAACTTATTTCAGCGGGTGTCACGGAATCGGAAAGGAGTTCATGTAGGATGTTAGCCTAAAATCATCGCATCCATGCGATAACGGCTAACTGACCTGCATCACGCAGGCCTAAGTACAAAGCCGAATCCGGACGAAATTATGCCGAGGTATAATTGATATTCATAGAAGCAAAACAGGAAACATAAACTTTCATAATTATATTGCTAAGGGGGAAACCATATGTCGTGGTTAGTAATTATGAGCTTTTGTGTGCCTGTAGTGCTTCTTTTTCTTTATATAATAATAAGACATGCCAAGATGGGTAAAATTTTAGAAGGAATGTCTGTGTTTTGGTTTAGATTTGCTTTTGCCTTTCTACTATTATTCATTATTCACTTAGGTATAGGGTATGCTGGCTATAATGTACCAATCAATCTATTTTCAGTGTTCACAATTGCAATATTAGGTATTCCGGGTGTACTAGGAATAACTGCTTTAATATTTTTTTTATAAAATGCTTGCAAAACAAAAATATTGTAGTATAGTAATAAGAGTCGTTAAGATAACTGTTTGGAAAACAAATGAATTTTAAGTTGAATAATTTAGTTGTTGACATCGAGTATGCGACGTGATATTATATAAGAGTTGCTGTTGAAGAAACGGTAACGAAATGAACCTTGAAAACTGAACAAGCAAAACGTAATCAATAAAGTTTTTAGTAACTAACCTTGAGTTGGTGAACGAAACAAAATTTTGGACATCAA
>NZ_JBGCCD010000049.1:0-29143 GCF_041262405.1 Lysinibacillus sp. RC79
GCACAGACAAACCATTGTAGCTGCCGCATCGCTTTCGCACAGACAAACCATTGTAGCTGCCGCATCGCTTTCGCACAGACAAACCATTGTAGCTGTCGCATTGCTTTCGCACAGACAAACCATTGTAACTGTCGCTTTGCTTTCGCACAGACAAACCATTGTAACTGTCGCTTTGCTTTCGCACAGACAAACCATTGTAGCTGCCGCATCGCTTTCGCACAGACAAACCATTGTAACTGTCGATTTGTTTTCGCACAGACAAACCATTGTAGCTGCCGCTTTGCTTTCACTACAGAAAACATTTGTAGCTGCCGCATCGTTTTCGCACAGACAAACCATTGTAACTGCCGCATCGCTTTCGCACAGACAAACCATTGTAGCAGTCGCTTTGCTTTCACTATAGAAAACCATTGTAGCTGCCGCTTCGCTTTCACTACAGAAAACATTTGTAGCTGCCGCATCGTTTTCGCTCAGATAAATAATGTTGATCACGCAGGTGTTTTCACAGGATGTGAAGTTCTTAGCCGAGTTCCTTTTTTTAGTAGGTGTTTTGACACTTACTGGATGAAGATAAAAAAATTTAAATGTTTTGCATTCTATAGTTGAATTATGGGCAATACGTTTGTATAATTGGTAAGGTCACATAAGTTAAAGTACAGTACACTATTTTGTCAGGTATGCTTCAAATGAGGGTTATCTACATCATGCTTTTCGTAAAGCCTAGGGTGAGTACTTTTTTTTGTGTTCAATTGCCCTCGTGGTGTAATGGATAACACGTAAGATTCCGGTTCTTGCACTGGGGGTTCGATTCCCTCCGAGGGCGCCAAATTACTGTTAAGAAAACCTTGTTATATTTCTGGAAAGCCTCACAAACGTTACTGTACCAACGTTTGCGAGGCTTTCCTGCTTTTATGAAGTTTAACGAGAAACCGTTAAAAAAAGATAAAAAATGAAACTACACTACACAAATACTACACACACTACACATCTTTATTATCTAACATATTCTTATAGATACTTAATGCCTTTTGTTCTTCACGTGTTCTAAGCTCGCGTAGAACATGAGCATATGTGTGCATTGTTGTAAAAATGGTTTCATGACCTAAGCGCTCAGATACATACTGAGTATCGACACCTTCATACAATAGTACACTAGCATGAGTATGTCGAAGGCCATGACATGTTATTTCTTGAATATTTAACCGATTCAAAATAACCTTTAACCGTTTATTGGTGTCTTCATTGGTTACGGATTTAATATTCCCACCTACATAGAAAAATAAACCATATTCGTTATCTTTTAATTGAATAGCATATTTCTCGAATAATCGCATAACAATATCCTCTATTTTAATTGTTCTTTCGGATGATGTATTTTTTAAATCTGTATAGCCTTTTCCTTCTCTATAATCCCACGCTTGAAAAATACTAATCGTATTTTCTTTAAAGTTGAAAGCAGGTTTTGTTAAGCCTACTAATTCACCAAAACGCATTCCAGATACAAGCCCTAATAATAATAAATAATCTTCTGCACTATCTAAATGATCGATAAGATAGTTTAATAGTTTTTGGCTCTCAGCATAACTTATATGCTTCTCACTATCTTTTTTAGCAGGTACAGAGCCGTTGTTAACAGCTTTACGAGTAAAATCTATTGCTAGGTAACCATCATCAATTGCATCTTTTACACAGGCTTTAATGTGTGTATTTAGTTTACGCACAGATTCCTTTGAACGACCTTTTGCATAGTTATCTAAAAATGTTTGGTATTCATCACTTGTTATTTTTTGAATAGGTTTGTCCTTAAAATACTCTTGAGCACGTCTTAATGAGTCTTGATAACGCCTGTAAGTGTTTTTATGTTTAATACTTTTATATTTCTCAATCCAAGCATCAAAATACTCTGTGAATGCTTTATCACGAGTTAAAACATTACCACCCTTTTGTAGACGCATTTCGATAGCTGTTGCTGCTACTTGTGCTTCCTTCTTTGTTGCAAATCCACCTTTACGCACAGGATCATATTTTCCATTTGTATACCGACTCACCGTATACTGCCATGTCTTGCCGCGTTTTGTTATACTCGCCATATCAAACACCTCCAATTCTATTGTTAAAAATACAATAGAAATGCACTATTCCATTTCGGCATATTTTTGTTATTAAAATATTGAGTAAGTCTCTTTACAGCAAAGTCATATTCAACATTAAAGATTAACTGTAAATCTTTAATAGTAAGTGTAGAGTCGTATGTAGTAAGTTCATCTAACATAAAAGTTGGCATACAGGCATGGTACATGAATGTATTTGCTTTATTTTCTTGATATTCAATCCAAGTACTCTGCATATAACTCTGATTACCAGTATGTTGAAGAACATGATCGAGTTCATGACAAAAATCTTGCCAAATTTGAGGAGGTGTTAAATGTTTACCAAGGAAAATAAAAGGTATATTATTAGCAAAAAGTGCTTGGCTTGGTCCATCGTATGGCGCTGGAAAAACCCTTATCCCTAGTGTGTTTGCAATTGTTTTGTAATCGAGTTGATGTGGTTTTGTTATTCCGATTTTCATATACAACTTTTTTACAAAATCTTCTGTGTAGGTTGTGTAATTCATTTCAAACATCTCCAATACTTAATCATAAAAAGAACATTTGTTCTGTTTTGAGTGTACAATAAAACCCTACTATTGAAAAGTAGGGTTAAATGTGGATTTATTTTATTGTAAAATAAAGTGTAATAACTAAAGCAGCAATAGACATAGTAACTGCAACTAAAGCAGCAATTGATGTTATAGCTAAAGTTTGGACATGTTTTGAAGTATCTTTTATTTCATTAGCAACTGTTTTAATATCTTCTTTTGATGTTTGAATACTTTGATTAACAACTGATTGAAACGTTATTATTGATGTTTTAATTTCATCAATCGAACGATTTAGACGTTCTTCGCGCTCTTTTGTTTCTTTGTTAAAAGTATCTATTTGTGTTAAAAAACGTTCTTCCCGACGTTCGGCAGCATGGTTAAAATCAGCTAATTGTTTTTCAAAACGTTTTTCACGTTCAATTACCTCACCTTTTGTTCTTTGCTCTCGTTCACGCATATCGGCCTTTAGTTCATTGAATAAAACATTCATGCTTTCATTTGTCATGGAATCACCTTCTTCATAAGTTGATGCTATTTCCATTTTAGCACTTTTTTCAATAATGGTCATTCGTTTGCCAGCATATTTGTTATTTGCTCGGATATCAATTATATTTGAACTTTCTGAACTCATATTAATCACCATTTATACTTATTTTGTATTCTTAAAGTTATACTATGATTTAACTTAATCATTAATAATTTCTATTCATCTATAGATGTGTAAATTTTTGTGAATAAAATGGCATTTTCTCTATTCGTTGCTGTAAAATCAATTTCATTTTCGTCTTGAATTTGATTTTCTCTAGTTCCAACTATCACATAATAATATGTACTAACAAAATTTGTTTCATAAACTTGATTAGGTAAAACATCAAGTCTAGCAGAAACTTCAATAAAATCTTTTTCTAATGCATCTTTAGGGAAATATGTATCAATTGATGAAATTATTTCGAAATTTCTTCCACCATTTTGATAAACTAGATATATATATATAAATTTTGCTCTTGTTTCATCATCGAAAGGTCCTATTAAATATGGAATCCCAGTTAATCTTAATCGTATATCTATATAATTATCTTTATCCCTTTTAAAAACAACAGTATAATTTTGATCTGCATTTTCAACTTCAAATAATAAAATACCTGGACTAAAATCATTATTACTCATATTATCACCTCGTAATTTAAAGGACATGCAAATAACTGCATGTCCCTCTATTTTGTTTCTTTTTTAATTACTTCCCACATGCTTCGTAACATTCGTAAATCTTCTTCTTTGGATTTTGGCAATTCCCTATACCAACGTTTTAAACCTGGATCATTTGCAAAAGCCTGAAATTCAGCTTCATCTTTTTCTTCCTGCGTTAGTGAAGGAGTATCTGTACGACCCAAAAGATAGTCTGTACTAACTTCAAAATAATCAGCTATCTTTTCTAATGTTTCAAAATCAGGTTGACGAGTACCTTGTTCATAAGCCCCGTATGTAGCACGTGCAATCCCTAATTTACTAGCGATATCAGCTTGCAATAGTTTTTTTCCTTTTCTTAAAGCAGTTAAACGAGTGCCGAAATTCATATCGGAGCCTCCTTTTTAATACAAATTATAACTCTACAATATGTAGAATTAAACAAATTCTACGAATTGAAGAAAATTAGTTGACAAGCTACAAAGTGTAGCATATGATTAAGCTAATCAAAAGCTACACTTTGAAGAATTGAGGTGAAACAAAGTGCGCATTTGGCTAAAAGATATTCGTGAAGAAAAGGGTCTAACTCAGGAATATGTTGCAAAGTTGGTTGGAATAAGTCGCTCCTCATATGGCCATATTGAGTCTGGCGAAAGAGGGGCAACGGTAAGTAACGCAAAAAAAATAGCAGATGTTTTGGGATTCCATTGGACTCTTTTTTTTGAAAAATGATTCTTCAAAATGAAGAATTTGAATGAGGGAGGCAATTTATATGCAACAGCAATTAAATGTACAACTAAATATTCCTATTCCAGAAGATAAAGTGCTAATAAGCAAAGTTGAATTAGAAGAACTACAAAAAAATAAGTTAGTTGGCGTGTCATGGACTATGAAAGATTTAGAAGAAAAAACAAAAAGAAAAAAAGAATGGTTACAAGAAAACATACTATATGTACCTAGATTTAAACAGAAGCTAGATACTAACAACGGTGGATTTGTTTATTACCCAAAAGGTAAAGGCTCACCATGGGCGTTCCAAGCTACAAAAATGGCACAGTTTCTAGATGATAATTTCCACTTAATTTGGAGAGGATAACGTCCCTTAGACGCTACCCTGAACAAAGGTAGTAAAGCGAGGAACTTAGAGGTACATGCGATGAGATATGTAATAACTTGTTCCTTCTTATTTATAATTTTAACATTTAATAACTATATGTAGTATTCCAATTCGGCATAAAAAGGTGGTGAACTAACTTTGAAGTTAGGTGCTTTATTACAAGCATGTCGTATTGGTAGTGGCATGTCTCAAGAAGATTTGGCAGCTCAAATGAATAGAAGTCAAACATGTATTTCTAAGTATGAGAATGATCGTAAGACTCCTGATATTTTTACTTTTATGGAATGGTTTAAACAAACTAATACTCAAGAAGTAGGAATGATGTTAACTCAACAATTAATGAGTGGAATAGATATAGCAACAATCGTTCAATCATTACTACCTATCGTTGGTGGGTTTGGATTTTGGTTCTCTTTATAAGAGGGGGGATAGTTATCGAAATTACAATTATAAAAAGACACAAAAAAATGCAAGCACATAAGCACCTGCATTTAGGATGAACTGTAGCTTTCGACGGTGAACAGTTCAACAAAATATATTATAAACCTTGTTCTTTTATTATGGACAAACTTTCTAAATAAGTCAACTTGAGGAGGATTTAATTATGAATCAAATTCTGGAGCAACTATATAAAAACTTAAATCAAGAAAAGGAATCTTTACATGAGTGTGCTATTGCGGTCGCAGATTTAAGCAATGGGCAAAACCATGAAGAACAAATCGAAAAGCTTATTGCTTATAACATTCAAAAAGGGCGTGTGAATAGCTTGGAGGATGTTATTCATGAAATTGAGAAGATGAACACAAAAACGTTAAAAGTTGTTTGATTTGTTCTCATCACAGGATTCATAAGCTTTTTGTTTGTGAGTCCGATGATGTGAATGCATCTGAAAGGCAGGTGATCCAGTTGAGGATTGATGTAAAAGCTTGGCGTTCAATGAAACCTGTTGAGCAGTATATGGCTATTTGCAGAGCCGTACGTCAAAATGACGCTACCCTTAAAAATAAGCATAAAAAAGGCTTACAAGCACTGGCATGCAAGTAAGCGATTAAAAAATTACATTACAAATATTATAACAAAAATCAAATGAAACAGCAAGAAAGGGGAGGCATTTCATGCTACCAGAAATTATTGTGCATGGGAATTTACGCGTTTTAACTAGTGCACAACTAGCTGAATCGTTTAAGACAGACAGCAAGACTATCAATCGAAACTTTCAACGAAATCAAGAACAATTTGAACTTGGCGTACATTACTTTGCTCTAACAGGTGAAGATTTAAAAGCATTTAAAGGCGAGCGACAAAATGACGCTACCCTTAAATATGTTTCAGTTCTTTATCTCTGGACTGAAAAAGGGGCATTTTTACATGCTCAATTTTCTAAGAGTAAACAAGCTAAAAAAGCATATCGAGCACTAATTGAAAGTTATTACACAATGTTGGAGGACAAGCCACAGAAAGAGCAAGAGCATACTTTGGCAATTAGTCTAGAAAATTACCAACAACTTGAAAGTAGGGTGACAACATTGGAACAAAGATTACAAGAGGTTACATTGCATTCTGGGGAACAATTACGTTTGCGAAAAGAAGTAAACCTACGAGTTTACGAATTGGCAGGTGATGAAAAGGATGCTAGAAGAGCTCTATTTCGAGCAATATGGTCTGCCATTAAAGAACGTTATCAAGTGGGTTCTTATCGTGATGTGAAGCAACATGAGCTTCAAGATGCATTACGCTTTGTTGCTAACTGGGGAGGCGAAGCATCATGAATCTATTAATTAATGAACCACCATTGCAAGTGTTACCAACCCTTGCTGCGGAGATTGGATTAAATAACGCAATCGTTTTACAACAAGTACATTATTGGTTGCGTGTTTCAACTAACAATCGCGATGGTCACAAATGGGTGTATAAAACTATCGATGAGTGGCATGAGGAGTTCCCATTTTGGTCAAAACGCACACTAGAACGTGTAATTCAGAGTCTTGAAGATTTAGAAATTCTTGTAGCTGGCAATTATAACAAATTCAAAATGGATCGCACAAAATGGTATCGGATTAAGTACGAAACCCTTCACAAATTGCATGAAAATGCAAACCGACAAAATGACGGAATGCAAACCGACAATTTGGCGCAATCGAAAACGCCAAATTGTCAGGAAGGAACCCGACAAAATGACGTGAACGTTCCCGACAAAATGGCGGTACCAATAACCAGAGAATACACAGAGACTACTACAGAGAATACACAAAGAAAAGGAAACAGTCGCAAACGAGTTTACGACGAATCTTCTGTGCATTACCAATTAGCTAGTAGACTCTATCAAAAAATATTGATTGATGACCCAAGTTTTAAACAACCAAACATGAATACTTGGGCTGATAGTATTCGCTTGATGATGGAACAGGATAACAGAACTGTTGAACAGATCGAATATCTGATTGATTGGTCACAAGAGAATCAGTTCTGGAAATCGAATATTCTCTCAACAAAAAAATTACGTGAAAAAGCGACAACGCTTATCCGCCAAATCAAAGCTGATAAAGCAAAAGAGAATAAAGTTAATTCACCATCTAATTTTCGTCGACAAGGGCGTACTGAGGTTGTTCCTGAATGGTTCAAAAATCGTAATGAGGAGAAGGTGAACGCAAAGCCAACAACTGTAGAAATCGGTCAAGAAATTGATTTTGAAGTCGAACGTCAAAAAATATTAGAAAAGCTAGGGAGTGCTAAAGAGAATGCGAAGTGAACTAGTTTTTATTCTTCACTTGATGACAGGGTATTCAGAGCAATACCTTGATAAATTATCAGACGAAGAACTGAATCGTATGTATGATGATCAGATGGAAAAGAGCATGAACGAGAGAGTGGTGTAAGCAGTGGGTAATCATTTTTATGGACGTAAAGTGGTCAAGGCAGTTACTCAACACGACTTGCAAAAGAAGGTTACTGACAATGAAAAACGTCAATGGCGTATGGTCGGCAAATTCACAAGACACCACTACAGCGGTCACTGGTGTTGCGTGATGGAGAGACAATCAAAAGTAACACAAAACTAATAATACGAAAGAGGGAGTATTAAATGGATTTAAATAAAATGGTGATGGATAGTTTAGCAAAAATGCAATCAGAAGGAAAGGTTCAGGAGATAGTTGATAAACACGTTGAATCAACTGTCAATGATGTTGTTAAGGACTTATTTGGAAGTTGGAGTGACTTCTCTAAAGACCTTAAATCTAAAGCTAAAGAAGCACTACAAATTAATTTTAATGATTTAAATTTATCGACATACAATCATTTAATCTTACAGGCTATTAAGGACAAATTAGATGATGAGATTACAAATCAAGGTGTTGCTAAAATTAAAAATCAAATTGAAGGTTTGCTATCTGACTCGAAACGAGAGTACAAATTATCAGAAATTGTTAAAGAGTTAAAAGAGGAAATCGAAGATTTAGATGAACTTGGTTATGAAGAATGCCGCGAAATGACACTTCACATAGACAAGCCTTACGGAGCGTGGTGGATTGCATTAGATGCTAGAGAAGATATTAGTGAATACAATTGCAAGTACAGATTGCACGTAGATGAAAGTGGTAAAGTTTATTCGGTCAAAATCAATGAGGAAGGTTTTGGAGGAAGTCGCTCAATTGATCAATTTGACATTAAAGCTGTTATGAAAGGTCTAAGTGGACTGGAAGAAACATTATTCAAAATTTATGCGAGTGGTGCAAAGTTAATTGTTGATGAAGAAAATTGCGAGTTAGAAGTATCTAATCCTGAATATGATTGATTCCTAAATGTAGATGGAGGGAAGTTGTATGAGTAACAGAATTGAGCTTTTAAAGCAGCAAAAAGCATTACACAATCGGCACTGTGTTACTTGTCCAAATCGATATGATCGTAACGCAAAAAGCTGTAAAAAGTGTGACATCTTCATAAAGTTCAATGAAATCGGTAAAAGTTTGTTAAACCTGAATAAACGCTCTGATGTTCACGTACCTCATAAAAAGAATAAAAATGATATTTTAGCAGAATCAATGACTGAGCACGGAATGGTATTAACGATAGATCGGTACTTAGATTTGCAAGAGATGGGTATGAAAAACAATCAGATAGCAGAGCATTACGGCATTACTACTAAAGAGCTAAATGAGTGGAAGGTATGGCAGGGGCTAACTGGTAAACGTGGTCCAGTGTCTAAAACGGATATAGCATGCAGCAGTTAAACATCTTTGATTACCCAGTAGAGCCAAAACATGAAGTTATTCAAAAGCATGATAGGGTGAAACTTAAACTTTTGGATGAGTCTATAGATTGGGAAATTCATAATTATCGGAAATATTATTGTGATCATCTGATTGAAAAAATCGGAACAGTGGTTGAAATAAAAAAAAATACTGTGGAAGTTCAATTTACTGAGGAAGTCGTTTTATGTGATGTTCGTGAATTGGAATGGATAGCGTAGAGCTACGGTTGCAGCCGTAGCCCTACAATTAAGCCTCTCACTTAATACAACTACAGCAATTATAACAGGGAGGGGTTTATATGGGCAATATGGTTAATTTGGGCGCAATGGGTGACGGAGTATACATCGTACAACAGGGGACAGTTGTAGAGGTTCTAGAGCCTAAAGAGTATGGGCAAGATTCTATCCAGTGGCAGCATGGCAAAGTTTTTGAAGTAAGTGAAAGCAAGCGTAGACGCGTTGGGGCAGTTAAAAAATAGAAAGATATTGTCGGAGGATTACAAATGGATATAAAAACGTTTATCAAAACACCAATTCAACAAGGAAGTACGGTTCATGTTTATGATGGGAACGGAAAATTGCTAGAATCATATCCGACTGTTTATCTAGGTAAAGCATTCTTTTCGATGAGTAATGATGCATTCTATAACACCTTTGGTTTCAACTTTGTTCCAGAAGGTCAATATTGGGAATTATCAAAACGGGCAGCAGGAAAAATGTGATTATTAGGACGAGTTATACATCAAATTAGAAATAAATCAATAAAGGAGTGGCACTATGATTTTTAAACCTTATGCAGATGAATGTACGACTTTCGAAAACGTCAGAGTCCTCAAATTTGAAAAGGAGTCGGTTGAGGTAGAAGTCAAGATATCTAAAGATGAACAAAAGGTTTTCATTAATACTAAACCTTTCTATATTTATTTCAATACGAACACATTCAAAATTTTGAATACGTTGCAGGAGGTTAAATTAATATCCGAAAAAACGAGACTTAAATTCA
This sequence comes from Lysinibacillus sp. RC79, assembly GCF_041262405.1. Classification (NCBI taxonomy): domain Bacteria; kingdom Bacillati; phylum Bacillota; class Bacilli; order Caryophanales; family Bacillaceae; genus Lysinibacillus; species Lysinibacillus sp. RC79. The sequence goes on from NZ_JBGCCD010000049.1 coordinate 10,199, forward strand.
GATTAGGAGAATTAATTGATAGATCAAATATCGAAGCATTGCTAAAAGAACGGATTGCTCTTGTTGAAAAAGTTTAAAACAAACATAAAAGATATTGTTCAGGAAAAAGGGGAATTGTTTATGAAAATGTTAGTAGCACATCCAGGGATATTAGGACCAATACAACATGAAGTATTGGTGCAACAATTAATATTACACAATGGTGTTTACTTAGCCTTGCACAGACCAGCTGGATTACGTAAAAAGTATGATATGTGGATCGTATCAGATTATCTAACAGGTATGATGTTATCTCAATCTATCAGCAAGAATTATGCGATAGAAAAGGCTAAAAAGCTTGTATCTTCAATAAGTAAACAAGAGATGCAAGTTTCCCAAAATCGTGGATTAAAAAAATTAATGTCTACTTTCAATGGATCTGTAGATTTCAAATTACTTGAACGAATAGAGCGTAAATGTATAGAGAGAGGTACTACGTCTTTGAGAGTAATCGAATATAGGTAAGTGTAAACGAAAGAAATTGTGCAGGGAGGATAAATTCTATGAAAGCAATCACCATTAAACAACCATGGGCGACATTAATTGCTCTTGGTGAAAAAAAGTTCGAAACACGTTCATGGCAAACAAAGCATCGTGGCCCATTAGCAATTCATGCAGGGAAGCAGATTGATAAAGAATCGTGTGACTACCTACCGATTAAACAAGCACTTCATAAGCATGGTATTGAAAGTTATAAAGATTTACCTACAGCTGTTGTGCTGGCAGTTGTTGATTTAATTGATTGTCACAAAGTACCGAACGAAATAAGTCCTGCTGGTATTGCATTCGAAAAAAAACTAGAAGGCGATGAAGTTTACTTTGGTGATTATGATGAAGGTCGTTACGCATGGGAGTTAGCGAATTTACAAGTGTTACCAGAGCCGACGCCAGCCAAAGGAAAATTGAGTTTGTGGGAATGGAATAAGGAATAGTCGAAAGATTTTATTCAGTAAAGGAGCGCTGAAAATGAACATTGAAGCAATCTATCAAAATGCAGAAATAACAAGCACATCGGTATGTGGTCGTCATTATAATCGTGTAGCAATTAGCTACGATGAATTCGCATTTTTAACAGAATTAATAGGTGTAAACAATCCATATAAAGGCTATGGTGATGACTTTGTAGAGATGGATTATCATGGTGAATTTATACCGTTAATCGAAAATGCTCGTAATGTAGTAGGACAAAATTATGCTGAGGATTTTATTACGAGAAGCACAACACAGGCTCTTAATACGATTTCTAGGTTATTACGCTAACTGAACAATTTGAAAGAAGTTATTCAGTAAAGGAGAGATATTAATGGAACAAGCATTGCAATTTAATATTGGTGGAATTAAATGTGATAACGATACATGTGACTATCGTGATGATTCAGTAAAAGTAGAGGATTATGATAAATGGCTTAATAAACCTTGCCCAAAATGTTCTACTAACTTGTTAACAGAAGCAGACTACAACAATGTTCAGATGTTACTGCAAACTGCTCAAATGATTAACAGCCTGACTTCAGAACAATTAGAAGCGTTAACAGGAAACATTGACAATGATGAAATTGTTCAAATGAGTATTGAAATGAATGGGACAGGTAAAATGGAATTCAAACATTAAAGAGTAATGAAAAATTTGAGCAAAATTAGCTTGCTCAAAGGAACGTTTGTTCTTATAATTAGGACAAACTAAGGTTCTTTTAGGAGGGCTAATATTGAGAGAATTACTAGATGAAATTGATAAATTTATACGTTTTATTGCTTATGATAAGGATGCTTGTTTCGATGGAGAATTGATAACAGATGAATTAAAAGAATATCTAGTTGAGACATTTGAAATGACTAAAAAAAGCTTGTACTTAATATTGCACAAAAAACGTTACGAAACAAAAAAATATTGCATCAATCAAAATGATATGTTTTATAAGATTAATCAAATTCTCTACTATTTAGATACTTATAATAACCTTTATTTAGATGGAGATTACTTGAATGATATAGCGCGAAAAAGTTTGAAAAGTAATTTAGGAAAAATATTACAAGCTGTAAAAGTTGATAAAACTCTAACAATAGATAGAGATATTTTAGCAACGATACAATAATAGCCTTTACGGAAAATACCGGAGGCACTAACAAACAGGTGAATGGCCTGTTTTGTTGGTGCCTCTTTTTATTTTATTAAAGGGGTGGAGGACATGAGGACGTTACAAACAGAGTTGGTACAAAAGGGATTAGGTAAAGAAGTTGAAGGGCAAGCGTCAAAAAGACGCCAACCTATAAAGAAGATGAGCCAAAGAGAAATTGAAGAATTAATGGGAGTTAGGCGCAGCACTTACAAAAGAGTAAATGGAGCATTTAGACAGAAAGGGTGATTGCAAATGAAAGTTGTTCAGCCAATACGTGATCCAGAAAAGGTAAATGCAATGCTTCAATATTTAAAAAGTATAAATGAAAGAGATTATATGTTGTTCTATATCGGCATAAGTGCTGGTCTTCGAATATCAGACATGTTGCAACTTCGAAAAGAAGATGTTCAATACGCTCATATAGATATTGTGGAAAAAAAGACAAACAAGCCAAAACGCTTCACTTTTCCACCATATATAAGGAAAGATGTTCAACGCTATATACAAGGTTTGAGTGAAGATGAGTATCTATTTAGAAGTCGGCAAGGGGGCAATCGGCCAATTGATAGATCAACAGCCTATCGTATTTTGCGTAAAGCAGCAGAGGAATGTGGCATTAGAGAAATAGGGACGCATACATTACGCAAAACATTTGGTTATCATTTCTATTTAAAGTCAAAAGACATAGTAGCGTTACAAGCATTATTCAATCACTCGTCACCAGAAACAACATTGAGATATGTGGGAATCAACCAAGATGTATTGGACAAAGCAATGGATAATTTTAAACCTGATTGGGTGAAATGATTAATCAATTTCTTTTTTATTTATACAGTACAACATAAAAAGCAATAGCGTGTACTCATATTTAGAAGTGGTTTGAAGCGTTGATAATACAGGGTTTGTGATAAAGGGCGAGTGCACCAGTCTATTTATTGAAGTGCGGTAGAGAGGGGCAAAGGGCAGTATGACCATAGATGAAGCAAGAGAGCAGATAAAGAAGTTAGAGAACTATATCGAATTTGTTGAAGGCTATGTTCCAGAAACGTTTGAACAACATGCTATAAAACTATATGTCTTACATGAACATGTAGCTAGAGTGGCTAAAATGCTGAATGAGCTGGGATTCCGTATTGGTAAACGGAAAGTAATTGGAACAGACGTGTCGGATATATTACGAGCCAAGCCAACAGATGAACTACATGAACTGGCAGTGAAGTTATTTAAACAAAACAAGAAAATGGTTAAGGGGCGAGTGTAAATGGAGATCATGAAGAACTATGCAGATTTATTACGCATTATAGATATTGTAAAGGCTGAAATCGAAATGCTAGAGGTAAATAAAGAATATTGGATTGGCAAGAATGAGCATTTGCCATTCTTCTCAGTAGGTGCAGATAAATATGGTCTTGATGTTGCTTCACAACGAACAGATCGTTTGAATGGACGAATTGCTTCACTTGAAGAAAAGTTAGAACATTATCAAGCAATCGAAAAAGAGATTCGTGAAAACGTAGAGAAACTAGAAGGCTTAGAATATAAAATAGCAAAGCTACGTTTTATCGATGGAATGACATATCAGGAAATAGCAGATCAGCTTGGATATACCCATGACCATATTCGTCGTGTTGCAAGTAAGAGTAAGAAGAAAGAAATAGTATTGATTTAAATCTGTTTTTCAACAGACTAATACTGTTAAGAAAAAAATACAGAGTTAATCTCTACAGTTACAAGTGGTATCAACTCTGTTTTTATATTGAGTTGAATGATTCTAATCTTTGTATTCTTTAATAAATTGCAATGAAGATAATACGTTTATCAATCGAAGCCCATCATATTTTGTCCATACGTTTGGATTATCTCTTCCGTGTAGAACCCAGTGACGATTAATCATATTGCGTCTTTTCGTATCGAACTTGTGTGGCTTATATAACTCTCTTCTTAAATAATCGTAAGTTGAATAAGTTGTAATCTGATAAAACTTTTCTTCTTCATCCTTAGCTGCATTACTCATTTTATCGTTAAGTTTCCATCCATAATCCTTTGTTTCCAAGATATCCGTTACTTCACCTTCAATTAAAGTCATTAATGATGGAATAGCGATACGGTAATTATTGTTTACAAAGTTATCTAAACAATCTTTTAAAAGTTCTTTTCTATGCGGTTCAATAAATTTTAATAAATGCGTTTCGGTTTCTTTAAAAAAAGAATTGTCATTAGTTGTATAGTATTGGAAAAAATATTCATCTAATTGGTCTTGGTTCATGTTTCTAAGAACTTTGTCTAGGTAATGACCTAAACTCATTCCACCTGTTAATGTCCAACCGTAGCGAGAGTTGTGCTTAATGTTTGTTCGAATTTCTTCGTAGTTTAATTTAGGTAGAGTGATTTCAGGTAATTCAATTTCAGGGAGATTTTCTTGAATAATTTTGTCGATTTGTGATGTCATTTCAATTATTTGTTTTTGAAAGTCTATAATAGGCTGAAATAGATTTTTATCAAACATACGATTCCTCCTAGTGTTATTATCTTAATTATAATCAATTTCGGTATGAAATTCCTAGTCGCTGAAGAACTGTTTAACTCAATGCAAATTTGTTCATTAAACGTTATTAAAATATTTTAGAGTAACTAAAAAGCCACATTCATGCCACATTATTAATTGACAAGGTGATATATATTCATAGATGAAGCAAAAGGCAACAACAACTAAATAGACGTTTGCTGAAACGTCAACACTACAAAGTCACATCCAAAATGGGTGTGGCTTTTTATTATGCTTGCAAAGTCTGATGGATGTATCGGATGGATCTTGCAAGTAGAACTATGAGTTGTGGAGGGATGAACAATGAAACTTACCAAAACAGAAAAGATGGTATTACTTTCAATGGTAACTGATTGTTTAGGTGTTGAAGTACTTATCGAACTATGCGGACAAGAAACTGTTATCAAACTTGATGCACTGTCAAATGATATGGTGGGTAATACAACACCAAATGAAATGAATAAGATTGGACCAAGTACAGTAAAGAAATTAGTAAATAGTATCTTAGATGATGAACTACCAACACAATTAGAAGGTAGCGAATAATGAACTTTTATAAATCTAAACCATGGCGAAGTAAAAGAACAAAAGTATTAAGACGTGATAGCTATGAATGCCAAGAGTGTAAACGGTACGGTAAGAATCGAACTGCCACGACTGTGCATCATTGCAATCCACTAGAAACACATCCTCAATGGCGATTAGAGTCTTGGAATCTATTATCATTATGTTCTACTTGTCACGATAGAATGCATGATAGAAATAACGATGTTCTCACTGCATTAGGGGAATATTGGCGTGAAAAGGTAACAAAGGTATCCCCCCTACCTCAAAACAATTCTACGAAGCAACAGGGGACCGAGGAGGGGGACTTTTTCCCTCCACGGAGCAATTTTGAAGAAAAAGGGGTGTGAGCCTAAAACGTCCGGCGAAAAGAGGTGAGAAATTGACTGGTGTAAAGACAAAAAAACAGTTTAAATCTGCGATTACTAGAGAGATGAGAAGCCTTGGAGTGTATAAAAAAGAGTACAATAATTTAATTGATATTTATGCAGGAATGCTACATCAATATCAACTATTTGAATATTATTTTGAAGAATCCGGATACCAAATAACTGAAGAATATACAAACAAAGCAGGAGCAACAAATCAGCGAAAAGTCCCTTTGTTAACAGCAATGGAATCTTTGCGAAAAGACATTGTTTCATATTCAGATAGATTATGTTTGAATCCAAAAACTCTATTTTCAGAACCACCTAAAAATGAAGGAAATACAGGTTCTCCCCTAGATCAGTTTCTCGCTAGTCAGAAGTGATGTAGATGGATTTATCACATATTAATTCTGAAAACTTTAAGGTGGCGTACGAATATGCTCTCTCGATTGTAGAAGGTAGGAAAATTGCGTGCGAAGAAAATAGACTTGCTGCAAAAAGGTTTCTAGAAGATTTAAAAAGAGATGACCTTGATTTTAAACAGGATCAATTTGATTTTGTAATTGGCTTAATAGAGGGTACAATAGCGCATCAACAAGGCGAAGATTTAAAAGGTACACCATTAAAAGGTACACCATTGTATTTACAACCATGGCAAAAATTCGTCATTGTAAATCTTGTAGGATTCTTTAATAAAGACAGCAATGTGAGAAGATTTCATGAATCCCTCTTAATGATTGCTCGTAAAAATGGGAAAACAGCTTTTGCATCGGCTTTAGGATGGGCACTCTCGATACTTGATAGAAAGAGTGGTTCAAAGCTCTATATTTTAGCAAATAGTTTAAAACAAACAATGGAATCGTTTAGTTTCTTGACTTACAATGTCAGTCGCTTAAATGATAAAACGTTTCGAATAAGAGATAACAACCAAGAGCATTCAATCACTAAATCATTTGGTGATAGAGGCTCTGTTTTTATACAAGCATTAGCCAATGATCCTAAGCGATTAGACTCATTAAATAGTAATCTACTAATTTTAGATGAAGTACACACTTGGCAATCAGCGAAGCAATACATTCTGATGAAAAACTCTCAAAAAGCTTATCGAAACAAGTTGTTAATAGCAATTTCTACAGCTGGTGATATTCCTAACGGATTCTTAGCGATGCGCTTAGAATATTGTAAAAAAGTTCTTAATGGGACCATTACAGATGATGAGTATTTCATTTTTATATGTAAGGCAGACCAAGATGATAAAGGTAATGTAATAGATTACACTGATCCAAAAATTTTAGAAATGGCCAATCCATCTTGTGGAGTATCTGTATCTATTGAAGATTTAATGAGGGATGCAGAAGTTGCTATGAATGATCCTCAAACTAGAGGGGAGTTCTTTAATAAGACCCTTAACATCTTCACATCATCATTAAAAGCTTATTTCGATATAAATGAATTCAAGAATTCGGATAAGCAGTTTAATTGGACACTTGAAGAACTCGCGAAATTAAAAATTGATTGGTATGGTGGCGCAGACTTATCGAAACTACATGATTTAACAGCAGCAGCGTTATATGGTCGTTACAACTATCAGGGCAAAGAAATTGATATTGTTATTACACATGCCTTTTTCCCGGTTATCACTGCTTATAAGAAAGCAGAGGAAGATGGAATTCCGTTGTTTGGATGGCAAGATGATGGTGTATTGACACTGAGTAATACGGCTACAGTACATTATGATGACATCATTAATTGGTTCAAAGAAATGAAGAACAAGGGCTTCAAGATTAAGAAAGTTGGGTTTGATAGGAAATTTGGACGTGAGTTTTTCTTAGGAATGAGAAAAGCTGGATTCAAAATAGTAGACCAACCGCAATATTTCTATAAAAAATCAGAAGGGTTTAGACGTATTGAAGTAAAAGCGAAGAATGAAGCATTATATTATGTTCACAATCAAGCATTTGAGTACTGTGTGCAAAATGTTAGAGCCATCGAAAAAACAGATGACATGATTCAGTATGAAAAGATAGATGGCGATGGTGGAACGCAACGTATTGATTTATTCGATGCTGGCGTATTTGGAGCAGTACAAATGCTAGAGGATATGACTAAATCTTCGGATGCCTCATCTTGGTTAGGAGGAAAATGATTTGAATGTTATTCAGGAGAATATTTTAGAAATTATGTTACTTATCGGAGTTGTGTTTCTCTCGATAGGTTTTTTTATGCTTTCAATATCATTCGGCTTTATTGTAACTGGTGCGTTATTTTATGGCACGAGCTTATTTTTAGGTCGCTTGAGAAAAGAGAGGATGGATTAAATGGGGTTTTTATTTACAGGAAGTGAACGGAAAATCAGGGCAGAAACCAAGGATTCACCTATTGGCTTATTTTTGTCTGGACAAGATTCATCTTTATTAATTAATGGTTACACCAAACTATCTGATAATCCAGAGGTACAAACGGCAGTTCATAAGATTGCGAACTTAGTTTCATCGATGACGATTCACTTAATGGAAAATACAGACGATGGAGATATACGTGTAAAAAATGCACTGGCTCGTAAAATCGATATAAATCCATATTCACTTATGACAAGGAAAACATGGATGTATAACATTGTTTATTCGATGCTAATTGATGGGCGTGGCAATAGTGTTGTTTATCCTAAAGTCGAAAACGGTTTAATTGCAGATTTGGTCCCGTTAAAGCCTTCAAAAATCTCATTCATTGAAAATACTAATGGTTATGTAGTTCGTTATGGTACACAAGTTTTCAATCATGACGAGATTCTTCATTTCGTGTACAATCCTGATCCAGAAAATCCTTGGAAGGGGAATGGGCTACAAGTTGCTTTAAAAGACTTGGTGCAAAATTTAAAACAAGCAGCTCATACAAAAAAATCATTTATGAGCGACAAGTGGAAGCCTCCATTAATCATTGCTGTAGATGCAATGACTGAGGAGTTGGCCAGTGAAGAAGGTCGAAGAAATATATTAAATAAATATATTGATGAAACTGGTAACGGTGAGCCATGGGTAATTCCAGCGGATCTTGTAAAAGTAGAACAGGTGAAGCCACTCACATTAAATGACTTGGCCATAAATGATGCTGTGGAATTAGATAAACGTACAGTTGCGGGAATCATTGGAGTTCCTGCTTTTTTCTTGGGCATTGGTAACTACAACAAAGATGAATATAACAACTTTATTGACACAACTATTTTACCCATAGCAAAAGGAATTGAGCAGGTATTAACCAAAGGACTATTATACCAACCCGATTGGTATTTTAAATTGAATCCACATAGCTTATACGCTTACTCAATTACTGAATTATCAGCTGTTTACAGTGATCTTTATGTAAAAGGTCTTTCTCCTGGTAATGAGGTTCGTGACAAACTGGGTCTATCTCCAAAAGAAGGATTGAATGAACTTGTCATGTTGGAAAACTACATTCCTGCAGACACAATTGGACTTCAAAAGAAATTATTACAAGGAGGTGATAAAGGTGAGTAAGGGACGAGCAAATGTAGTGCAATTTCGGAGCGCCACAAGTGATTTAAAAACACGTAACGAGCAAGAGGACGAATATGTCATTGAAGGTTATTTTGCTGTATTTGGGCAAGAAACAGAACTATGGCGAGGTGCATTTGAAGTGATTGCACCCACAGCGTTCGATGATACGTTGAGCAATGATATTCGTGCTCTAATAAATCATGACACAGCCTTAGTTCTTGGTCGGAATAAAGCTGGGACTCTTGAACTCAAAACGGATTCACGCGGGCTATGGGGCAAGATTCGTTTAAATACCAAAGATACTGATGCTATGAATTTATACGAGCGTGTTAAGCGCGGTGATGTAGATCAATGCAGCTTTGGCTTCAATATCATTGATGAATCAACTGAATGGCGAGACGACGATACAGTAAAGTGGACTATCAATAAAGCAGATTTACATGAAGTATCCGTCGTTACTTTCCCAGCGTATGAAGATACAGGTGTACAAGCAAGACACGCTCAATTTGAGGAAATGCAAGAGCGCAAGTTAGAACAACGAAAATTAGGATTGAAAGCGAGGCTACAAAAATGACTTTAAAACAGGTAATGATTAGTAAGAAAATTGAACAACGTCAATCAGCTCTAGCAGATTTACTTTTACGCGAAGAAGGATTTAAGCAACGAAGTGCAGATTTAGAGGCAGCATTAAATGAAGCGAAAACAGATGAGGAAATTTCAACTGTGGAAAGCGAAATAAACGCGTTTGAAGCAGATAAGACTGATGTCACTGAAAAGAAATCTGCATTAGAGGGCGAGATTGAAACGCTTGAAAAGGAGTTAGAACAATTAAACTCACAAGCACCAGCGAACAATGAAAGGGGCGGATTAGACATGAACAAACAGCAAAAACGAGCTGCATCAAATAAAACAGAATACTTTACACGTGAGGTAGAGGACTTCTACTCAGAACTTCGCACACGACTTGAAGCTCGTGCAAACGGCCAAGTGTTACCACCAGGAGAAGCAGGGGCAGAGTTAGTAATTCCGGATATCGTAGTAAATCGTATTCGTGAACGCATTGGTGATTTCACAACACTTTATCCATTAGTTGATTTAGTACGTGCAGGTGGCCGTGTAAAACTAATTTTAGATGTAGATGCAGGGGAAGCAACATGGCTTGAACAACGCGGCGCATTACCAGAAACAGATGACAGCGAATTAACAGCAGTACAATTCGATGGTTTCAAAGTTGGCCGAGTAGTTTACATCGATAACAGTTTACTCGAAGACAGCGTTATTAATTTAGATGACTATTTAACGAAGCGAATTGCACGATCTATTGCAAAAGCAATCGATAACGCAATTTTAAATGGTACTGGCGCATCAGGTAAACAACCAGAGGGAATCATCCCGGCAATACCGAAAGAAAATAATGTAACAGCAGAGCCAACTTATCAAGATCTAATTCCACACATTGGAAAAATCGACACAGGAGAAGATACAACTGGTGAAATCGTCGTTACTGTACATCGTCAAACTTACTATGCAAAATTAGCAACATTAACACTACACACTAATTCAGCAGGAACGGATGTTGTTGTGTTACCGAATCTATCTCAACCAAATTTCTTAGGTTTACGTGTTGTATTCAATAATTTTATGCCTAAAGATAAATTGTTGTTCGGTGTATATGATAATTACACATTAGTGGAGCGAGAAGGTACTCGAGTTGATATGTCTGGACACTACAAATTCCGTGAAGATCAAACGGCTGTCCGTGGAGTTGGCCGTTACGATGGTAAGCCTGTAAAGCCTGAATCATTTGTTTTGGTAACACTTCAAGAAGCTCCTCCAGGTGCTTAATAAATTTGAAGGGATGATAAAGCATGAAATACCAAGTAATTCATAGTTTCCGAGATATACAGGACAATAATCATATTTACAAGATCGGTGATAAGTACCCTCATAAAGGACGTGTTATTAAAGCACGTGTTGAGGAGTTGTCATCAACTGAAAATAAAATTGGCGTACCACTTATAAAAGAAATTAGTGAGGAAGGTGATGAATAATGAGCGAAGAAACACTCGCAATTTGTTTATCACTTTTTAAATTGGATTTAGGTATTACACATGATTTACGTGACGAAATCTTTATTAATCGAATAAAAGCCGCTGAATCAGAACTTAAATCCAAACCAATTGATTTTTCAAAAGAAACAGCAGAGGATACCCAACTCATTGTAGACTATGCCGTCTGGAATTATCGAAAACGTCAAGAAGATGTTGGGCTTCCTCGTAATCTAAAGTTCCGTATCCATAATCGTGTTATACAGAAGGCTGGTGCAACAAATGCCAAGAATTAAAAATTCAACAGGAAATAACGAACACATATCTAAAGATGATGTGTGTTTTTTAATGACAACAACTATCATCACTGATGAATTACTTCAAGAAATTGAATTAACTCTACCTGAATTAGTATATTGTGCACCAGCAAATATTGGACAACGTGAATTTTCAATTGCTGTACAAGCAGGTTTGAAATCGCAACTTACTTTAATTATCGATAATGAGGAATATGATGGTGAAAAAGAAGTTGAATATAACCGTGTGAAATATTCAATATATCGGACTTTTGTAAGAAGCGATGGTGATATTGAGTTGTATTGCGAAAAACGTATTGGTTAAGGAGAAAATCCAATGATAACTTTAGATGAACTTGCTCAAAAGTTAAAAATACTTGGTTATCCAGTTGCATATTCACACTTTAAATCTCCAAAAACACCTCCATTTATTTGTTACCTTGTAGAGAATAGCGATACATTTAGTGCAGACAATACTGTTTTATCAAAATCCACTTATGTAAATATAGAATTGTATGTGGCCAATAAAGATTTAGTTGCTGAGAAGAAAATAGAAGATATGTTAAAAGAAAACAAACTCCCTTGGGGCTATGATGAAATATTCATCATAGCCGAGGGGGTTTTTAAATGTACATTTTCAATTACTTTGATCAATTAAAAGCTCATTCCATACGAAAGAAAGTTGGTGTATTGATGAATGTTAATAATTTTGCCAGAGAAATTAATAAACAATTAGCACTATACTCTAACTTTGTTGAGGAAGAAGTAGATGCGGTAGCAAAAGAGGTAGCAGGTAAAGCAGTTACAAAACTTAAACAAACTTCTCCTGTAGGTAATTATGCAGGTGGAGGTCAATACGCATCTGGGTGGAAAGTAAAGAAGCAAAAAGGTAAATATGTAGTTCACAATGCTACAAATTATCAACTAACTCACTTACTTGAAAAAGGTCATGCAACTATAGATGGAGGGCGTACTAAAGCGATTCCACATATTAAACCTGTAGAAGTAGAGACCAATAAGAATTTTGAAAAGGAACTTATAAAAAGAATTTCGGAATGATTACAACGATTTATTGCGTTTTACTAAATAAAAGAAACGGAGACTATTAAATCTATGAGTAAAAATAAAGTATTATACGGTTTAACAAATGTTCATTATGCGACATACTCCCGTGAAGAAGATGGTACTTACAAATATGATGAACCAGTACGAGTTGAAGGTGCAGTATCCTTAACGATGTCACCAACAGGAGACAGCAATAACTTCTATGCAGATAACGGTATCTTCTTCTCACGTAACTCAAATACAGGCTATGAAGGTACTCTTACAATTGCAATGATTACAGACAAGTTTCGTACAGATGTATTAGGTGAAAAAATGGTAAACGGTGGTTTCTTAGAAACTTCTGATGCTAAAGGTAAAGACATTGCACTTATGTTTGAAATTGACGGAGATATTGAAGCTACTCGTTTCGTTTACTACGATTGCACAGTTGCACGTCCAAATCAAACAGCTAATACAACAGGGGAGTCTATTGAAATTGAAGGTCAAGAATTAACATTCACAGCGAAACCACGTATTAACGACAAGGCTATTCGTTGGAATACAGGTGAGGCAACACCTGAAGAAATGTATAACGACTTCTTCAAAGCAGTTATCGAGCCTGTTGAAGTCGAAGCTGCATAAGAAAATAAATTTAAAACGGAGGAATTACTCCTTATGGCAGAAACAACAGTAAATATTTATGGTAAAGATGTCGCATTCAAAGTCACAGGACAAACACCTTTAATGTATCGAGCGATGTTTCCAGGTTCCGACTTTTTAAAAGACTTTATGAACTTGGAAAAAAATCAAGCTCAAGGAAAAGCTTTTGAATCAATTGAGTTCTATCAAATGGTTTATTGCTTGGCAAAGAAAGCTGATCCAGAGATTCCAGAAATGAATGCATGGCTAGATACATTTGAAGATGGTTTCCCGGTTATGGAGATTGTTAATGATATATTGCCACTAATTCAAGCAAATTTCATTTCTACTCAAATTAAAAAAAAGTCAAAAAAGAAGTAAATGATGATCCTTCCACAGCTATTTATTTATTGATGGCTAAAGAAGCTAAGCTTTCATTTGATGAAATGGATTTAATGTCTATTGGCATGGTTTTAGAACACATTGAATTGTATTTTGAAATGAAAAGCCCTAAAGATGATAAAAACGGAAAAGTTACAGTTAGAAAAGCAACACAAGCTGATATTGATGCGCTGAAAATCAAATAAAATCCTGGGGAATTACCGATAATGGTAGTTCTCCTTTTTTATATGTAGTTTGTGATTTTCTATGAAAAATTATAGAAAGGAGCAAATAAATTTAATGGCTGGAAAAGGTATTAAAGGTATTACTATAAATATCGATGGCGATACAAGAGGTTTAGATAATGCATTAAAAGACGTCAATAAACAGGCCTCTCAAACTCAAAAGGAATTACGAGAAGTTGAAAGAGCATCTAAACTTGATCCATCAAGCACCGAACTCTATGCGCAGAAACAACAACTATTGCAAAAGCAAGTACAAAGTACTTCTGAAAAGCTAGATGTATTAAAACGAGCACAACAACAAGTAGAACAGCAATTTAAAAATGGAGATATTGGAGAAGAACAATATAGAGCATTCCAACGTGAATTAGTTACTACAGAAGCATTGCTTAAATCTTACCAAGGTCAAATTGATAAAACTCGTAATGAGCATCATGCATTAGCTGAATCAACAAAGAATATGCAAACGTTCTTTCAAGCCACTGGTACATCTGTAAACACCTTCTCAGACGTTTTAGGGAATAAATTGACGAATGCAATTAAAGAAGGTAAAGCTAATTCTCAACAATTAGAACAAGCATTGGAGAAGATGGGTAAAACTGCTCTAGGTTCTTCTATGGACTTCGAGAAGATGAAACATGCTCTTTCTAACGTTGACCAAAGAGGACTTAAGGCAGTTCAAAAGGATTTAAGTCAGGTTGCAAAAGAAGCAAATAAAGCAGGAGATGAAGTAAACGGCTTTGGTAATAAACTTCAATCTGTAGCAGGCGCATTAATGTCAGGCGGTGGATTAGCCGCTATGATTCACGAAGCATTAGATGTATCTACGCTTAATACTAATATTGAAATATCAATGGGTATAAAAGGTGGAGACGTTGAAGCTGTACGTGGTTCAATCAATGGTGTAGTTGCTGCAATTGGTGACGAAGAAGCCGCGTACGAAGGTGTTCGTAGACAAATGGTGCTTAACAAAGATGCATCAGCAGAAACTAACGCTAAGATTATAGAAGGCGCTTCTATGATTTCCAGAGCATATAAAGAAGTTGATTTCAAAGAATTAATTCAGGAATCACACGAGATTGGTAAAGAGCTTGGTATTACTCAACAAGAAGCGTTAGCACTAACCAATCAATTACTAGGAATTGGATTCCCTCCAGAGCAATTAGATATTATTTCTGAGTACGGAAATCAGCTAGAAAGAGCAGGCTTCAACGCAGAAGAGATTCAAGCGCTTATGGCTGCAGGGGTCGAAACTGGCACTTGGAATATCGATAACCTTTTGGACGGTTTAAAAGAAGGACGTATTCGTGCAACAGAATTTGGAACTGGATTATCAAATGCTCAAAAGGATGCTATTAAAGATGCAGGATTGTCTCAAAAAGCATTCGAAGATTGGGGTAATGCAATTGCTAAAGGCGGAGAAGATGGTAATGCCGCATTCAGAGAGATGACACAAGCATTGGACGAAGTTGACGACCAGACAGCAAGAAACGCTCTAGGAGTAGAGATTTTTGGAACGAAATTCGAAGACCAAGGCGACAACATAATTGATACGATTCTTAACATGGAAGACCATTTAAAATCAGCAGGAGATATGCAGAGCAAACTTAACGGTGACGTTGACAAGATGAAAGCTGATCCTGCTTATAGATTAGCGGAAGCGATGAACAACGTTAAGCAATCCTTAGCGCCGGTTTTAGCAGATATTGCAGAAGTAGTTGCATCTATCGCAGACTGGGTTGCAGAAAATCCTAAGTTAACAGCTACATTAGGTGCAATTGTTGCAGTAATTGGCGTATTAGGTGGTGCATTTGCGGCTTTCATGCCAGCTATCGGTTCGCTCGTAGGAATGTTAGGCGGTGCAAGTGCTGCGGCAGGTGTTCTAGGTACAGTAATGGCAGCATTGACCGGTCCAATCGGTTTAGCAATTGCAGCGGTTGCAGGTATTGGTGTAGGTCTATTTGCATTGAATGAACATATGAAACAATCATCATTTGAAGTAGAAGATTGGTCTAATAATGTAAGTGAAGGTACAGCTAAAGCAGTTGGCGCTTATATGGATTTAGATAAGCAAGCCACAGAATCATTGTTGCAACTTAAATGGTCGGGCGAAACTATTACTCAAGAAATGGCTACTAATATGATTGATACTAATAATCAAATGACCGAGCAAATCTTGACTAATATGAGAGAGAAACATGCTACTCAATTAGAAGAACAAACTAACTACTTTAATGAATCATCAGCATTATCAGCAGAACGTGAGGCTGAAATCTTAGAACAAACTAAACAACGTCAAGTAGAAGAACAAACAGCTATTACAGAAGGTCAAGCTAAAATTAATGAAATCTATCAAACTGCATCTAATGAGAAGCGAGGCATTACTCAACAAGAAGCTACAGAAATAGAGCAGATTCAACTAAGTATGAAAGAAAAAGCTGTACAATATCTGTCTGAATCAGAGCGTGACCAGAAAGTTATCTATGAAACTCTTAAACGTGATGCATCTCAGATTACAGCGCAACAAGCGGCAGATGTTGTTAAGAATTCTAAGGAACAACGTGATAAAACTATCAAGGATGCAGAAGAAACTTATAAACAACGTGTTGCCGCAATTACTAAAATGTGTGATGAAGATAAATCTATCTCAGCAGAAGAAGCAGATGCCTTAATCAAAGAAGCAGGACGTGCTAAAGATGGTACTATCAAGAATGCTAATGAAATGCATACTAAAGTAGTTAGTGAAGCTAAAGGTCAAGCCAAGGAACATGTCAGTGAAGTTGACTGGGAAACTGGCGAGGTTTTATCTAAGTGGGAAAAGTTCAAAGGTGATGTTACTAAGAAAGCCGGAGAAATTAAAGATGGTTTCATTAAATCTGTAAAAGAAATTTGGACAGATGCTAAGAAAGTCTGGGGAGATATTGAAGATGTGTTTAGTAAAGCAATCGACAATATTAAAGGGTTCTTCAAGAATTTAGTATTGAAGATTCCAAAACCAGAAATGCCTAAAATGCCTAGCTTCGCATTAGAAACTAGTACAAAAGAAATTTTTGGTAAATCTATAACTTATCCTTCTGGTATCGGTGTAACATGGCATGCTGAAGGCGGTATTTTCGATTCACCTACATTATTCCCAACTGCAGGCGGTATGCATGGCGTAGGCGAAGCAGGACCAGAGGCGATTATACCTTTATCACCTAAAGTATTAGCAGGAATTGGCGAAGGTATTGCTAAACAAATGAATACTTCTCAACCACAAGTAGTTTATGTTCAACCTGCTCCTGTTTATATGGATGGCACATTAGTTGGCGAAATCACTTTTGATACAGTCGATCGATTACAATTTAACAAAACAAATATTGCAGGGCTATCAAAAGGAGTAAATATGAAATGATAATTCAACTTTTTAATGGCAAAAGATTAGATATAGCTGATTATAGTTTGAAACGTCTGTTTCATCATATCCCTTCAATTTCTTTAAGCCATATCACTGAGAATGTGGAAGGCAGAGACGGTTTGCTGTTCATGGAAACATTCTTAGAATCTAGAGTTATATCGGTAGAGTTATTATATGAATCGTATGATATTTATGATTACTATTTATTGCGTGATGAGATCAATGCTTTATTTACTCGTAAAGAATCATTCTATGTCATCTTTAAAAATGAACCATATAAACGATATTTGGTAAGGTTAAATCAATCGTTTGAAGTTGAGCCAAACCAATACATGAACTCGTTCACAGTGGAATTTACTTGTGTAAATATATTCGGTGAATCTATTGCAGATACACGATCATTAAAAGATTGGGATAGTAATAAATGGGCATGGAACGGTCAAATAACATGGGTCGATGATTTAAAGTATTTGTTTAACTCAAATTCATTTGTAGTTAATAATTTAGGTAATGTTGATATTGACCCGAGACAAAGCGAGTTAGAAATAATTATAAAAGGTACATTTGCATCCTCTGTAGTGATTAAGAATGAAACTACAGGGGATGTTTATGGTTACAATGGTAATCTTACAGCAATTGATGAACTCGTTTTAAAAGGTGTGCAATCGTTTAAAAATGGCACAAGTGTATTCAGAAATACAAATAAAAAATTAATTCGATTATTTACAGGAGAAAACAATTTCACTGTTTCTGGTGGAACTGTATCGTCTATCGATTTTAAATTTAGATTCTTATATTTATAGAAAGGAGAATAAAATTTGACAATCATTTTAAATATTACTGGTAATCCTATTACTCGTGAAGAACGTATAAAGATTAACGAAAACTGGGATAGAATTATCGCAGGATTAACAGAAATGCAATATCAAATCAATATGTTGGCAGGCGGAGAGGACGTCCAAAAGATTCTTGAGGCGATACAAAAAGCACTAAATGATATTGCAGAAGCACAACATAAATCAGATGAAGCATTATTAAAAGCAGAAGAAGCTGTTGTTATTACTACTGAAGCAGCTGATAACGCAGATACTAAAGCAAAAGAAGCAGAAATTGCTACACAGAATGCAAATAACGCGGCTCAAAAAGCATTAGATTCTGTTCAAGGTGTTACAGAAGTATTAGCAGATTTAGACAAAATTAAACAAGCTACTATCACTGCTACTCAAAACGCTAATGCAGCTACAGTAAGTGCTAATCAGGCATCCACAGAGGTGAAAGAGGCAGCAAAACACTCAATAGAAGAAACAGATAAAGCAATCAAAAATATGAATGATACTATTAGTGCTAGTTTAAATGATAATAACCAAGAAGTTATTGATTTGATAACTACCACTAACAAAGAAATTCAAGACGCTATTAGTAATATGAGCGAACAAACTGATACAGCATTACAAAACGTCCAAGATGCTATTGAGGCATCTAATAAAGCAACGTCAGACAACACTCAAGCCACGATTAATGCAATTGTAGAAGCTAATTATAAAGTTAATATCTCAGTACAAAACGCTGATAACGCTACAAACCGTGCTATTATAGCCGCAGAAGCAGCAGAGCATGCAACTGAAAATATTAAAGGTTGGGGTACTGCTAGAGTATGGAACTCTATAGATGAGTATATTAAAAACAATGTTGTAACTGACAATGGTTCTACATGGCAAGCAACTAAACCTAACACGAACTCAAAACCTTC
>NZ_JBGCCD010000050.1:0-28033 GCF_041262405.1 Lysinibacillus sp. RC79
AAAGACCGCTTCCAGAAAACCATTTATCCTTTACGATCATTTTGTTGCAGTCCTCGTGCAAATGAAATCGCATATGCTGCTCATCTTGTTTAGCATCTTTGATACAGCCATAGTAAAGACCGCTTCCAGAAAACCATTTATCCTTTACGATCATTTTGTTGCAGTCCTCGTGCAAATGAAATCGCATATGCTGCTCATCTTGTTTAGCAGCACAAGCCACCGCATTTTCACCTTTTTCTATGGTTTCCGTACACCCAAAGCACGTATGCTCTTTTCGCGTTTTAACCAGTCGTTTTGTTCTAATATCTATCATTAGCGATCTCCCTTCCAAACCAGCTACGTTTTTTTGAAGGCATTGTCAGTGTTTCTGGCAGAAAAAATGTTGGCTTTTCTTGACGTAACATATAAGACTTCCCTGTTTCTTCATCTATTCCGATTACAGCCTCATATGGCTCAGTTACATAGATTTTCAACACTTTACCGTTCAGGCTGTTCCAATCTATTGTTTTTACAGTTGTCATTATTTATTTGCTCCATTCTTTAATCTTTCAATCTGTTTGCGATTAAGTTTTGATACATTTGTCGGAAGCCCGTATTCCTTTCGCACTTCTTCCTGTGTCATCCCATGTTCTAATCGACAGTGCGCTGTAGTGATGATAATACCTACATGGTTGCACCCTTCAACAGGACACTTGATATAACCACCATGTTTAGCACTCCAATATTGTTTCGCCATCATAATTCACCTCTTCGCATAGTTTTTAATGTAATAACTTCCCATTTATAAATTCATAGCAACGTTCGATTTTCCTAAAGACCTCTTCAAATTCGGATTCTTTTTCTACGACATAGAATTTTTCTGTTCTGCTAATTTGCAGTTCTCCTACAATTAATGTGCGCTCAATCTCTAAAGCTTCTAACTGTTGAAAAATCCAATCATTTCTTTGGATGTTAGTATCACAATCAAATATATTTAATTGATTAATCGACATTACTCAACACGCTCCTTACACCTTATTGCTGCACTAACTTTTTCGATTGGTCTAAATTGAGCGCTACTAAATAATCAACTGGTATGCCGTTTCCTGATTTCACACGTTTACAGTTTTCTCTAAAGAAATCGAGCGAGATTGATTTAGAACCTCGTCCAACATCTTGGTTTTCATATGCCTCTTCTAACTGTTCGAAACGCAACACATAAATTTCTGGCTCATTTTTACCTTCCAACCAAAAAGCCACTAATAAAAATGCAACCGCTCCATGCTTATTCCATGATTTCAATTGCTGATATTGATGTGGTGATATATTTTTCAAAGGGAAACGTTTTAACTTTGTTTCCTTTGCGTCAAAGATAATTGAATGCCCTTCATAAATACCGCTATAGTCAACCCATGTCGGCGTATCAAGATGACCTGTTACTTTATTTCCTTCTGTCTTTAAAATTTTTACTGGCGTAGGTACTTTTCGAATATCCGCTAACCAAGCATTTCGATATTGGTTATTTGTCATTTCTACTAGCATTTCTAACTTTGCACCTCTATTAGCGTGACTTCTGCTATATGTCTTTCTCAAAACACCCAACCCTTTCTATAAGCGCGGCCCAGGATATGAGCCGCTTATTGTTATCTGATTTTTTTAATGCTCATGATGACGTAATCTTCTGGAATGCCATTTTCTCCGCCTTCTTGTAAGTAAATGACCCTTACCTCTACCGATCTACCTGTATGCAATATTTCTTCATCATCAAATTCATTTATTTTTAACTTGTCACCTACCCGAAAGCTTTGATTATTAAAGCCATACACAAACGTTTTCAATCCTGCTTTTACCGCTTCAAATTCTTCTGGATAGTTATCTAATTCATGAGTCATCGGTTTTTCTTTTTGTTCTGACTCCATCACTTCCTGTCGCTTCTCTTTTGCAATTGACGGTGTAATTGGTTTACTTTCCTCACGTTGTTCGACTAACACCTCTCGTTGCTTTTCTTCCGGAAGACGTGATAATTCATAAGCAGTAGTGATATCAATATTTTCTTTGCTAAACTCCTCTTTTAACTCAGGTGTTAGCTTTTTATTAATACTTTCCATGCGCGCTACCTGTGTAGGCGATACTTTCATAAGCTGTGCAACAATTTCTCTTTTTCGCCCTGATATTGGATAACCACTTTTCTTTAGATCAGTTAACAACTCCTGTAGCCGTGCTGCTTGATATGTTTTTTCAGCGCCTGTTAATTCCCTGGTCGTTGAATTGGCAAGTATTAGTTGTAATTCAGCTTGAATGTCGTCTATCGACTTCATAATCTTGCACGGGATTTTTTTAAATTGTTCACTTCCTTCTGAATACAGTTCTTGCATGGCTTTTAAACGCCTGTGTCCACTTATGACCTCAAAATCGTTTTCTTGCTCACGTACTAGCAAGTTTTGCTGCAGCCCCATTAATTCAATACTGGCTTTTAGTTCCGCTACATCTTCAACAGTGTATTTATTCTTCTCAGATGGTCGTAGCTTTTCAATCTGAATGTGCTCTATTTTGAAAGCAAGACCTTCTTTTTCTCTCGCTTCTTTAGATTTATCATTCATCAGCTGGCTTAGATTGAATTTCATGTGTTCGTCCCTCCTTTTTTGTGTCCGAAACTAACACATTTGTAGGTATTCTTTGACCAATTTTTCATAGTCTTGTCCAGCAGTTGACTTCTTGTAATCTAGAAGTGGTTTTCCGATGAATGTCGTTTCATCAACCTTTACTGTTTTTCTAATTACAGTGTGGAAAAGTGGATAACTTGTGGATGAAGCCAAATATTCGTTCCCCTGAACATTTACACCATTTTTCTGGAACATCGTAATGAAGCAGCCTTTAAAAACAATGTTGTCGTTAAACTCTTTGACATCTTCTATTTGATCCACCAGTAGCTCTAAACCATCAAACGCAAACTTATCCACTTTAATTGGCACCAATACGTCGTCAGAAGCTACAAGAGCGTTAATGACTGTCATATTAATGTCTGGTGCGTTATCAACAATGCAATAATCGTATTCATTATTTAACTGCGCTAAGGCTTTACGTAGTCTAGTTTGCTGTGGTCGCGATACGTCTAGTAGTATTTCTTTGTTAGCTCGTAGCAAATTCATATTAGCGGGAATAATGTCTAGCCCCTCATATGTCGTAGGCTTAATAACGCTCTTTATGCTGCACTCTCTATCTGTCAGCAAATCTGCTAAACTCTTATCATCGTCATTATGCAAATCAAAAAATTTAGAGGTATTCCCCTGTTTATCGTTATCAATCAAAAGCACTTTTTTGCCGTGTGCTGCCACTAATGTATAGGCGATGTTTATAGCAGATACAGTTTTACCCACTCCGCCTTTTAAATTAATAATGCTGATCGTCTTCATCGTCATATGTTGTTCTCCTTTTTTTCGTGTAATCATCTATCCTCTTCATACGCACGTACAAATAAGCCCCTGAAACAAAATCAGAAAACTTCACTTGCATGTCTTTAAATTGATAATCATTGTGCCACTTTTCAAATATTTCTTGCGCTGAAATTTCTTCCTTCGCAATTTTCCCCGCGCGTCTGCGAGTTAACTTTGTGTCCGCTACTGTAACATCTGGTTGCTTCAAATTCCGCGATGGTGTATACCGCTTCATTGTTTTGCTACCTTTTTCTTTAGTAATGTAGCGAGCCATTCCTTCAAATCCGAAATCATCACTTTGTAGTCTGCGCGATTGAGTACGCCCCCCACAATTCCACAATCCTTCCGCAATATCGCGATTTGGAAAGTTTGTTACCATGTGATGGTGCGCTCTCACTTTGCTTCCATCCCGTGTATGCTCTGTCACATAGATATATTTCAATTCAAAATCCTTGTACTGATCTCGCTTCTTTAACCAGTTCTTCATTCGCCTGATCAGATTAGTCATATCTTTTTTGGCTTGCTCGAAATCCGATGGCATTTTTCCTTCTGGGTAAGTGTAAGTAAGCCAAACATCTTCGTAATTCCTAAAATTTGCGTTAATAAGTCTTGTTACATGTTTCTTAGTATTTTTGTCATTCAAATTCTTCTGTGCTTGGCTACTCTCTTTTCTTTCTTTTTTACGTGACTCTTGTGGGATATTCCAAAATGGGTATGCTTCTATTTCAAGCATTTCACCACTCTTAATTGTCTTAACGCGATACCCAGCTAATGATTGAGAACGCAAGCTCTCAAAATGCTCTTCTCTACTATTCTTTTTATCTACTACGAACGATTCCTCATATGCTGCTAGAACATGTTTCATCCGGCGCTTTCTTCTATGCATGGTTACTCTCTCCCAATGACGTTAATAATCTATTAGCCTTGTTAATTTTGGGCATGGTCGTAAACCTACTATCCATTACAAGGACGCTAATTGACTAATCACCATGAAAGCTGTTATTCTAGCTATAAGGTATTTGGCAATAGTCAAATAAGAGCCGTGCTTACTGGTCAGAGTTGGTACGGCGTTTTTTTATGTTAAAAATTCGGATATCATTAATAGGCACTACTTTTGCTGATTTTCCTTGTTTGCACAATCGACTAGCAAGCTCATATAAATTGTCGCGCCGTTGTGCTTTAATATGGTTTTCCAAGTGCTCAATTTTAGAAACACTCTCTCCTAATGCTGCAATACGTTCCCTCACCGAGTCATAATCGCCATCACGTAAATGCCAATTAATAGCTGTTATAACATCCTCACAACACGCTATTTCTTTTGATAGTTCTAATTCATATACATCCTTTTCTTTCATCACACTACCTCCAACAACTGACTTATTTGAAAAGTTCACGATCACCAAATTTTTCAACGCTTGTCCATATCCATGTTGCAATTGCTCTAACATATTTCCATCTGCTACTTTGCTCATTTCGATAGTTGGTTGTAATTTCATATTTTTTACCTCTTCTTTCATATTTGAATAATTCAAGAAACAAACTTCACTTCTTTAATACGAAGTTCAGGATTTAAAATTTTAAAAATACTAATCTCTAGTTCCTGTGGCAAAGTCACCTTAGATAAATCTTTGATGACCTTTCCATCTTTATCTCTATTAATAATTTTTTTAGAACTCTCCAATCCATCTCACTCCTTCCAGAAAACAATCGACGTTGCTACCGTCAAATAAGCTATAAATCTGTATATATACCGTCGTTGGCTCGGTATCACAGCGCATCGAAAAATAAACAATATAAAAATGCTTTAATCACGAACTGCACTTTAAGTGCGGTTTGTTTGCAAATTTTTTAGTAGGTACTCTTAATTCGTCAATGTCATATTTCAAAACATACGCCAAAGCAAACATACTTACTGGCTTTACATCAACTTCCCCATTCTCCCAAGAGATTAAAGTACGTTTACCAATACCTAACTTCTCCGCCAATGCTTCTTGAGAATAACCACGTTCAACTCTAGCAGCTTTGATAGATAAAGTTTTATCCATACCATCACCTCACTTCAATATTGTATTGCTTTTAATATACCGCCCTTAAAGTGCGGTGTCAACACTTAAAGTGCGGAATTGGCAATAATATGTATTGCAAAAACTGCACTTTAAGAGTAAAATAGGTTACAAGGAGGTGATAAAATTGCCAAATAGAGAAATATCCGCTGCGGAACAAAGAGAGATCGTCGCTAGGAATTTGAATAGTCTTTTGGAAAAAAACAACAAAAAGAAGATCGATGTATTCAAAGATTTAGAGAAGTATGGGGTTTCAGAAACTACAGTTTATAGTTGGTTCAATGGTAAAAAGTATCCAAGGATAGATAAAATACAATTGTTAGCTGATTATTTCGGGGTTTTAAAATCAGACATTACAGAAGATAAAACATTTTCTCCAGAGGAAGATAACTCTTATTCTACTAATAATCATTATGAATATACTTATATTCCTTCTACTGTATCTGCCGGATTACCAATAAATATAGATGGGTTAGATAATTCCGAAACAATATCTATACCTGACGATTTTCTTGGTAAATACGCTGGTGACGATGATATTTTCTTTATAAGAGTTAATGGAGATTCAATGAATAAAGTAATCCCTCATAAATCACTTATAGGCGTAAAACCTGTAAAGATAAAAGAATTAAATAACAATGATATTGTTGTTTATAGTGATGGGTTTGATTATTCAGTAAAACGATTCTATCAAGATGGCAATAAATTAATATTTAGACCAGAATCATATGATAATTTATTTACAGACAATATTACTACTATTAATAACGATGATCTAAGGATACACGGCAAAGTAGTTACTTATATTGTGAATTTAGATTAATACTTAACGTTAAGCATTAAAAACGGAAAGAGCTGACTCATTTGTTTAGCTCTTTTCTATTATCTAGGAGGATTATTGTGATTGATAAAGCATCACTCAGAGTATTTCTTTACATCAGAGTATCTACTATAGAACAAGCTAAAGAAGGTTATTCAGTTGGCGCTCAAGAAGAACGCTTGCAAGCCTATGCAAAAGCTAAAAATTATACAGTTGTTAAAACTTATATTGATCCTGGCTATTCAGGTTCTAATATAAATCGCCCAGCTTTGCAAGAATTGATTAAACAAGTTGAACTAGGTGCAGCTGACCTTGTTTTGGTGTACAAGTTAGACCGCTTAAGTAGATCGCAAAAAGACACTTTGTACTTGATAGAGGACGTATTTCTAAAAAATCACGTCGATTTTGTTAGCATGAATGAATCATTTGATACATCTACACCTTTTGGACGAGCAATGATTGGCATTCTTTCTGTTTTCGCTCAATTAGAGCGCGAACAAATTAGAGAACGTACCATAATGGGAAAAGATGAACGTGCAAAAGAAGGAAAATGGCATGGCGGTGGCGGAGAATCACGAACAGTTAAAGGTTATGACTATATAGATGGTCAACTCATAATCAATGAATACGAGGCTGAGTGTGTAAAATCTATTTACGATAATTACCTTAAAGGAACCGGACTTAACGCATTGTTTAAGATGGTACTTAAAAAGTATCCAAATGTTATTAATTCTGAAACAACTGTACGAAATATCCTTTTAAATCCTATTTATATCGGAAAAATAAAGCATAAAGGAGAGCTTTTTAAAGGAGAACACACACCCATTATTCCTATAGATCAATTTAATCAAGTTCAGGATTTAATGAAGAAACGAGCAAGCACTTCTGACCCATCTAGAAAAAAATATTTATTATCAGGCTTGCTATACTGTGGTCATTGCGGCGCTAGAATGTCCGGGAGATCCGGAGGTAAATTAAAAAATGGTAGTCGAATGCGTTATTACTCATGTTATTCTAGACAAAACGCCCGTGAATATCTAAAGAAAGTTGAACGTTGTGAAAAAACACATGAAAAAAAACAAATACTTGAACAATACATTATTGATGAAATAAAAAAAATTAACATGAGCTTTGTAGAAAATTATCGCCTTGGTGATATGAGCGAGGTTTCAACCAAAATAAATACACTTAAAAATGAAATACAAAATCTCGATAAGCAAATATCTAAGCTAGTTGATTTATACAGTTTAAACAAAGTTCCTTTAGAAATAATGAGCGAAAAAATAGATGCTCTAAATAAAGAAAAGGAAAAAATAAAACAACATATAGTTGAGTTAAAAAGCGAATATGTCCCCAATAATATTGATGAAATAAGAAAAACAGTCTCCCAGTTAGCCACATTTGATTGGGATAACAAGGAGACGGAACAGAAACGATTGTTAGTCGCCAAACTAATCAATAAAATAATCGTTTCCAATGACAATATTATCATAGATTGGGCGTTTTAAATTGCATTAATATATGTTATAAAAACATTCTATTCAAGTGGAGTGCGTCTCGCAACTTATATTAAAAAAAGAACATTAATCCTTTAAAAGAAGGCAACTACCCTACCAGGTTGTTGCCTTCTTTCTTTATTTGCAATGGATTTTCAAATTTATAATGAATTCGCAATTCACCATTTTGACTCCAAGAAATTTTTTCGACTAATGCATTAATCATATGTTTGTTCAATTTTCCAACGTAAAGGAACTTTTCAAGTTTCTTTTTTAAAGTTAAACTATAACTTTCATTCGAGTTATTCTCTAAACTTTTGCCTAGTTCTGATTTGGTCATCATAATTTCTTCTATTTCCTTACTGACAGTATCTCTAAGCTTCTTTAACTCTTCCTTAGAAATGATCTTATCAGCGTACAGATCTAGATAGCTACGATTCCTCATTTCTAATTTCTCAATCTTGTTTTCCACATTCTTTATTGCACTCTGAATTTGATGCTTATTTTCGTTCATCTTACTTTCAAATTCACTCATTAGGGAATCATCTCGAAAGAATTGAAATAAATCTTTTAGGTCATTTTGAATTACACTTTCTATTTCATTCAATCTAATAGGCATTTTATTTAAGCAATAACGTTCGCCGTGTCGAATATACCCCCCACAACGATAATGCTTACTACTTGCTCTATACCAGAGCCCCTTTCCACAGTCTTCACAAAATATTAGGTTTGAAAAAAGATGGGTTGATGGCGCTGTTGCAGTTTTAGTTCTCTTTTGTAACATCTTCTCTACTGCTTTAAATGTATCAAATGAAATAATGGGTTCGTGAGTACCATCGCTAATGATTCGCTCGTCTTCCTCAATTTCACGACGCTTGATTGTTCTAACAGAAATGGTTTCTTCACGGAT
This sequence comes from Lysinibacillus sp. RC79, assembly GCF_041262405.1. NCBI lineage: Bacteria > Bacillati > Bacillota > Bacilli > Caryophanales > Bacillaceae > Lysinibacillus > Lysinibacillus sp. RC79. The sequence continues at coordinate 8,703 of NZ_JBGCCD010000050.1, forward strand.
TTGTACTAAATCACCACAGTAATGCCTGTTTGTTAGAATATTTTTAATTGTAGAGGAATGCCAAATAGATGATGCTTTTTTTTCTTAATTATTTGAGAAGGAGTTGGAATATGCTCATTAAATAAATCTTTCGCAATCGAATCCATTCCTTACCCTCTAAATATTCTTTAAAAATACGTCTCACTATTTCAGGTGTTTCATCATCTCGAATAAGAAGCTTTCCTTTTTCACTTTTATAGCCATAAGGAGGATACGAACCTACATATAGACCTTGCTGTGCTTTAATTCGTTTTGTCTGTTTATTTCTTCTACTGTTATTAATTGATTCCGCCTCATATAGCCAAGCAAATAAACCGTAATTTAAATCATTCTTTTCTAAAGTATTTATTGAGTTATCGAGACAAACTAAATGAATATTTTGCTTTTCAAAAACTTCTCTAAGGTCGTATGATAAAGCACCATTACGGGCTAGCCTAGAAAGTTCTTTAACCAAGATAACATCGAACTTCTTTTCCTTTCCTTTTTGTTGCTCCACAACTATTGAGGGAGATTGTTCAATTAGAGCAATCTCTTCTTGTGCTAACGGTACAGAATAATTGAACAAGGTTTGGAAACAATATCTCTAAAAGAGGGCGAGAAAATGAGAGGTGTGATTAATGACAATTAGGATTTTATTATTAATACTATTTGCTAGTCTTAGTTTCTCAACAGGTGCTTTTGCTGAAGTTCCACTTAAAGCTGCTTTTATACGAGATCACCAGCTTTGGATGAAAGAAAGCGATAAAGAAATACAGCTTACAACAGGTCGGTATGTATCCTCTCCAAAGTGGTCAAAAGATGGTCAGTATATTGCCTATTTAGCAGGTGACGTGAATGGAGAAAAAACGTATCTGTATATTTATGATTTAAAGAAAAATGAAAGCTATCAACCATATCCATCAATTGAAACAAGTCAAATTAAATGGTCGCCAACATCAAATCAACTAGCTTACAATTCGAGAGGTATCTTAAATGTTACAAAAACCAAAAATGGGCGACCATACGGCTTTGAAAATGTATCTCTAGGTGTTAGTGATTTTGAATGGTTCCCCGACGGAAAAGCGTTTATCGTTTCATCTCAATCTAATTTACTTCCTACTGGATGGGAACCAGTTCGTCTTTTTAAAGTGCCCGTAAATGCTAATCTAAATACGAATAAAATTAAGCCTTTTTACACCATTCAAACAAATACAACCGACTTATTTGCAATTGATGCAGATTATTTTAAGTGGAGCCCTGATGGGAGTTGGGTTAGCTTTCTATTAGCACCAACTGCGTCTTGGTCTAATGATAGCAATACATTAGCTGTACTTTCATCAGCTGGAGATCACTTTCAAGTTATAGGGAAAATGCTTGGGTATCAAAAATGGATAAAGTGGGCTCCTACAAAAAATCAACTAGCCTTCATATCGGGTGAAGGAAGATTTTTTGTTGTAAACAAAAGTACAACCGTTACCGAGATTCCTACATTGAATAAACAAAAGGACTACACACCTAAAGGATATGTAGACCTAGATTTAGAATGGCTTTCTCCAGATGAAATAATTGTTGCTCGGGCGAAAGAAAACAAAGCGTGGAAAGTGGGACCAGTTCCAACTATGTTTACAGCGTTATATGTAATTAATCTTGAATCAGGAGAACAAAAGCAGCTTACATTTCCAAAGAACAATAAAATAGATAATACACCTCAAGTAGTAGGTTCAACTATTACTTGGTATCGAACATCTGAAAAAGAAGACCAAGGAGATGTTTGGATTAAAGATAGTATGGATGCTCAAGAACATAGGTGGTTAAAAAATGTAGACTCCCCACCAACCTTTTTTATAAAAAGTAACTGAAACAACCACAGAGTTTATATTTCTTTATTTCAGTAAAGGGGGCGAACTACAATCCTTGATCTCCATGCCCACCTGAACTACACCCTCCGCAAATACCCTCATGGACTTCACCATTACTTTCTAAGCGTAAGGTCTCTGTTTTCTATGTTCATTCATTCGAGATGGAATGCCCAGGGCTATTCTCTCTTAATTGTTCAGTCCTTCCGATTAGTTCTAGACCCAATCGTACTATGACCTCTGCTGACTTCTGATGGTTCAGCTACTTGTCATCAAGTAGGTTATGAAGAGTACTTCATGTTTCCATCAGACCTCCCCGGGTAAGCGCATGCACTTTCACACCATCTATCCGCCTCATTTACTTGGCATGACCTTCGACAGAAAGGACTTTGTGCTGTTCAGCACACTCATCCAATCATACCTAGCCTTGTATGAGATTCGTGTTCCTCGGACCGGTGTTTTGCCTCCAGCTTCCTTCAGATTCCGCGTCGCCACGGACACCCTTGCTCTTGGCTAACCTCTACTTCTGTCTTCGGGGTTCGGGACTTGCACCCTATAGTTCATGCGTATGCCGGGCGCACTGACACAAAAAAGCACCTATTCAACTAAATAGGTGCTTTTTTCATAAATTTTAAATTGGTATCATGTGATTTTATTGATGTTTCTTTAAATTTTATGTGTTTTTAATCCTGGTATCATTTACATAGACAGATGGTTTTACCTGTAAATTTACCACATGGCTTACAAAATACTTTGTATAAAGGACCCCCACATTTGCTATGAGTACCAACATGTTTTGTTTCTTTTAGAGTACCAACATGGTTACACACAGCAAAAACAGTAATTTGTTTATATCCAGTTATACTAGCATGTACAAAAGCATCATGTTCGTGTTCGTGTTTTTCAATTGAAGTTTCTGTGAACAAAGTGGAAGAAAAATCCTTCTTTAGTTCTTGATCTAACTCAGATGCTGATGCTTTCCCCATACTCCCAAATACAATAAATATGGCAAATAATGCTGTCAAGATGGTTGTTATCTTCTTCATAATCCTAGCTCCTTTTTTTTTCATCCTAATCTATGTACATATTTTTTGCTATAGCATAATAGTACCCTCGAGTAACTATTATCCTATCATTCCTGGAAATAGTATTTCAATTGAATATTCACGCCAATATTTGGCGTTACGGCCGCCATTTTTTAGCGGTATTCATCTACCTATTATATAAGACGCGCCAAATTACGCCATTTACACCGCCACATTTTGGCGTACTATTATTCTTTTTGTATAACTTTAGTAACATTTTTAGTGAATATACACTAAAACACTTGATATTTTTATTTAGCTCAGTCCGTATACTAAGAAAATATTTTTCACTAAATTGTCACTTTAGTATTATGTAATAAGTAATAAAAGACCAGCTCGGCTAAATTAGCTTTGCTGGCATCATTTCAATTATTATTCGGCTACTATATTTGTTACCTGTGCTAATTTAGCTGTTTTAATTTTATTCGCTCCTGCTTGTGCTGCTACCATTCCAGTAAACGTTCCTGTTTTTACACGCCACAGCTTACCTTCCGGCTCAATATAAGCTACCCAACCAAAACGATGTTTTAACACATCAAGTACATTTTCAGCTGCTTGACTAATTCTTTTTCAGTTTGCTCACGGGCTAATTGCGATTTTTCACGGTACAATTCGCTATATTTAGTCAGTTGATCGTCAGTCATGCTATAGAGTGCAGATAGCTCTGGTAATGCTTTAACACCTAAATCAGAAATCTCTTTTAATAATTTCGCATCAATGTTACGTTCAGATAGCTTAGTAAATTGATCTTGCCACTCTTTGAAGCCATCCACTTGTGATTGTAGATTTCCCATTAATTCAGCGCTTGTTCGATTTAGTTCAACTTTAAATTCATCAAACGTTCCTGCAAAGGACATAAGTGTTGATTTACGCTTGCTATATGCATCATCATAAGCTTTGTTTAACTGTTCTTCTTGCTTCGCTAAGTCATCAGCAACAGTTTTCATTTGGCCTTGGAAGTCTTTATTAATTGAGACTATTTCTTTATTAACGGCTTCAACAGCTTTTTTATAATTATTCTGTGCTTCTAAACGTTCTTTGCTACCTTCCTCAAATAAGCCGATAGTTCTTTCCCAAATCTTCGCTTCTTCGACTAACGATAATTCCTCAGATGATTTTTTATCTGAAATATATTGTTTAATGCTTTCTAAATCAGCTTTATTTAGGTCATCCACAGCTTTGTTATAGGCTTTCTGCGCCTCTACACGTTCCTTTGTGCCTTCTTTGAATTGTGATACAGCAAGTTTCCAAATCTCTGCTTCCTCTTCAAGGCTTAGTTCTTCTAAAGATTTTTTGTCTTGGATAAACAATTTAATCTTTTCCAAATTATCTTTTTTATTTTTCCCTAATAGATCAGAAGATTCTTTAGTAGATTTCTTTTCAATATCAGCGATTTTTTTAGAAGCATCTTCTTGAATGCGTTGGATTTTAATATTTTCATCTTGAGTTGTTTTACGCTTCTTAGAAGCAGCAGCACGGTTGATTTTATCAACGTCTTCTTTAGCGCGTTTTTCAATTTGAGCTATTTCGGAATTAGCTTTTTCGGTGATTTTCTTATTTTCACTTTGGTAATGGCTGGTGATGTCTAATAAATTATTAGTTAAATCTTTCATGACTGCATTGAGAAGCTGGTTCATTAAAACTTTCTACTATCTCTGGACAATTTAATTCCAGCCAATACTCGAATTTACTCCAAAGCTTCTTCACATCATAACTCCCCTTACTTAACATAATTAAAGCCATACAAAAACTTTGATTTCTTTAAGTTTACATCAATTATATGAAAAACGCCTTCTTTCACTAATCTACGCCTTTAGTTGAACAACAAAAGAGAGCCGTACTATCAGCTCTACATTTCACTAAAGCACCCCGTTAGCCATCCATGCAGCGCAAAATCGGCGCTACACCACAGAGAATGAAAATGTGAAAATCGGGTATAGGATACTACGGCTGGGAGAGGAAGGTCGGTGAACTATGGTGCCATAGAGCCCCGAAGCTTGTGTTGAAGGATAAATAGTGATGAGAAAGGACGTCTCCAAATATTTGAGGCGTCCTTCCCTGTTTCCTCCTTTATTCCATATGTAAACCAATACGTTCTATAGCAGCAAAAAAGGCGTCTCCTAAAATTAAGAGACGCCTCATTGTTTTTATATTATTTTTGTATGTAATGCACAGCTCCAGCTGCCTGGTGGATGACGGACGGCCCAGAAAAAATCAACACCTTAACCAGTAGCCCAGGATTTAAAAGATTTTTATGCTTTAAGTTTTTAACTTTAATACGAAAGAACTTTGAAACGTAAACTTTGGACTTTTAACTTTAATCTTTGAGCTTTTATCTCCGATTATTTAAACTATCCATTGTAGTAAGACATGTTTCAGGTTTTAACTCGCACACATGTCTCGAAGCGCGAGCGACTTTTCGTTTTCCGTTTTCGCTAGGCCATGCATATTTAGTTAGGCTTGCACTTCAATAAATGTTGTTGCATTCGATTCCGATAATACAGCATCGACCTCTGATTCGAATTCTTCAATTCGATTACTTAATTCTTCAATTTTCTTTTTAACATTCATCGGATCAATTAACTCGTACTCGTTTCTTTTCATAAATGTGTCTGTATGTAATTTTACTTCTTCTGGAGATTGTTTATCTTTATTTCCTAATATATTAACTAAATACGTTTCTAGCTTTGCTGGCAAGGCATCATTTTCTTTTGCAACCGTATTTATCGCTGAACGATATTGCTGTTGCATGACTTCTAACAGTTCCTTTTCATATTGAATGGACTGTTTGCGTTCAATCGCTTCTGCTACAGTCATTTCTTCTTTTCCCACTATTACTTTTGTTTTAGCATTAGACTCTACAACTAGCGCCTTAATTCGGTTGCGATAGTCAACTAAGCTAACTACTTTATCGTATGAGGCTTGCATTTGCTTTTCATATTCTTGAATCTCTACTCCATTAATTTTGCTATTACTTTTGCGATTAGCTAACACTGAACTAACTTCATTCGTTGCTGCTTCGATGCGGTGATTTAGCATCTTTAATTCTGTTAATGCACGGTGAATCGATAATTTTTTATATTCTGCCATGTGTTAATCTCCTCATTATAAATAGTCATCTTAGTTAGTGTTCTTCTATTATATAGAGATAGAAATCCAAAGTCCAAATATTACTTATCTGCAAATATTATTTGATTTTATGTTTGCTTATCTGTATAATATCATTCTAGGTGCCAAACCTATGTGACTTGGACGAAAAATCCTTGTCACGCAAAGAATGCCATAACAGCACGGATTTGCTGGGCATTTTTTGTTTTATGAGCGGGAGATGAGCCCCGCTCTTTTATTTTTCCTAAAATTATACATTACTCAAAAGTCTCCGAGCTGAGCGATTCTTCTGTTTCCCCGAGCGTTTGACTCTCTTCCTTCCGCTTCAAAGATAATCCCAAAAGACAAAGACCCTTATATCCACACTGGTCGCTTATTTTTATTTCGCCCAAATACTAGCAAAACAATTGCTATAGCTAGCAAAAGTAGCGCAACTAATAAAAGGAAGCTGTAATTTACATATTCTAAATAAACACCTCCTAAAAATGGCCCTGTTAAGCTACCGATACTAAGGGCAATGCCGCAAAGCAGATTTCCTGTTGGCAGTAGTTCCTTTGGTGTTAAGTCAGCCATAAAGGTAATACCTAATGAAAACATCGAACCGACTAATGTCCCTGTAAAGAAAAATGCTACGGCTACTGCCATTTGTGAATGCTCTACAAAGCTCGCAATGCCAAAAATAATAGCCCCTCCAAATGAGCCTATCATTAAGACATTACGTCGTCCTACTTTATCCCCTATAGCTCCAAGTGGTACTTGTGTTAAAATCCCACCAAATGTAAAGACTGATAAAATAATAGGAATCATATTCACGTCGAAACCTTTACGCAAAGCATAAACTGGGAACAAAGCATTTAAAGAGGATTCTAAAAAACCGTAAACAAATGGCCCTAAAAAGGCAATCCATCCAAATACAATGGCCATTTTATAACGATGCCAGCCTCTTGCATGTAAGTCTCCCGTTAATCGCTCTGGTTTTTCATTTTGTAAGAGAAATACAAAAGACCACGCTAATAAGCACATAATTGAGGATACAATAAACGGTAATGCCTCTGAAATTTGTATAAGTTTTACCATTAATGGCCCAACAGCAAAGCCAGTGCTGAAGGACAAGCCGTAAATGGCCATACCTTTTCCTAAGCTTTTATGATCCGATGTGCTTGTAATCCACGTCTGTGTTGCAAAGTGTAATGCATGATCCCCTACCCCAATGAATAAGCGGAGAATAAACCAAAAGGTCACACTCTTCCATAATGGAAATGCTAACAGCGAAGCGAAGACAAGTGCACCGCCCATTAAAATAATGGGTTTGTAACCCCATTTTCGTAACGGCTGTTCGATAAACGGTGAGATTAATAATGTTCCTATGTATAGACCTGTTGCATTCAATCCATTCAACGCGGAGGATACTCCATCACGTTCGAAAATAATTGAAATTAGTGGTAAAAGCATCCCTTGTGAAAAACCTGAAATAGATACAATTAACACTAGAATGGCAAATCTTTTTTTGCTGTAATCTGAGAAGTATGTCATCTTTTCCTCCAACATCAAGTCATTCTTCCAGATATCAGCATACCAAAAAGCCTTAGCGCTCACCACATGTGATTTTACGCTAAGGCCTAACTAACACTTATCTCCATTTAATTGTATAAACACGAATTTCGGCTTTTACATTGGCCGAGTACTTGTTTAAACTCCCTCCTTTTCGAGTTAGAGTCTTTTTGGATTTTTTAAATCAGCTCCTTTACCTTTTCTTAATACTAATTTAACACACGATTTCATTATTGTAAATATTCTGTCTATTGTTTTTTCAAAATAATCGCTTAGTCCTAGGTGTTTACCTAAACATTGAAATTTAGTCCCGAATCAGCTAAGATGAAGGGGACGAAATGAGGTGTATGTATGTCAAATCCAATCACTGATAAAAAACAGCAAATGAGTTACTTAAAAGAGCGTCTTGAAATATTTTTAGAAGTTTTAGATGCAATTGATCCTGAAACAACTGAATTAGAGGATATTGATCGTTTAATTCAAATGATGGATGATTTAGAGGACAAAATGGAGCAATTTAATGCTCGTGAACAATAACTACTAATCAATTTCGCCTTGGCGTAATTGCGTCCGGAGGCTATATAAAAGCAAGTGGAAAGCTATATATCCACTTGCTTTTTTCTTGTCCATTTCTGGCTAGTAGCAATCCCAATTATATAGAACTTTACTAAAATCCTTACGTTTCAGCTCATCTTCAGAGATGAAAAAGTTGCCGACCCCAACATCCCCCCACAGAATATGATCGCCTACACTGTCAATTTGAAGCAACAAAATTGTTGAATCTGTATAGTCACCATAAGCTCTTGGATCTTCCTGGGTAAAGAATGGATATCCTCCGATTTTATGACCTGTACTATTTAATGTTTCATAAAATGAGTCTACTAAATTATCATTGTCTTCTATATTTGCAAGGATCTTCGCATATGGTTTTTCACTTCTGAAGTCATTTGCTGATAATGGTTCATAGCCTGTTCCAAAGGACAATGCCATTTCTTTTTCCACTGGAAAGTATAATTCTTCTTCTTTCGCTTCAACAAATGAGAAGTCTTGTACTAACTGTGACTCATCACTAACAATATGTTCGTGGAAAACAACGCGGAAGCCCTCCTGATTTTGACCATTGTCAAAATCCATCCCTAGTACATCGTCATATCCATCAATATAAAACTGTAAGATTCCCTCTTTAGGGAAATTCGGTAAATGATTAGGTACATCTGCAAAATTAATTTGTGCTAGTAATTTTAATGGCTGCCCTTCAGGACTTTTCGGATATTCCATTGATAGCGGAAAATATGGATCACCCGCAAACTTACTTTCAAATAAAGATGTTTTTCGTTCTTCCGTTTCAATAAATACGGTAGGCTGTATCGTTTCCTCTATTACTGCCCTATATTGTTCAAATACTTCGGGTAAATTAAGTAACTTCATTCTATGACCTCCTAAAGTAATTTTACATTCATTGTAGAACAAATGTTCCGTTTTAACAATCTTTATTTCGATGAAACTACAGCTTGTGAATAAGTAGGAAACCGCTTTTCAGCAGTAGATATGATCAAATAAGTGATCAGCTCCTCGAAAGCATGCTCCCGTAAATCCTAAAACCGATTAGGAAAACCTTAAGATATTGTTTATTACCCCGCTTCAATTTTCTTCTAACATCTTAACGATAAATAACATTATTTCACATTATAATTACCTCTTTTTGAGAATAGACCTTTAATTCCAACCCCAATGAGTTGAACTCTTTTTTTCATTAGTTGAAAAGAGTATAATGTAACGTGGAAATAATCAAATTTTCTATGGGGGGCAATACCAAATGAATATCCAAACTTTGGAGAAAAGTCTTTACGATTTAATTACTGAAACGTCTACGAATCTACCAAAAGACGTACGTCGTGCTATTAAGAAAGCTAAAGAAGCCGAGAATTCAGGTACTCGTGCTGCAATGAGCTTAGACACAATCTCAAATAATATCATTATGGCAGAAGATAATGTATCACCAATCTGTCAAGATACTGGTCTACCAACATTCAAAATTTATACTCCTGTCGGTGTAAATCAATTAGAAATTAAAGAAGCTATTAAAAAAGCTATTATCGATACTTCTGCAGATGCAAAATTGCGTCCAAATGCGGTTGATTCATTAACAGGCGCAAACAGCGGTAATAACCTAGGTGAGGGTCTACCTGTTATGAAATTCGAACAATGGGAAAAAGACTACATTACAATTAAATTAATCCTTAAAGGTGGCGGCTGTGAAAATAAAAACATTCAGTATAGCCTACCATGTGAGATTGAAGGTCTTGGCCGCGCTGGTCGTGATTTAGATGGTATCCGTAAATGTATCCTTCACTCAGTATACCAAGCACAAGGACAAGGCTGTTCAGCTGGTTTCATCGGTGTAGGTATCGGTGGCGATCGCTCTTCTGGTTACGACTTAGCGAAAGAACAGTTATTCCGTCATGTGGAAGATACAAATCCAAATTCTGATCTTGCTAAATTAGAAGAGTATGTAGTGAAAACTGCAAACACATTTGGTATCGGTACAATGGGCTTCGGTGGTGAAGCAACATTACTTGGCTGTAAAATTGGTGTTATGCACCGTATCCCTGCATCATTCTACGTATCAGTAGCTTATAACTGCTGGGCATACCGTCGTATGGCTGTAGACATCAATCCTGAAACTGGCGAAATTATTAACTGGCATTACCAAGAAGGCGAAAAAATTACATTTAAAGAAGATGAAGTTGCAGCAACTACAGAAGATACTACTACAGATGTAGTAGAACTTACTGCACCAATTACTGAAGAACAAATTCGCGCTCTAAAAGTTGGTGACGTTGTTTCAATTACTGGTCGTATGTATACTGGCCGTGACGCAATTCACCATCACTTAATGAGCCATGATGCTCCAGTTGATCTTAATGGACAAGTTATTTATCACTGTGGTCCTGTAATGGCAAAAGACGAAGAAGGCAACTGGACAGTAAAAGCAGCTGGTCCAACTACTTCTATTCGTGAGGAGCCATATCAAGGTGACATCATGAAAAAATTCGGTATCCGCGCTGTAATTGGTAAAGGCGGTATGGGACCAAAAACACTTGCTGCATTAGAAGAGCACGGTGGCGTTTACTTAAATGCAATCGGTGGTGCTGCACAATACTACGCAGACTGCATTAAAGGTGTTGAAGGTGTTGACCTAATGGAATTCGGTATTCCAGAAGCAATGTGGCACTTAAACGTTGAGAAGTTCACAGCTGTTGTAACTATGGACTCTCACGGTAAATCACTACACGCAGACGTAGACAAATCATCACTAGAAAAACTTGCGCTACACGCAGAACGAGTATTCTAATAAAAAGCAATTTCTTTTTTTAGCGTTACGTTGAATAGCAGAATTGGTTTTTAAGCTGTGGCGTAAGCATAGCGGCAGCCACACTGCAAAAACGAATTTATAACTTAATAATTTATGGCTCATCACCAAAAGTTGGAGATGACATTTTATCAACCCCACTTTATAGTGATGAGCCTGCACAAATTTGAGAAGCACAGAATATTCCTATGAATAACTGTGCTTTTCTTATGTTCAAAATTATTTCAAAAATCCCCATAATCGCCTCAATCGCAATCCCGGGCTGCTTTTATCCCCTTTTTTAAAAATATTCCTTCAAATTTCTTACTTTCTTTTTCTAAAAACCTTTGTTATAATAATTCTAAATTAGAAAGGAGCTAATTGAAAGCGATTTTCAATTAGATATTGTTTATATACATTGATTTATAAAGGTTTTGATATTGATTTTCATTATCAGGAGGGATAAAAGTGGAACACTCTAAACGAGAAAATTTCAATATAATTGAGAAAATTAAGGAGCATGCTGAATTAATTGCTGCCCTTATAGCAGGTTTGTTTATTTTGCTTGCATGGCGTTTAGATACTAGCGGGCAAACAACAGCTTCTATTATTTTATATATTGTTGCATTTTGTGTTGGTGGATTTGCTAAAGCAAAAGAAGGTATCGAAGAAACCATTGAAAATAAAGAACTTAATGTTGAACTATTAATGGTATTAGCTGCAGTTGGTTCAGCTGCAATCGGTTATTGGACGGAGGGTGCTATTCTTATTTTCATTTTCGCTGTAAGTGGCGCTCTTGAAACATACGCAATGAATAAAAGTCATCGTGAAATTTCTGCACTCATGAACTTACAACCCGAAGAAGCTTGGCTTGTACGTGGTAACTTTGAACCAATGAAAGTTTCTGTCTCTACATTACAAATTGGAGATCATCTGCTCGTAAAACCTGGTGAACGTGTACCAGCAGACGGTGCAATCTTTAAAGGACAGTCTTCTATCGATGAATCCGCAATAAGCGGTGAACCGCTTCCAGTGGCAAAACGTGAAGGCGACGAGGTATTTGCAGGTACAGTGAACTTAAATGGTGCCATTACGATGGAAATGACAAAACCAAATTCTGAAACACTATTCCAAAAAATTATACAGCTTGTACAAAGTGCTCAGAGTGAAAAATCTCCATCTCAACAGTTTATAGAAAAATTCGAAGGTACTTATGTGAAAATTGCGCTACTTACCGTTGCCCTTATGATGTTTCTACCTCACTTTGTACTCGGTTGGGACTGGACAACAACTTTCTATCGAGCAATGGTACTCCTAGTAGTTGCTTCTCCCTGCGCACTTGTTGCCTCTATTATGCCAGCAACTCTTGCAGCCATTTCAAATGGTGCAAAACATGGTGTGCTATTCAAAGGAGGCCTACATTTAGAGCATCTAGGTGCATTACGTGCATTAGCAGTAGATAAAACAGGTACTTTAACACAAGGTAAACCAACCGTTACTGATTTTATTGTTCGAGAAGGATTAGACCGTGAAAATACAATAGCAATCCTTGCAGGTATTGAAGCACAATCGAACCATCCACTTGCTCAAGCAATTACTTTATTCGCAAAAAAAGAAGGTATCACACAGTTTCCTCAAGCCACTATTGAAGATATCCCAGGTTGGGGTATGAAAGGTAACGTTAATGAGGTCGAATATCTTGTTGGTAAACCAGACTTTGTCGGTCTAGATGAGGCAAATGAATTTGCAAATGGCGCAGCAGAAAATCTTGCCTCAGAAGGAAAAAGCGTTATTTTCATTCGTGACAAAGATGGTATTGTCGCATTGGCAGCCCTAAAAGATACAGTTCGCAGTGAAGCAAAGAAAGCAATATCATTACTAAAAGTGCTAGGTATTGATGTTGTCATGCTAACGGGCGACAATGAGAAGACTGCAAAGGTAATTGCCAAGGAAGCAGGCGTGACAGAATACGTTGCAGAATGTCTCCCTGAAACAAAAGTGACTGAGATGAAGCGACTTCTTTCTGAATATAAATTTGTAGGGATGGTCGGCGACGGTATTAATGATGCACCCGCATTAGCAACTGCAACTACCGGAATTGCTATGGGAGAAGGAACAGATGTTGCTTTAGAAACAGCCGATGTCGTTTTAATGAAAAACGACTTATCAAAGATTGCCTATGCAGTACGTTTATCACGTAAAATGCAACGCATCGTCAAACAAAACATTTTCTTCTCAATCGGCGTTATCGTTTTATTAATTGCTTCAAACTTTTTACAGGTTGTCGATTTACCTCTAGGCGTAATCGGACATGAAGGAAGCACCATTTTAGTTATTTTAAACGGCTTACGTATGCTTAATAAAAACATCTAAAAAACAAACAGCCTCGTATCACAAAACGTGATAACGAGGCTGTTCTTTTCAATATTCCTAACTATTTGTTAGTGTCTCCTGCTTCATAAGTTCTTTTCGCAATACTTTTTTCTGCATCGTCGCATTTAAAATGCCCCCAAAAATTAAAATAATCCCCGTGAAATATAACCAAAGCATTAAAATAATAACTCCACCGATACTGCCATATGTAGCGGAATAATTTGCGAAATTATTAATATAAAAAGAGAAAGCATATGTTACTGCCACCCAGGCAAGAGTTGAAAACAATGCCCCTGGCCAAACTCCCATTAATTTCAAACGGGGATTTGTATTTGGAACAAATCTATATATTCCCATTAAAACTATAAAAATAAGGAGAGGTGGTATCGACCAGCGCATTCTATGCCAGATTATTTCAAATTGCTCCTCAATGCCCACAATCGAAAATAAGAAATGCCCTACTTGTTGCCCAAAAACCGGTAAAATTAGAACGACAGCAATAACAACAACAAATACTAAGGTGAAAACAAGGGATAACCCTCGATCTAATAGACTCCCCTTAGTTTCAGTATCATAGGCCTTATTCAAGGCTCTAATCAATGCGTTAATTCCTTTGGAGGCAGACCAAATTGTTCCAAGCACCCCGATGGATAATAAACTACTATTACGGCTTGTTAAAATTTCATCTAATGTATTTTTTATAAGCCTATATACCTCGTCCGGCATTATATTCACTAGAAATGAATACACTTGCGTCGTCTCTAAATTCAAATAAGGTAGTAATGTAACTAGAAATATTAGTAGCGGGAAAAAAGATAGTAAAAAGAAATAAGCCAATTGCGCTGCAAGAGCTGATATTTCCACTCGCTTTAAGCGTAGCATTAAATCTTGCATAAAGCCCCTTGATGTCATCACATTTACAGTGTCTTCGTCTGGTGAGACAAATGATTTCACCAGACTGACAGCTGTATGTATCGATGCTTTTTTCTCTTCCATACAAATTTCCTCCTGTACGACAACTATTCTTTATCTGGTAAAGAAAAGGCCGATTTTGTATCATTAATCATGCCTTCAATCGTGGAAGGTAATTCTTTAAATTCATCAACTTTTTCAACAATTGTGTTGACATTTTCTGATACGCTTTCACATAGCACTTTAGCGGCCAATACTTTTTCCTCAACTAGTACTTGTAATTCATCTCGATTGGCTGCATAATACGATATTGCTTCTTTCATCTTTTTCGTTGTAGCTATTGTTTTCTCACGCGTTGCACGATCAAACATGCTTAATGCAGCACCAACTGTGGCACCAACTACGATGGATGCTAATAATTTACTTCGTCCCATATTAAATACCCCCTGCTTTAGTAATGTATTTTAGAATAATTCAACTGCTTACTGCCCTTATTCTACCCAATAACAGTCTATTTTTAAAGCAATGCCCAAAACAGTGTTGACATTTTTTTTATTCAATGAAATGATATTTTCGAGGATTACGAAAGGTAGGTTTAAATAATGGATTTATCAGTACCGTCAAAAGAGAACGTTATTTATATGGTTGATCAAATGAAAGACAAGCTTCGTATGGTTAATGTTGATGCAATGAAATCGGAAAATTTCGATGAAGCTAATTACGAAGACCTAGTCTATTTATATGAAATGGTCATGAAGCGCAACACATTTAGTCCTAGTGAAATGCAAGCCATCGTTGCTGAATTAGGAGCTTTACGCAAATAATTAAGCATTTTGTAAATAGAGATAAAAAGCTATTAGCATGACACTCAGTGCCTTTTGCTAATAGCTTTTTTCTATTGCGTTTTTTTGGCAGCAGAGCCATCTTCTTCTACAAGTGGTAGAATTAATACTTCTACACGACGGTTTTTTGCACGCCCTTCAGTAGTATCGTTTGGTGCAATAGCACGGTACTCTCCATAACCTTTAAAACTAAAGTTCGTAGGATCTAACTTCGAATTACTCATCAATAAAATATTAAGGAAGTTTATTGCTCGAACTCCTGACAGCTCAAAGTTAGACGAGAAGTCAGGTCCAGCTGGAACGTTGTCAGTATGACCAGTAATTACTATATTACGCGCCGGATCCGATTCTAATACGTCAGCAAGTTCCTTCGCAACAGGAACATATTCTGGTTTAATAGTTGCTTTCCCTGGATCAAACATAATACTATCACGAATTGTTACAAGTAAACCCTCATCAGTCATTGCTGTTGCAAACTGACCTTCCATCTCATTAACAGCGATAAAATTATCAACACTATCTTTAATTTCAGCCAACTCTTGCTGATCCTTTAAATACGCAGAGTTTTGCTGTGCCTGTTGTGGTGTTTGGTCACTTTCTGCATTCGGACTTTGGACCGGCGAAGGCTGCTCTAAAAAGCTTGTTCCACCATCAAATACTTGATTAAACACTGCCGACATTCTCTCTAGCTTTTCTTGGTCTACTGAACTGGATGCAAATAATATGATAAATACAGCTAATAGCAGTGTTAAAATATCTGCATACGGAACTAACCAAGACTCATCGATATGCTCATCATGCTTTTTTTTCTTAGCTTTCTTTGCCAAGGCCGCCCGCCCCGCTTTCATCAGAAATTTGACGACGTTCTTCCATTGTTAAGTAAGAAGATAATTTTTGTTCGATAACACGTGGAGCTTCCCCTTCTAAGACAGAAAGGATGCCTTCAATCATCATTCTTTTTTGCTTAACTTCAATAGCTGATTTACGTTTTAATTTATTCGCAAATGGATGCCATAAAACATAACCTGTAAAAATACCTAATAATGTAGCCATGAAAGCAGCTGAAATAGCGTGTCCTAGCTTTTCTATGTCATTCATATCTGCTAATGCGGCAATTAACCCTACTACCGCACCAAGTACCCCTAAAGTCGGGGCATATGTACCAGCTTGTGTAAAGATTGCAGAACCACTAGCATGACGTTCTTCCATCGCTTCGACTTCTTCTGTTAAGACATCACGAATATAATCCGCATTCTGACCATCAATTGCTAATGTAAGTCCATTTTTTAAAAATGGGTCTTCTATTTCTGAAGCTTTACTCTCAAGCGCTAATAGACCTTCACGGCGAGCTAAATCAGCCCATTGTGAAAACATCTTGATAATCTCAATATCATCTGCTAATTTTGTTTCTTTAAAAAGAATTTTAAATAGCTTTGGTACACGCTTTAACTCCTTCACAGGGAAGGCAATTGTTACTGCGGAAATAGTACCGAAAATGATAATTAGAATGGCAGCTGGGTTATAAAATGCACTTAAACTTACACCCTTTAGCACCATTCCTGTTAACAGTGCTACAAACGCAACAATTAACCCTACAATCGACGATATATCCATTCTAGAACCTCCAAATCTCCTATTAAACTTTATTTCGTCCTTTTTTCCAAATTTTAAATACATAATATAGTATAAATGTATTTCACAAATTTTTCGATGAAATAAATACTTTTTATTCACTTTTCGACCATATTTGATTATATTGAATTAAGAATAATACACTAAATTGTCTTTATTTGAAAAAAGTTAAGAATTTGTTATTATCCTTCGACACAAAATTACTAAAATATGCTGGACTAGCCATAAAATTAGGATTAAATATCCAAAAAAATCAGCACTTCCATATAAGCTGTTCGAACGATAATTTAAAACTAATTCAGATAATTACTAAAAAATCACATAAAAATGATATAAAACAGTTTATTATCGATTCATCAGACAATATACTTTTTTCACACTCGCTATAAAAACACTTCGAAAGACTCATTTGATTCCTTCCCATATTTAATCCATTATGCCTCGGTATAATTGTGTCCGGATTCGGCTTTATGCTTGCACAAAAAACTACTTTCACCAACTAAAGGCTGAAACATTTGTAGCTGACGCTTTGCTTTCGCTACAATAAACGTCGAGGCTGAGCAAGGACAAGAAATTTTAAAATCACTTATTTCAACAGACGAAGTGCACAGTATTAAACCAAAGTTTGCCGCATGACTTTATAATCACTTATAGACAAACGAATACAAATAACATTACTGAATACAGGTAAAAAGAAACTATTTTCCGTATTAAGAACTGGGCAATTTAAGTAATTTATCCCTACTAATATTAATCTAGACTAGGTATGTTATGGATGTCATAAATTCTCCTTAGATTTTCCTAGTAACCTATTGTATAATTACTTTAGATAATATTGTAGATTATTTTTGTAGAGAGGAGCTTTCATTATGTTCATTACGACTGTACTAGGCTTTTCAGCCGTTTTACTAATTTCTCTAGCATTCTTCATCCACTACCTACAAGTTGGCTTAGATTCTAAATCTTCAGTAACTGTAGATCCAATGCCAAAAGAAAAATATTAATTTCATTGAAAACAGCTACATTAAGTAGCTGTTTTTTTATTTATCTTCCGTCGGATGTCACGGATTTTTAACTATTTCGATTCGCTAAATAAATTACTAAACTTCTTTTTTTTTCAAAAAAATTGCGTGAATATTGTCATTATTATTTGCATATTTAGAGTTTTGCTCTAAAATAATTCCTGTAAGGAAGGGAGCAATTTTTCATGACAATGTTACAAGATATTCTTAAGTTTAATGAAGATTTCGTTCAAGAAAAAAAATATGAGCCTTTTATTACAACAAAGTATCCTGATAAGCGCATCGTTGTGTTATCTTGTATGGATACTCGACTTGTAGAGCTGTTACCTAAAGCTATGAATATACGTAATGGTGACGTAAAAATCGTTAAAAGTGCTGGGGCATTAGTTAGTCACCCTTTTGGTGCAATTATGCGTAGTTTACTTGTAGCTGTTTATGAACTACAAGCAGATGAGGTGTATGTTGTTGGACATTACGACTGCGGTATGAGTGCAGTTGACCCAGAGGCAATGCTAAATAAAATGGTTGCTAGAGGGATTAGCCCTGAGACTATCAACACGATAGAATATTCAGGTTTTGATTTAAAAGAGTTTTTACGTGGCTTTGGCGACGTAGCAACAAGTGTAAAGAAAAGCGTCGATACAATTCGTAATCACCCATTAATGGTTAAAGACGTGCCTGTTCATGGATTAGTAATTGATCCAAATACAGGTCGCCTTGATTTAATCATAGACGGTAGCAAACAATAGTAAAAAAGAAGCGTCTATCCTTCAACAATGAAAGATAGACGCTTCTTTTTATTGGCCCTCTAAACGTGCATACATATAATGATCCACCCATTGGCCATTAATGTACAGCAGCTTTCTTAAAAGACCTTCACGCTGAAATCCAGCCTTTTCTAAGACTCTGATAGAAGGATTATTTTGTGTTGAAACATAAGCCTCTACTCGATGTAAGCCTACTTGCTCGAACGCAAATTGCACGACCATATTAACTGCTTCTGTCACGATCCCTTTTCCAATATAAATTTCATCCATCGCATAACCAACAAACCCACTGGAATACGGTAAACGTTTTACTGCATAAAGAGCAATATGTCCTATTAGATTATTTGTACCTGGCTCAAAAATACCGAAAGTAAATTCTCTCTTTGAGTCCATTAAGTATAAGCTTTCTTGAATTTTTTTATATTGAGCATTAATTGAATAATATTCCGGTCGTTGTAACGGTTCGTATGTAGACCAAAAGTATTTATTGCGACTTACGAGATCGGTTAAACTTTGTGCATCTTTTTCATAAAATGTGCGAATGTAGCATTTCCCACCCTGAATTGATACCACATTTTCACCCTTTTTCCTCAATAATCTCCAAATTTTAAGCACCATTTTTCCACACTAACCTTCCGATAATTATCAACACGTTTTAATGCCTGAGGTCATTTTATCAATGGATGAAACCACCACTATTGATCCAACTAACAATCCATGGGAAAAACACCCACTGATTGAAGTTTTACTTTACCCCGCTTTAACGGTCAGTAAATTTCTTTTCCAACTTTAAATTGAGATTCTGTGACATAG
>NZ_JBGCCD010000051.1:0-15436 GCF_041262405.1 Lysinibacillus sp. RC79
CTTTCGAACCGCCGTATACGGAACCGTACGTACGGTGGTGGGAGAGGTCGACTAGTCAATTAATGGCTAGTCTCCTACTCGATTCTTCACCAATCAGGCGTTTACGGGTAGTGAATCTCGTGTTGAATTGAGAGTCTTGTACCAGTCGCTTCGCTTTCGGTACAGATAAAATACTGCCCGTTAATGCGGGGTAAAGTGAAACTTTAATCAGTGGGGATTTTCTTTATCCCCACTGATTATTAGTCTTCACCAATCGGGCGTTTACGGGCAGTGAATCTCGTGTTGAATTGAGAGTCTTGTACCAGTCGCTTCGCTTTCGGTACAGATAAATTACTGCCCGTTAATGCGGGGTTAATATTGATTAAATGATGAAAAGATGACTCTGATATGTGCTGTCGGAGTCATCTTTTTTAATCTATAAAAAGGTTTTTAACTTGAAATTATTCTGGCGTGGATGCTTGCCAAACTGTTGCAAGTAACGCGATGCCTTCTTGGATTTGCTCAAGGGTTAGCCCACCGTAGCCCATAAGGACCATAGCATAGTTAGTGCCTTGCTGATAGGAGGTTGCACATGGGTAGACTTTGATTCCTACCTCATGTGCAAGCCTAATTGCATCCTGTTCAGAAAGCCTTTTTGGTAACTTCAAAACGATGTGTAGTCCAGATTTTTCACCAATTACTTCGAATTCCTTAGAAAAATGGGTGTTAATAGCTGCTAGTAATGTCTGTTGCTTTTTGCGATAAATAGTGCGCATTTTGGCTAAATGCTTATCGAAAAAGCCTTGAGCAATAAAATCGGCTAACACAAGCTGATCTATTTTTGAGACAACAGATTTTTGTTCCTGATTAAATAGCATAAATTCTTCGACTAACGATTTAGGCAAAATCATATAACTAATGCGCAACGATGGGATAAGTGTTTTAGAAAAGGTTCCGAAATAAATAACACGTTGCAGCTGATCCATTTTTGCTAAAGAGGGGATAGGGAGCCCCTTATAACGAAATTCTGAGTCATAGTCATCCTCAATAATATATGCCTTCTCAGAAGTAGCCCATTGCAGAAGTGCTGCACGCCGTTCAACAGGCATGACCATACCAAGTGGAAACTGGTGTGCAGGTGTTGTGTATAACATGTGGATTGAATTTTCCGGTATGGTAACCCCTAAGTTATCAACAGGAATAGCATGAGTTGTTAATCCACATTGTTGCAATGTTGCACTTACTCTTTTAAAGCCAGGTTCCTCTAAGCCAAAGTGTGCTTTTGGGCCAAAAAAGTGACATAGAGCTTGAAGTTGATTTTGTGTACCACTATAAACAAATACCTGTGATGCTTCACAAGTAACTCCTCTTGAACGTTCTACATAGCGAGCGATTTCTGTCCGCAATATAGCTTCTCCTTGCCAAGGACTTGTCGTTAAATTATCCACATTGAAGTGTTTTTTCAACAGCTTATGCCAGATCGAAAATGGAAAATCCTCCTTATCCACATGTCCGTTATTAAAATCAAATTTTATAGTATATGTAGTTTGTGTTATAGCTGTGGATATATGCTGCTTTTGCTGCTGTTCCCATTCAAATTCAAAGGGTGCTATAAAATAACCAGAGCGTTCCTTACTATAGATATAGCCTTCAGCTAGTAATTGCTCATAAGCCTCCTTAATCGTATGGATACTAACATCAAGCGTTTTAGCAAGTGTTCGTTTAGAAGGTAATTGCTCATGGGCCAGTAGTTTTTTTCTTAAAATTGCTTGTTTTATTTGTTCGTAAATTTGCACGTATTTCGATGCATCTCCAGTAAATGAGATCGATAACTCCAAAACATTTCACCTCCTGGTACGGTTTATTTTTTGAAAATTGGTTCTATCTATCATATCAAAAATGCCGTTAAATATTAAAAAAGGAGTGAAGCAAAATGAATTTTATAGCGTTAGAAAATGAGGTCGTATTACTTAAGCCATTACAACAAGAGGATATGCAAGGGATATTAGAGGCAGGTAGTTATCCAGAGATTTGGCCACATATGTCCACAACAATTGAGAAGATGGACGATGTGAATAACTTTGTGGACAAGGCATTACTAACAAAACGTGAAAAAACTGAGTTCCCATTTGTCATTGTGGATAAAAAGTCTGGACAAATCATCGGTTCGACTCGGTTTATGGATATTGATGAAACGCATCAACGGCTTGAAATAGGTACTACATGGATTACACCTGCTTTTTGGCGTACGGCCATTAATACGAATTGTAAATATTTATTATTACAATATTGCTTTGAGGTATTAAATCTACAGCGTGTACAAATTAAAACAGACCATGAAAATGTGCGTTCCCAAAAGGCAATCGAACTTATAGGTGCAACAAAGGAGGGGGTCTTACGTAACCATATGGTGCGTAAGGATGGCACAACCCGCCATACTGTGATGTATAGCATTACTCTACAAGAATGGCCACAAGTGAAAAAGCATTTACAGCAGTTGCTAGTTAAGTTTTCTAAATGATAATGGAGAAAATACTATAATTAATCACTGAAAATTAGACGCCCTCAGGAAAGCTCAGTCGGATTGAAAATCAGCCACAAGCTATGGTCATGATCCATTATTATACAAAAAAAGAATGGTCATTAGTCGACCATTCTTTTTTTATAAATAAATCCTGCTATAATCCAAGTTACTAGGGACCAAACAATGATTGTAGCCATTGGAATAATGACATCCATTGTTGTGTATGTTCCTTCTAAAGCTTCTGCTAATAGTAGCAATTGAGAACTTGGTAACCACTCTGCAATTTTTAAAATAGGAAAGGCAGACGATAATGCTAGGGCAAAAGAGCCAAACCCGAAAATAAGGATAACAGGTAGAATGATAAGAGATCCTTCCATAACTGTTTTGGCGAATAATCCACACACTGTTCCTATTGCAATATAGAACACAGTCGAAAGTATTAAAGCAATAGCTAAGATGAAAAGATTAGCTGGGCTATAGCCAACAATGAAAATAGTCAATGCTACAATTACCATTGTAAGGATAAAGACGAACAAGCTTTTACCAATTAAAATATCGCCAAGTGAAGCAGGGGAAAGCATGAGACCACGAAGCGTATTTTTTTCTTTCTCCTCGGCAATTAGACAGCATTGTACGTAGGCAGTCACCATAGAAAATGCCATATTTACTGTAAGGAAATAGGTGTTGATATTATTTCCACCTGTTTTATTAAATAAAAATGCCATAACAAGTGGCATAAGTACCATAACGGATACTGCATAGTTACGTGAAAATTCCTTATAATCCTTCATTAAAATAGCCTGAATACGTGTCATTGAAATGTTCATACTAAATCACTCCCTGTTATTTGCATAAAAATATTACCTAGTGTTGGCTCGTTTGTATAAATTCGAGAAACTTCGTTAGATTGCATCCATTGAAACAGTTTTTCAGCATCCTGTTCTCCATTTTGAATGACTTCGCAAGCACCATTTTTTAATTCAACTGTAATAGATTCATCGCCAAACTCTTTTTTCAAATCCTTCGGCGCACCAATTGCTCGAATCTTCCCTTTATGTAAGAAGGCTACACGATCACAAAGTATTTCGGCTTCACTCATATCATGTGTTGTTAAAAATATTGTCGTACCCATCTCGTTTAATTTACGCAAGCCATTATATATATGTTGTGTATTAACAGGATCGAGTGCAGAAGTTGGTTCATCTAAAAATAATAATTCTGGTTTATGCATGATGGCGCGTGCAAGTGTAACACGTTGCATCATTCCTTTAGAAAGCTGACTAATTTTCTTTTTGCGATCACCGTATAAGTTAACAAAATCCAACGCTTCTTTTACGGCTGATTTAGGTAATTGATATAAGTTACTGTATAGTAATAAATTTTCCTCGATTGAAAGTCGCGTATATAGTCCGCTATTATCTGTTAAAATACCGAAGCGTTTACGATTGTTACTTTGCTTCATCTCATTTGCTGGACGGCCAAACAATAAAACATCGCCAGCAGTTTTTTCAGTTTGTGCTGTTAATATTTTAATAGTAGTAGTCTTTCCGGAACCACTAGGTCCGAGAAAGCCGAATATTTCTCCTTTTTGAATGGTAAATGAAACATCCTGTAATGCTGCTTCCTTATTAAATGTTTTTTTCAAATGCTGAACATCGATCACTGTGTTCATTTGAAAACCTCCCTGTGTTGTTGTTGATATCTACACTATAAGGAACAATTAGGATCTCAACATTAAATTACAGGTGAAAGGCAGTAAAATAACCTTTAGTGGAGAAATATTTCAGCTGACAGGAGTCGTTTATTTCCTGGGAAATCTACTAAATTCCGAGTATTTCCTTTAAATCTGCGAGTTTATTTTTCGACAAAGGTACTACGGTCTTTTCGTTGCTATTTAAGGCTAGACTGTAGCTATTGCGAGTCCACGTAATGATTTCCCGTACCTTTTGTAAATTAACGATATATGAGCGATGACTTCTAAAAAAGCCAAATGGTGTCAATTTTTGCTCGAGCTCATTCAGTGATAATGTACATGGATAGGCTTCACCCGCAACATATAGCGAAACAACACCCTCAACACTTTCGATATAATCGATTTCAGGGGGATTAAATAAAATGATCTTATCGTTCTTCTTTGTAGGGATCTTATCAAGTCGAATCGGTGCACTTTCAAGAGAGGGAGAAGCTGGTTCTGTCTCATCTTCTTTCACATCTAATGCATGTAAGCCCATTGTATCCAGCCTATGTATTTCTGTACTTGAAACGATTAAATCCTCAAGGTTGTTAGATAGTAAAATGACTGTTTTATTCTGTTTTTGAAGGACATCCAATAACTGAATGACTGTTTGCTTGGAAAACTCATCTAGATTTTGGAATGGTTCTTCTAAAACTTGTATCGGTGCCTGATTAAGATATGTATGAATCAATTTTAAACGTTGCTTTTCTCCATTTGAAAGCTTGCTGATTTTAATGTTTTTTTGCTCCACTAAAGCGAATGATTTTAATAGATCCTCCATCTTTTCAGAAGAATTATTGAAAAGCTTTAAGCAAAATTTGATGTATTCTCGAACCGTCAGTCGCTCATACAAGGCATTTTCACGAAAATGTGTATACGTATTATTTTGCTTCGTAAACCATTGTATTAATGTATGTATTTTTGACACATCCGTATAGATGCCAATAATAATGCCAGGCTGCACGGATAGGTGAAAGTTTGGATAAATTACATTTCCTCCTTCTATATAAGGGTCAATAATTATGCTTTCAATTTGGTTCATTCCTTAGTCCTCCTTAACTTTTTTAATTTCGAAAAATTGTGAGATTTCAGCCTGTGCCTGTAAATAACCTTCATAACAATAGTTGGAATTATTGCAGTCCATAAAACCATGCTGACCTAGATATTGTCTTGTATGAACAGCTGGTAAAATATCAAGTGCTTCTTTTAATTCATGGACATTAAAACTTTTCTCATGACTTGGTAAAATAACGAGTGTCGGACAAGAGGGGAGTACATCCAGATATTGGCGAATGCGTGAACCATAAACGCAAACGATTCCTTGTAATGGCAGCGTTGATAGTCTCCAAGCTAATGTTGCACCTACACTAAATCCGATTAACAGCACTTCATCATAATGTGTTCTAGCCTCCAATATTTTTTCGGTTAGTTGTTCGAGGGGAGCATCAAAGCCAATTTCATTTATGAAATACGCATAAGCCTGCTGTTCTTGTTCATATGGAAATATTTTATTGTCTAAATATAAAGAAATGCACTCAACAGTAGTGTTGGCGTTACTGTATGCTTCAGCTTGCATTTTTATAAAATCATTGACGCCATAAATCTCATGTAAAATAAATATTTTCCTTTTCATTTCAACCTCGTTTTTGCTATTTTCAATAGTGTACCAAAAAGTAATCATATCGTATATTTTGTAAATTTTTAGGGCAAACTCCGTTGTTTCGGTAATTAAAAAAAGTGCCTAAAAGTAAAAAATCCGCGCAGACTTATGTGGTTCTTGATTCGACCACAGAAAGCGAGGTGGATTTTTCCATTGATATAAGCCTTTATTTCATTACGTTAGACATAAAACCTTTCATTTCCATACTAAGCATATTAAGCTCATCAATAATTTCACTAAAGTCCTGAACAAGTTGTGCCTGTTCATTTGTTGCACTATTTATTTGAGTCATGTTTTGCTTTAAATTTTCAAGATTATGATTGATGCTTCGAAGCGAGGATTCAATGTTAGTAGTAGCAGTCGTTGTTTCAGTAGAAAGCTTGCGAACTTCTTGTGCGACTATATTAAATCCGGCACCATGCTGGCCTGCTCGTGCTGCCTCAATCGATGCATTTAATCCGAGTAGATTTGTTTGACGAGAAATACTTTTTATTAAATCGGTAATACCATTTGTTTTTTCAGCGTCCTCTAAAGCGAATTGTGTCTGTTTATTAATTTCCTCACTAGTTGCAGCTAGCTCCTCTGAATGAGAGGCGATTGTATGTACTTTATCCTGTAGGTTTTGGATAATATCATTCATAGTAAGAATATATTTCTCCATTTGGAGAGAATGGTCAATAGGTAATCCAAAAGCTAATGCGCCTAGGATATGCCCATTTTCACGAACGGGAAAAGAAAATCCGTTAAAATCCACACCATAAACCTCTTTTGGTACAGGTGCATCAGTGCTTTTTCCTTTGAGTGGGAGATTTAAAATTGCATCATCTGAGTGAATTTTTTGTCCATTTTTATAACCAGCATCTAACCGTTTCCCAGGTAAATAAACAACAATGCTCTCACTTTCTTTATCTACTAATGCCATCATGGCTTCACCCTTCATAGCTAAATGAATGTAAGGCAATGACGCTGATAATGCTTCAATAATATTCATAGTAACCTCCTCGGTTTATGTAAGCTCTGTTAGCATAATCTCGCCATTCTAAAAAAACGTAATTTTTTGGAAAGTAATACTACTTTAATTGTATGTAAAAAGGAAGAGAATAAAAAGACTATCTTAATACCATTATCCTTTTAAAAAGTACGAAATTAAGGTCCTATATGTTTATTTTGTTTAAAAAGGGGTTGGATTTTACGTAGTGCTCTTTTGCAAAATGTGGGGTTGATTTCCGTTCCGGCTGGGCGCGTCCGATGAGCCGCTTCACTCGCGCCGCTCGCTCCAGGGTCTCGGGCCAACACGAGGTTGGTCACGAAGGCGTTATCACAGGATGTGATGCTCTTAGCCTTCGTTCCACTATTGCTGATCCCCAAGGAGTCGCCCAGCCTCCACTACAATCAACCACTTTGCCAAGAATGTATCTTCTGGCATGTCATTCTAATTTTTAGACATATAACGAAACTTCAGCAATGTTTTTACCTGTGCGAACGCGCAGTGTTAACGTAGTGGCAGCAACAACGAGTGTTTTATACGAAAGCAAAGCGACAGCAGAGATATATTCGCTTCGCTGTTATAAGTCATTCGTACAAATATAGTGATAAGCCAAAGCGCTCACTTTTGAAATGCATAAAATTGATAAAAGTTCTACGCAATGTTGATTTTCACTGATAGAAAAAATTTATAAGGTGTTTTTCTTTCGCAAAACCTTAACATAGCTTTCTCTTTTTTGGACAACCTAAACTTAGAAATAATGGCATGAGGTGATGATCGTGAAAATAGAAAGGTCGTCCGAATGGGAAGAAGGCTTTATCAATAAATTAAATCCACTTGAAAAATGGGATAGTTGGACATTGTACAAGATGAATTATGACATTGTGAAAATGAAGTTAATTCCTGATTTCACAGGTTTACAGGCGACAAAGTATTTACCAAATTTAAAACCGCTTAAGCACCAGTTGGAAGCAGCAGAAACAGTGATTGAACGTATGAATGGTAAAGCGATTTTAGCTGATGAGGTAGGTCTTGGTAAAACAATTGAAGCAGGTTTAATTTTAAAGGAATATCTGATTCGAGGACTCGTAAAAAGAGCGTTAATATTAGCTCCAGCATCTCTTATTAATCAGTGGGTTGAAGAATTAAATATAAAGTTTCACATTCCGGCAATAGCTTATAAAAAAAATGTTCCGATAGAGCGCTACGATGTCCTTATTATGAGTCTGGATACGGCAAAGAAGAGTCCTCATAAAGAGCGCATTTATGAGCAGGATTACGACATGATTATTATCGATGAGGCTCATAAACTAAAAAATCATAAAACTCAAATTTATGAATTTGTACAAGGTTTAAAGAAAAAGTTTTGTTTATTATTAACGGCAACACCGATTCAAAACGATGTCTTTGAATTATTTTATCTTATTTCTTTACTTAAGCCTGGTCATCTTGGCAATTATGATACATTTCAATCTGCATTCTCGGCAAGTAAGCATGATTTAGAGCATGATGATTATTTAAAGGAATTAGTGAACCAGGTGATGGTGAGGAATAGGAGAGAGGACACGGGTATAGAATGGACAAATCGCCGTGTTCAAATTGTTCCTATCCAATTTACGAAGGAAGAAGAGGAAATTTATAATCTGCTCGGAACGCTGCAAAATACAGCCTCTTTTTCAATGATTACATTGCAGAAGGAAATGTGTAGTAGCAAAGAAGCAACAGCTTTAACATTATCTAAAATGATTGAAGACAATGCACAATCACAAGAAATTGAAGAAATACTAGTAAAGTTAATGGCCTTAGAAGTGAATTCAAAGGCGAAAAAGGCACTTGAAATAATCGAACAGGCCAAGGATAAAGTGATTATTTTTACAGAGTATAGAGCTACTCAAATTTATTTGCAATGGTATTTACATTCTAACGGTATAACGAGTGTCCTGTTCAACGGTAAATTCAATAAAAGCAAACGTGATTATATGAAGCATCTTTTTAAAGAAATGGCACAGGTTCTAATCGCAACAGAGGCAGGTGGTGAGGGGATTAACCTTCAATTTTGTCATCATGTCATTAACTATGATTTGCCTTGGAACCCTATGAAGCTAGAGCAACGGATTGGTCGTGTACATCGATTAGGGCAAGAGCATGATGTTCATATTTATAATCTGGCTATTGCCAATACGATTGAAGAGAACATATTAGCATTACTTCATACGAAAATTGATGTTTTCGAAAAGGTAGTAGGCGACTTAGATGCGATTCTATCTAACTTTAAAGAATCTGTATAGTGTAAGGGAGAAGGACCATGTATCCACAGCAAGTTCATAGTTATTTACGCCAATTTTTTAATGAAAATGATTGCCCTATATTAGGAGAAGACCATCATTATCTTACTGTACAATTAACCGTTGATATCGATAAAAGAATAATGAATCGACCTTTTTATTGGCAATATGTAGAAGCTACAAACACTGAGGCAAATCCAGCTCAAGTAACTTTCATTACAAATCAAACAGTATCAGCTGGGAGCCTTTATGGCGAAGCTATTCATTTTGGTTCTCCGAGAATGAACCAGCTTTTTCAAGCAACAAGGGAGTTAGGGGCTTATGTTCAGCTTTTTGAAAAGGTGGATAACTCAATAGGGCAGGTTATCCTTACTCCTTGGCTTGGTGTTAATTTTAAAGTGTCGTATTGCTGCGATCGAACGAAAGAAATGCTGTATTCATTTGGCATAAACTTGCTAACTGGGATAATAAAAGAGGATTTTCACGAGACGATATGTACATCTGAATTTGACACTGTTCTAGCGGACAATGCTTTTCATGTACAATATATCATTAAGCCTCTTAGAGCACTTGAAAGATTAAATGCTACTATTGAAAAGATCATTGAACGAGATGACCATTCATGGGCTACTGAAGCAAAAAAACGATGGCAACGTGATCAGCGAGTACTCGATTATTTTTATGAAGAAGAAGAAGACAAGCCAGAATGCTATGACATCGAAAAGAAGGCATTAGAGGAACAATACGATACGAAAATTAAAATAGAAATTATTAATGGTGGATTATTTTATCTTTATTAAACGAGGAGCTGTCCTAATAGTAGGGACAGCTCCTTGCCATTTTAACTTCTTTCAGCGGTTGTCCAAACACCCGCTGAAATATAGGAACTCAGTCTAAGAACGCCACGTCCTGTGGCAACGACTGAGTGACCAACATCATGCTGCTGTCGCTACGTTAGCACTACGCTTTCTCGCAAAAAACATCTGTTGGCCTAAAGCCTCCGGCCGATGTCACAGAATCGGCTTTGTGCAAGCGCAAAGCCGATTTGGGACGCATTGTTTATCTGTGCGAAAGCGAAGCGACAGCAACAATAATGCCGAGGCATTATTGATTATTCTTCAAAAATACTTTGAAGTTGCGCCAATTTATTATCCCAAAATAAATCAAAGTACTGTAACCAGTCTTCAATTTCTTTTAGTTTGTCAGCATGTAATGTGTATATTTTTTCTCGTCCCTTTTTCTGAGCAGAAACTAGCTCAGCCTGTTCTAAAATTTTCAAATGCTTCACGACAGCTGTTCGGCTTATAGAAAAATTTTCAGAAATAAGTGAGATGGGTTTATCACTTGAGGCAAGTAGCTGTAGGACATGACGTCTTGTCGGATCAGCGATTGCTTGAAAAACATCATACTTTACAGCAAGCTGTGTCATTGTGATTCCACAACCGCTTTTAATTTTTGACCGACAATCATTGTCCAGCCGCCATCCATATTTTTTCGAACAGCTTCAGTAGGCATTTTAGCTTTAGGAATGATATGTGAAGCTTCTTTCCAGCCACCATGTGTTAACGTGAATTCGGTTTGCTCACCAACTTCTTTCAGTTCAAAAGTGATAAACCAGCCATCTGTATCCCATGCAAAACGAACAAAGTGTGGAGCATTAATTTGTTCTACTCGACATGGTGAAGGGCCGAACGGTGACTGTATTGTAAATTCATGACCTTCAATTGCCTTAAAATCATTTGGCATAAGCCAAGAAGCAATCTTTTCAGCGTCCGTTACTGTTTCCCATACTTTTTCAATTGGTGCATTGAGTGTAACGGTTTTAACAATATTCTCTAGTTTTTCAGTCATTTAAAATGAACTCCTTTGCAAAAATATAACCCTAAGGTGTTATGAATATATAACACCTTAGGGTTATATGTCAATTATAAATACTTTAAATCAGTTGTATTTTTTATCCATCCAAATTAATTTAGAAGGCTCTGATTTCCGCTACGGGCTACTCGCTTTCCTACGGGCGAGCGTCGAGCCGCTTCCTCCGCTGCGCTCCGTGCAGGGTCTCGTCTGTCTCGCTTTCCCGCGGGAGTCGAGTAGCCCTACGCTACAATCAGTTAAAATGGGAATATATTAGCAAAAAAGCAACGAAATAATCTTTTTATCGCTCAAGAATAAAAATATTTTTCCCATTAAACATTTCTGATCTTAGATAATTTCTTTCCATGCCTTTTTGAATAGCTATCCATATGTTAAAATTATTTTTATAATTTTCTGACTAAAAGGAGGGCATTAAAATGGTGAATGTATCTGTCTTTTTATTAATGTGCATTTTATTAATTATTTTGCCTGGCCCGGATACGGCAATCGCAACAAAAAATACACTTACTGTAAGCAGAAAGGGAGGGTTACAGACTTTACTCGGTTCGTGCTGTGGATTATTGATTCATACTTTTGCAGCAGTTGTTGGACTTTCTGCGATTATTGTAAAGTCAGCATATGTATTTGCCATTTTAAAATACGTCGGAGCGGTCTATTTATGTTATTTAGGTATCAAAACATTATGGGCATTACGAGCAATACGTACGCAGCCTCCTGTTGTACAAGATGATACTCAAATTGATCACAAATATTCGCAGCAATCATGCTTTAAGCAAGGCTTCTTAACAAACGTAACAAACCCAAAGGTGGCTGTATTTTTTCTCACATTTTTACCTCAGTTTGTAGATGGTAAAAGCGGTACATTCATGCCGTTTCTGATCATGGGGCTTACTTATACTGCGTTAACAGGATTTTGGTTTGTATTTTATGTTTACTTGTTGGATAAAATTAGCGCATTTATGAAAAAGCCAACGACGAAGGCTGTCATCGAAGGATTGACAGGTGCAGTGTTAATTGGCTTTGGCATTAAATTGGCATTAGAAAAAGCCCATTAAGATTTTATTAAAAGTCAATATATGATTTTTATACTGCTTAACATTTTAATAAGTAGTTTAAAAGACAGAGCTGCTTAAGTACGAAAAAAATCCATACTATACTTATAACTCCGTTCTAAATTTAGGACGGGGTTAAAAATATAGTTGTTTAAACTACACTAGAAAATCTTAATTTCTATCCTTATTTCCAATAAAGTGTACCCTTAAATTTCTCTGGCTTTTTTACATAGCTTTCGATAATAAATCCACAGTCTGTGCAAAGAATGTATTCAACAACTGAACCTAGACCAGGCTTATTATCTGGGTACATAACTGCAGGCCCAGTATGCTTACCTTTCCCTAACTCCTTCCCACCACACTTTGGACATTCTATTACTTTCGTAGAATTCTTCAATTTGAAACCCTCCCCGTATATATGCGAGTCAACTATTTTCCTGATATATACCATTATCTATTATTACGAATGATATGTAAAATAGTTCCATAAAATAGATATTTATCCTTTCTATATTCCGATAACATTGCGTTGTTTGTGCAAGCCACTCTTCTTCTTCTGATAAAAGAGGAGGAGGGAAGAGTGGAGTGTCCTGTTCTAATTTAATATCTTTCGTTGATTGTATTTGGTCTACATATTTTTAAGAAGAAGGATTAGTAGAAAATGAAGAGAATTTATTACTAGATATGCTCATCACCAAAAGTTATGGATGACATTTGTTAAAACGTATGCCATATATAAGTTGATTGGAGTGGAGATCGGACGCCCCCAGGAAAGCGCCCAGTCGGAACGGAAATCAACCACACGTTATGGTGATGATCCGCTAAACGGTAGTTTCGGAATATTTTTTATAACAAATTAGAATAAATAGGGGGTATCTATATGGAATTGCGAGATTTAAAAGCATTTATGACTGTTGTTGAACATGGGAGTTTTACAAAGGCAGCTAATGAATCCTTTGTATCACAGCCTTCATTAAGCAAAAGCATTAAAAAGTTGGAGAATGCTCTTCATGTAGAATTATTAAACCGCTCTACACGCAATATAGAATTAACAGACGCTGGTAGTATCGTCTATAAACAAGGACAAAAAATAATACGTTCTGTACATGATTTACATATATTATTGGATGATTTATCGAACATCGAAACAGGTACGATTAAATTAGGGATACCGCCGTTAATTGGTACACTATTTTTCCCTGAAATCGCTCGAAAGTTTCATAAGCAGTATCCAAAGGTACATTTAGAGCTTGTGGAACGTGGAGCTAAAATGATCGGAACATTAGTAGAAAATGGCGATGTTGATATGGGGATTGTTGTTATACCTACAGATGAAAGGAAATTTTCTGTCCAATCATTTGTGGAAGACCAATTTTTTGTCTTTATCAATGAGTCCCATCCATTGGCTCAGCAAGAACATATTCTATTACAAGATTTGAAAAATGAAACATTCATAATCTTTACAGAGGAATTCACACTGCATGATTATGTTATTAAATCATGTAAAAGCATAGGATTTACACCAATAATCGGCTATAAAAGCTCACAATGGGATTTAATAGTGGAGCTAGTATCCTCGAATTTAGGGGTGACACTTTTACCATATTCCATTGCCGCAAAGCAGACAAATAAAAATGTGAAAATTATTCCGTTACTTAATTTTCACATGCCATGGCGTTTAGGTGTTATTACGAAGAAAAATACATATCAATCTTTTGCATTAAAGCAGTTACTCAATACAATACGTTCTGAAAAATAATTTATGCACTTTTAGAATAAATAGTATTCTAATTAATTCCTTTACTTATAAAATGGTATTAAGGTAGAATTTTTCTTAATAAATGAGCAATTTTAGGGGGTTTCGATATGGGGAACGGGAAAGTGTGGAATTCGTTTGAGGAAGCCGTCGCAGATATTAAAGATGGGGATACGTTAGCGGTAGGGGGCTTCGGGCTATGTGGTATCCCTGAAAAATCAATTGCGGCGCTAGTACAAATGGGAACAAAGGACTTAACAGTTGTAAGCAATAACTGCGGTGTGGATGATTGGGGGTTAGGGCTTTTATTAGCAAATAAACAAATCAAAAAAATGATTGCGTCCTATGTAGGTGAAAATAAAATTTTCGAGCAGCAATTTTTAAGTGGGGAGCTAGAAGTGGAATTGACACCACAAGGTACGTTGGCGGAGCGTATGCGAGCTGGCGGTGCTGGAATTCCGGGTTTTTACACAGCTACTGGAGTTGGAACACCTATTGCTGAAGGAAAAGAAGTAAAGGTTTTTGATGGCAAGGAATATATTTTAGAAAAAGGTATTGTCGCAGATTTTGCCCTTGTCAAAGCATGGAAGGCAGACAAGCTAGGAAATTTAGTTTTCAGAAAAACATCACGTAATTTTAATCCTTTAGCCGCAATGGCAGGGAAAATTACGATTGTAGAAGTAGAGGAAATTGTTGAAGTAGGAGAGTTAGATCCAGATCATATTCACACGCCAGGGGTGTTCGTGCAACGTATTTTACTAGGTGAACATTATGAGAAGCGTATCGAGCGTTTGACGGTGAAAAGGGGGGATGCGTGATGGCTGATACAAGACAAAGAATAGTAAATAGAGCGGTAAAAGAAATACAAAACGGCATGAACGTCAATCTAGGAATTGGTATCCCAACGCTAGTGGCCAATGCAATTCCAACTGATTATGATGTCCTTTTACAGTCAGAAAACGGACTTCTTGGTATTGGTCCATACCCAGCAGAAGAAGCGGTCGATCCTGATTTAATTAATGCGGGTAAAGAAACGGTAACGGTTGTTCCTGGCGCTTCCTTCTTTGATAGTGCCGAATCATTTGCCATGATTCGTGGGGGTCATATCGATCTTGCTATTTTAGGTGGCATGGAAGTATCTGAAACGGGTGACCTTGCGAACTGGATGATTCCAGGGAAAATGGTGAAAGGTATGGGAGGCGCCATGGACCTTGTAGTTGGGGCGAAAAGAGTAGTCGTCGTGATGGAGCATGTCAATAAAAACGGTGAGTCAAAAATAAAAAAACAATGTGAGCTACCGTTAACTGGAAAAGGCGTTGTGCATAGATTAATTACAGATTTGGCTGTTTTCGACTTTACGGATGAAGAGATGCAGCTTATAGAATTAGCAGAGGGTGTCACGTTAGAGGAAGTAAAAGAGAAGACAGCTGCTTCGTTTAGTGTCGCCTTAACAGTATAAAGTGAAACTTTAATCAGTGGGGATTTTCTTCATCCCCACTGATTATTAGGTGTGCCGGGCATGTCCGTCAACTAGGTGATGAAAGTTCACTGTGGACGTTGGGATATGCGAACCACTAGCCAAGTG
>NZ_JBGCCD010000052.1:0-14401 GCF_041262405.1 Lysinibacillus sp. RC79
ACTATTAACCACCGCTCGTTTTTTCTTCATTATAAACAAAAATACCCTATAAGATGACCTTTTTGAAAGTGTCTATCTTATAGGGTACATTTTATTTTTGCAGAAACACCTTTTAAAAAAGGAACAATCGTCAGTGTTCCTAGAAGCTTAGAAGGATACACTGGTGATCCCCAAGCAATTCATGTGGAGGATTTACCAAAAAATATTAAAGAGAAATTTATTCAAAGCTAGATTTAAATTTTCAATAATCCTAAAAGAGGGACCATACTCATATCGTATTGAGCAGGTCCCTCTGATATATCAATGTATAACCTGATTTTGCATAATATGGTACTATAAAATAGAAGTTTACTTATCGCAAAGGGGCATGCTTATGAGCACACATTTCACCTTTTCAGATTTCCCTGTATTAGAAACAGAACGTTTTATCTTACGAAAAGCACAGGAAAATGATTGTATTGATCTTTTTGAGCTTTATTCAGATGAAAGTGTTGTGAAATACATACCATTGGAACCTTTTAACTCAGTGGAGGATACAAAAAATGAAATGATTTGGTATGAAAAAATTTTCGAAGATCAGAGTGGCTTAAGATGGGTTATAGAAGAACCTAAAACTAAAAAGGTAATTGGAACATGTGGTTTTTTAAATTATGAAAAAGCCCATAATCGTATAGAAATCGGTTATGATTTAATTTCTTCTTACTGGAGGAAGGGCATAATGAAAGAGACATTACCTACTATCATCCATTTTGCTTTTACAAAGATGGACATTAATAAAATAGAAGCAAAAGTCGATCCTGAAAATAAATCATCCATTAGATTATTGGAAAAATTAAATTTTTATCAAGAAGGAATGTTAAGAGAGCATGAATTTGAAAAAGGAAAGTATGTCGATCTAGTTATTTTTTCTATTTTAAAAAGGGAATATAAGTAATCGATGTTCTCCGTTATATCTAAAAAGATGTTGTTTTTTGCAGAAAATCTCAAGTATGACTTCATACCAAAGGTTAAAATTAGCGCTAGAGGGTAGTTACTCAAGCTAATGGAAATGGAGATCTCGCTTTATGTAAGGACGTTCGCCTTCAGGAAAGCGAGTACCCCCGGAGCGGAAATCAGCGTCTTCTCATTTATGGGAGTGGTTAAAAATGGTTAATTAACTCACCTGATGATAAAATGAAATTGTTATCTAAAGGGGGAGAGAAGAATGGAATTCTTTATTGTTATGATGGGATTAATCATTTTAGTGGCGGTGATTAACATCTTAAAAAAGGCATCGCCAAATACTGATATTTCAAAAAGTCGTTCCAATCATTCGAGTACTCATATTGATTATAGTTCAACAGGTACATTTGTATCCGTAGAGGATTCAAATACACACAATTGTTTGGACAATGTTTCTAGTTACACTGATACATCTAGTTGCAGTGATAGTGGGTCGTCGTCCGATTAAGCTAGTGAAGAACCTGCTAGATATTGTCCCATACAATGCTTAAAGCGCCTTCCACAGTTGGGTAGGAGGCAATCATAATTAATAACACCTAGTCAATTCTATCTGTAGATAAAGGGAGGGTCATTTGTGTTAACTAAAATTAGAAAAGTTAAATTTGAAAAAGAAAGAAAAAACCCTTTGTATAATGTTATTATGGAATGTCCTGAAGGGAAGGAACTATATGTGAAATTTGATTATACCTACGCAACCAATAATTTTTGGCCATTACAAGTAAATTATAATAAAAAAAATTATGGTGCCAAACTTGCATGGTATACGAGAGAAGTCGAAGATATGACTGTTAAAGTGTTTTTAGAAACAATTGCAGATAAGATCAATAAAAAATATAACTTTCAATTAAAAAGAGATTAGTATTCGTAAATGCTATAACGTTTAAACTTATGCATTTCGTATTAATTTAATCGACCTTAAAAAATTTCTATACATATTTCCCCTTACATTTTTGCAATTTGCTTCACCTTGTTATTTTCAAAAATTAACAACATAAAAAGCTGTAGCGTATGACAACGCTACAGCACAGAATTGGTCTTGCCCTTATAATGGCTTAGCCATAATAGCATTATAACACATAGAACGAAAAATCAAAGTTCTAATGAGAATTTATTTCAATGAATTGAATTTATCGCTAGATAGTTGACACAATTGTGTTTTAACTTCTTTCAGCGCGTGTCCAAACATCCGCCGTGAGGAATAATTGATATAACTATTCTTGAATTGTTTCAGCAAATGTTTTTCGACCAGGATTAACTTTATTAACAGTTATATTTATTTTACTAAGTGAATTTTCTGTTAATGGCACCTTGCCATCTTTTTGTATCTTTTTCCATACCTTTACGTTTTTTCGATATAGCTGTTCTGATAAGCGGAAAACATCAACATCTATTTTTAAGCCCTCATCATATGTTTTTGTTATATCTTTTTTAACTTCCTTAATAATACCTTTTCTAATTTGATCGGTGCTAACTTTTCCTTTGAAACCATTGATGATTGCATTAAATTTTATATCAACTTCAAAGGTTACTTCATTGTTTTTTACAATTGGTTTTATCTCAGTACTTAATTTTTCTAAATCGACTGTTAAATATTCTTTTTCTTTATTGTCTAATTTAATGGTTACGTCTCCTCGAGTTTTATTTCTAAACATCCATTGAATACCTCTTGCATTCTCATCATTTAGGTAGCCTTTAAATCCATTCTTAGAAACTACCCCGTAACCTGTTAATGCAGTTTCCGTTGTTGGCTCTTTGGTCGTCTCCCAATTTTTGTTGATTGAAACAAATGGAATATTCACTTCATGACTCGGTTCATTTAAGGCGATAAGTAAGTTTCGTAAATCAACGGGTTCTACATAGGTTTCTATTTCCTCTGTACGCAATGGATTGCTTAGTTTTGAAGCTGCTAACGATTTATTTAACATCGGTGTGACTAAAAGAACATCTTTAATGGGGTCCTTTGTACAATAAGTCAATATTTGATATCTTGTTTCCCGATGACGTAAAAAACTGTCAATAACAGGTATCGAATTCTCATTTTTCAAGGCATCCTCTGAGAAAAGAAGAAAAGTCATATGTCCCCAGAATATTTTTTGATCGATGGAGCGATATAATTTAAAAAAGGCTTCTTCCATCGTTTTACCTTTAGCAAATCCAATTTCTGACGGTGGTGCTGGGGGAGTAGGCGCTTCAGATTTAGCTACATTAGCAAAATTGATGATTTGCATATATATTTCATATTGACCATCTTTATAATCGATCCCAATTCCGTCAATATAGTACATTCTTTGTGGTTCAGTAACATCCCAACATCCAGAAAGCAATAGTACAGCTGTTAAACTTACGATTAACATAATTTTTTTCTTCATTTTTTGATCCCTACTTTTAGAAATTCTGTTTAATTTTGTGGAATAAAGGGGTTTTGTATATAGCTTGGACAAAAAATGAGAGGATTATAAGTAGTGAAAATCTTAGGATAGCTACATTTAGCGAATTTAAACAAAAGACCAGGACTCATCTTTATAATGAGACCTGGTGTATTTATGAAAAATAGTTATTAATTTAATCCCACAATAATGGGCACTCAAAATTTAGGGAAAGCAAAGAGGGATGAAGAAAATCCATCCCCTGATCACTTTAAATTCCTTTATTATCGCGAAATTCTATAATGGATCCTTCAGGTGCTTTTAATTTACAAAGCTGGCCATTTTCAACTTTATAAATAATTTCATCATTTTTACGAATAAAATTAACATTCATATCCTTCAATCGTTCTACTTCTTGACTAAGATTATCAACCCATAAACAAAAGTGGACAATGCCTTGAGCATTTGAATTACATGCATCAAGATCTTCATGATATTTCCCAGTTTGGAGTTCAATATAAAAGGCTCCGAGCTTTAGCCAAGTATTAAAATGTCTATCGTGGAAATTTGGTGACTCCTGTACTAGTTCAAATCCTAATACTTCTATGTAAAAATTTAAAGACTCAGCGTATGTATTCGTTTGTATGCAAATGTGATGCACATATTTTTCAGCCATAATTAATTCTCCTTTTCAATTCGCTAGGTTGAACTGGTATTTCCTAAATGATACCAAAATAGCTAATTACAAAGGAAATAGCGTATCATTTAGATTATATTCTTACAAGTATAATTTACGCCAAAATGGATAATTTATATATCGGAGGTGATAATTTTGACAAACGAAAAGCGCAATAAAAGTGCAGAAAACCAAGTAGAATTTGGATCAGATTTAAGCCCTGACGATTTAGATGTGCGTGAAGAAAATGATCTAACAAAAGAACAAATGAACAATTCAAATAATGAAAAACAACACAACGAAAACACTTCCTTAAAACGTAATAAATAATAAGGAAGACGTATAAAATTTCCTACCACAATCTTTGGGTTGTGGTAATTTGAATTTATTCATTTACATATGAAAGATAATAGGATTTTAATGTAAACTATATATAAAGAATTAAACAGCGCAATAAAAGTGAGAAAGGATAAATAGAATGACTACAAAATTTAAAATTGAACTCCCACTTATACCAAATGATTTGGCTATAGGAACTTTTGAAGATATTTTTTATGATGAAGAACCTTATCTATCGAATCAACTAATTACGAATACAAGTAGAGAGAATGATAGTATTGAACGTTTATTTTTATCTAAAGTTATGTTTCAAAAAGTATCTTTGATTAACTCGAATTTCTACAAAATTGACATGACTGATGTAATCTTTGAAAACTGTGACTTATCTAACTCAAAATTTAATGAAGGTATTATACATCGAGTTACATTTAAAAACTGTAAACTGTTAGGTGTTGATTTCTCAGAGGCCCATTTAGGGAACGTTTCTTTTGAAGGTTGTATCATGAATTTATGTAATTTTGGAGTAGCGAGATTAAAACAGATTTGTTTTGAGCAGTCATCATTACGTGGTACAAGCTATTACGACTGCCAATTTAAGAAAGTGAAATTTGAACACTGTAATATTGATGAAGTTGATTTTAGCGATACACCTCTAAATAATGTGGATATCAGTACATGCACATTTGAACGATTAAATGTAACATTAAAAAATTTAAGTGGCTGTGTGATTTCCACTGAACAAGCAATTGGCTTTGCTGAATTACTAGGTTTAAAGGTTAAACGATAAAATTGACCGGGTACTCAATTAAAATTGAGATTGGCTTTTTTTCATAAGATTAATCTGAGTTTGTCGTATCGGAGTTTTTAAGGACAACATGATTCCTAGTGAATTTCAGAGCCACCATAGCGCGGAAAAGCGAAGATTAAAAGAGCGATGTTATCATCGCTCTTGAAAAGTAAATTTCTACTCAAACTATCTTAGGTAGGAAATTTTATTGATAGGGAAGTGAGGGGTAGCTGATTTTTATATATCTGGATACCGAGATAGATAATTTATATTATTCAGAATATATGGTATAATTAAGTGGGAAATTAATTGATGAGATGAAGAATTATATTTGTCAGACATGTGGAGGCCTATATATCTTCTGGAAAAGAATAAACGCTTAATTTTACCGTATTTTTATTTTGAAAAAGTTTTATTAATTCTATAGGGGTCTATATTAAAATCTTGATAAAAAGGGGGATTAAATATGACTGAATTTATTGAAAATAAAACAGGGAAAAAATTAGATATAGGTGGCATTGAACTATACTGTGAATTGTTAGGGGAGCATCACGATGGTCCGACACTTGTTTTCGAATCAGGGTATGGAGTTCCTTTAGAAAACTGGAATTCGATTAGAAATGAAGTGTCAAAGTTCTCAAAGATGTTTGTTTATGACAGAGCAGGAATCGGAAAAAGTGAAATGGATGACAGACCTCGACATAGTAAACAAAGTGTCGATAACTTACGTATATTACTTAAAAAAGCAGGTGTAAAGCCTCCGTATGTATTAGTAGGTCACTCAATAGGAGGATTAAATGTAAGATTATTTGCAAGTAAATATCCAGAGGAAGTCGCAGGAGTAGTACTCTTAGATTCATCTCATGAGGATCAAAATAAAATATTACCTCCCTTATTTACAAAAGAAGTTCAGGAAGCGTATTATAATCAATTTACTATAGAAGGATCTCTTAATGAGATTGAAGAAAGCTTTGAGCAAGTTCGTACTTCTAAATCTTTTGGAAATATACCATTGATTGTCGTTACAGGAGATCTGCAGCCTTTTCACACAAAGGAATCAATGGCTGCTTGGATGAGACTTCAGGAAGAGCTTGCAAACTTGTCAACAAATAAGCAACATATTGTCGTTGAAGATGCTGGGCATGCGATACATATTGATAAGCCAGAAGTTGTTATTGATACAATAAGAGATCTTTTAAGTATTGTAGTATAGAATGATAATAGATAATGCTTTTCTTTGTGCTACCCTGCCACTGGAATAGCGAAATCAGTGTGAAAGAAATCCTGATGTTTCATTGGGATCTCAACCAGACGCTGAAAGTAAATATATTCAATTAGACAAGAAGTAATCAGTAGAACTATTTGAATACTTACTGGCGGAAAATGATCTGGCCTCGAGTTAGAGGCCTTTTATTATGCACTTTGAACTAGAACCATTGATAATAACACCATACAAGGATACAGAGGTGTTACAGAATAATTTCAAAACAAACCGTCCTTGACGTTAAATATAATATTGTGAAACTTATTTATACTAAAGCCGTAGTATTAAGTAAGAGAGGAGGGATTAACTTGAAAAAATACTTATTATTTGCAGGAAGTTTCACGTTAGCATTTGTAGTATTGCAAGTACTGTCAGGCATGCTATTAACGATGTTTTTTACGCCTAGCATACGATGGGAAGAGGCTTCGACGTTATCATCACAAGTAGTATTTGGTAATACAAGCTTCATTCTGCCACTGGCTATATCTTTAATAGCGTTAGTAATTGCTTTTGGTAGTACCAAGCTAATCAATAAAAAGGTTGTTCACTAATAAAAAGGAAGGGATGTATTCCCTTCCTTTTTGAATGAAATAATGCAAGTCCAGAATTGATTATATTTATAAAACAACTAAGTGGCCTATAAAGATTGAGCTTTTCACATATCAGTGAAGGGTTTTTTTAGGCGTTGTACAAGCTATCGAGGTGGTCAACAGTACTAGTTACAGGTGTATTTTGATTACAAAAAAATTGGCGTGGTGTAATGTCGTGATAACTTTGCATTAGATAATAATGAATTTAGAATTCGCTCATTTTGTTGGACAATTGCTTAAAATGAAACAAAACCCAATATTCTAATAAGAAAATAGTGTATTGTTGCAATAAATATAGTATAACATTCTATATTTTTAACAAAATTAAGTTGCCTTTATTAGGATAAAGGGCTGAAGGAAGGTATTATATTGTTATATTTAGGATTGATCATGATTGCTTGTTTATTTTTATATTTACAAAGAGCATCATTTTCATTGATGGCTGCTTCAAAGTTGCATTTACCGATTAAAAGAATGGATATGTTAATTGTGATTGCTCCATTTATTTCGTTAGTAGTGTTTTCTATTCTTTTTTTAACTGTACTGAAGGGACAATTAGCTGATAGAATATCTCATGCTTTAATAGTTTTTAGCCTTTGGATTTTTTTCACCTATTTCATTAAAACTCTATTTGGTTATTGGAAAAATAAAAATATATTATTAGTTTCTATAGTTGGCATACCTTTGACGCTATATTTTATTATCCAATTGACTCCGTTAGACAATTATACAAAGATCGTTTTTCTGAAAATAGGAAATTTCTCATTTATCGTAGGTCTAGTATTAATCGTTTTATTTTATTCGAATTATTTACATAAAAGGAAGTTAGAATTGGCGAAGGTTCATTAAAGTATGGGGCGATTTTTATTTATTCGCCATTAGATAAATAGAAGCGTATTCGGAAAGGTCGAATACGCTTTATTAATTATAATTAGTTTTATGTTAAAGAATTTTTATACGATAGTTAATTAGTTAGTACTAGAAATGTAATAAAACTCAAACCATATATGCCCATAAATCCGAGACTCATTTTCGATAATTTAGTGCTGATTGAAAAAGCCTTTTGTAATCCTTCTTTAAAAAGATGCACAATGAAAATAGATACTGCTAAGAAAAATGATACCATTGCAATGATTAACGCAATTTGTTCCATGAAAATAACCTCCTGTGATGATCTATATTGTAGAATAATAAGTATATTAATCAAACCGACAAGCAATAATACATTGCTCATTCGAATGCCAAAAACTTCTCGTTCATTTATTTCGATTTTCCAAGCATCAACTATACCTCTGAGTAAATCAATCGTCATAAAGAATGTCCAATCTTTTTGTTCTAATAGATCAGATATTTCATCGCCATATCGTTTTCTCCAACTTTTTGGATACAAATAAATTAACCACTTCATATAAGCCCAAGCCTTTTTGCGCCAAGTGTAGTTATTGCTTGGATTTCTTTAATTTGGTTGCTTAAATATTCACGTCCGGCATCTGTTAGCCTGTAAGGTTTTTTGCGATCATCTGATTCAAGCACTTGAATATAGCCTGCATTTTCTAAACGTGTAATTGCTCCATATAAAGTTCCAGCACCTAATTTAATACTATAATTCTTTTCAATATCCTCCATGATTGCATAGCCATGACAATCTTTTTCTGCAAGACTAATCAAAATAAACAGCGAAGGCTCTGAAAATCTATCCTTTTTCATACAATACCTCCTTTTAAAAATTTATTACGTTTGGCGATATAACGTATAACGTAATAATAACTGTTATTTCCAATTCGTGCAATAATAAGCTATTTAAAAGAGAGAAAAGGCCTAGCCTTTTTGCCATTAACTTTTCCTTGTCAAAACACAAACATTACTGTTTCGTGTTATTACCCTAATCATAGAAGGAACAGGTATTTAATTTTCTGCAAGACTTAAGGGTTAAAGCATTACCCGAAATTAAGCATAGTGGCATTAATTATACGTGATAAGGAATAGGAGTTGAAAATTATGATGTTCATGACTCTAACAGGAGTTTGGAAAGATGATAGATCATTTAATTATTATGGAAATATAAGTAATATAAAGCTTATAATTAGAATAGGT
This sequence comes from Lysinibacillus sp. RC79, assembly GCF_041262405.1. Taxonomy (NCBI): domain Bacteria; kingdom Bacillati; phylum Bacillota; class Bacilli; order Caryophanales; family Bacillaceae; genus Lysinibacillus; species Lysinibacillus sp. RC79. Next base: position 9,119 of record NZ_JBGCCD010000052.1, read on the forward strand.
GATTAAACGTGAATAAACAAAATAAAAAGATAATCAATATCGATGATAATCGCGGTCTGTATACGAAATTTCAACGTGACAGTGCTCCGAGTGTAATCTTTATAGCTGGATTAGGCGATAACTTTGAGACATGGAAAAAAGTCCAAGACCGAATATCGTATGTAACGTCAACCTTGTCCTACACGAGGGCGGGTATTGGTAGGAGTTCAGTCGCAGCTGTCCCGCAGACTTGTCATGATTTGGTCGAGGAGCTCTCTGACTTGTTGCAAGAACTTGACGTAAAGAAGCCATATATACTAGTAGGGCATTCTTTTGGTGGTTTGATTGCAAGATTGTATGCCAGTCTCAATCCACTAGATATTTGTGGCATGATTTTGGTTGACGCTGCACCGGAATTTAAAGAACTTGCTTATGAACAGGTTTTACCGGAAAATCTGGTTGCAGGAAATAGAGAATATTTAGAAAACCCTTCGTTGAATAGTGAAAATATTGATAAAATGCAGAGCTATAAGCAAATTGTTGATCATTCAAGACAAACTGACATCCCCCTCACAATTATTACAAGAGGTTTACCTGATAGTGGAGAAGAGGGATGGCCGTCGCAAAAGATATTGGAAATTGAACAAAACCTTCAAGCAGAATTTAAAAAGATGTCAACGTCAAGCAAGTTTCGGATTGCTAGTCATAGTGGACATTATATACATCATGATGAGCCAGAGATAGTGATTGAGGAGATTATACTTATGTTAAAGGAAATCGAAAAATCACTTAATTGAAAAAAGATGAGTGATCTTCTTCTTTAGGATCTTTTGATGAAACAAAGCAATCAAAAAAGCAACGGGGGAATCTCATTGAAATTTAAATTATTATCTTCTTGTATCTTCATTTTAGTATTATTAGCAGGTTGCGATAGTGAAAAGGAGTTCACTATAAATGCTATACAAAAAGTTAAGCTAGAGTTAATTGAAAAGGAAACTCTAAAAGAAGGAATATCATATTCCATAAAATTGATAAATGATAGTGATTACGTGATAAAGCAAAATAATGTTTTTGTTTCCTTCATGATAAAGGAAGGGGAAAATGCTTATAAAGGTAATGAATATAAGGTTGAAGCTAGGGGAAACAAATTAGATATTCAACCAGGGGAAAAGGTTATATTAAATGTTTTCATGCCGTTTGAAGGTATGGGTGATAAATCTTTGTTAGGAATTGATAATCCTAGCATTCAATTAAATGGTTATATGGAAACCGTCGATGATAAACATCATTTTAGTACTGGAGGGGCCTTAATCAAAGATTGAAGAGCGAAAGGGTGATAGCATTATTTTTTATTTTAAATGCAAATTTGAAAACTTTATTATTTCTGCTCTAATTTAATATCACTCAGTTTGAATGCACTCCAACAGTTTGGCCAAAATCTAACGATTGGGGTGCATTTCAATTTGAGTAACTTCCGCAAAAAATTATTCTAATCTCATTTGTGTTTTGTTCATTAACTTACCATCTTGAAAGGTAATAGATGCACTAGTATACGATGTTTTCCCAGCATAAGTATACATTTTGAGATCACCTGATTCAGTAATTAACTCTCCTTCTCCACCAAGAATTTCAAATACTTGAGCTTCTGACATATCATTTTCAAGTTTATTAAATTGTTCCATTGTTATTTTTACATTAGAAGAACTCATACCCATTTGAGTTTTCTTTATTAATTTACCACCTTTGAACATCATATTAACAGCTGTGAGAGATCCATCTGTTTCAAAATCGTACAAAATAGTATGATTTGGTTCACCCGCTGTACCAATTTCAGAAATCATTTTTCCTTCTGAACCAACAATTTTAATAACTTCCTCATAAGTCATACCTTCAATGATTTGTCTGAATTTTTCTGCGGTTAATTTGTTAGTTGCAACTTTTTCTTTAGTAGCTGATGCAATTGTTTCTTGCTTTGGATATTCATTAACAGGTTTATCTTCCTTAGTGGCATTTTCATCACAACCAGCTAATCCCAAACTAATTACTAGTGCAGCGCTAAAAATTAATTTTTTCATTTCTATAATCTCCTCCTCTATATTTCCATTTTAGGGAATTAGAAGAGGGGAGTGCAAACAAAAAATAGATAATGGTGATTAGTTATCTTATTATCCAAGGGCCTATGCGCTCGATAAATTAGTTGAGTTAGTCTTTGTTTATCTTGGACATGCTGCTACACAATATATATTATATCGACTAGATCAATTGCTGTCTGGGTCTTTACAACACTTTAACTTTCATTAGAGGAAGATGACGGTCTGGAAACACAGTAGATGGAGTAGAGCCAATGGTCTTTGCTCCCATTTTTTAAATAAAAGCCTTCTGCGTTAGGTTCACTATCAAGAGTAAATTCGCTTACTCCTAACTCCTTTGCTTTATTCAATAAATGGTCCCATATCATTCTCCCAAATCCTTTACCGATATAATCAGGGTCTATGAATAATGCATCTAATTTCCGTTCATTAATAGTAAAGCTATAAAATGCTACTATCTTGTTGTCACTCTCCATTACGTAAACTGGATTTTCTTCTATGTACTCTTTTGTTACAGTTAAATCAGCTTTACATTGTTGTAGAAAAACTTCTGTATATCCCCAGTAGGCTTTTGACTTATAGGCTAAATTGCTTAATAGATGACAATCTGAACTTCTAATTAACATTATTATTCCGCCGATAAATCATTTTATGAAAATATGAACCTAAATCCTATTTTATTCATTTATTACCGAAATATCAAAGTTAGAAATATTGAAAGTAAAGTGACTTATGGGCGACTACTGAGCATTGGGAAAGAGCTTGAGCAAATTAGTAATAAGCGTAGGTGGGCGAAGTGAAAATTTGAAACAAAATGTGCAATAGCATTAAAAAAGCGTTGCAATAAAGCAAACGCTAAGTTCTTGCAATTCTAGATAACTTTACTACACTAAAAACAAAGCCAATCATTCCAGTAATAAAGAAAATATATGCTACTAGTATTGACATAGCTTCTATGTTGTTAGTAAAGATTCTATATCCTCCTACTGAACATAATGCCAAACCAACAACCGAGTCAATTATTGTTCTACTCTTGTCAGTCAAAAAAATCACCCCTAAATAATGAGATTAAAAATATGTTAACACAAAATGAATTGTTAGTTAACTTATTTCCAGAGGTTTTTCTTTGAAGAATGTTTTGAAAACAAAGATTCTTAATGAAATATGAGAAATGGAGAGTAAAAATGACTTACTAAGTACCTTTTAAAACTGCAACAGATGATAAAAAGTAACTGCACAATATGAGGAAAGAAACTATAAAAAGGGTCACTTGGGATAGGAGTGACCCTTAGTAACAAAATTCGGAGGTGTAAGGCTAAATTAGCTTTACATTACTATTAATATGTCGTGATTGCTTTGTTTGTATAGTTTATAGCCTGAGAAATAGATTTTATAAAAAGCCGCAGGGTTAGGTGGAACGCACAGACACACCAATTCGATTTAGAGCTAAAAAATATCTACTTGGAAGGTAGGGGGCACATGCGTGTGTACAAAGGGGCTCGAATTTGATTAAATTTTGTTCCAGATGACCATAAATTGTGCTGCTTCAGATTCAAGTGCAATTAGATGATCTTCAGTAGAGGGTTCATCTGAAATCAATCTACCTTTTTGGACGTTTAAAATTGCCGGTTTTATATCAGGAGAATGCTCAATGGTGAAATCAGATTGATTTAATAGTGTCAAAGATGAGCGGCATTTGTTTTTATCAATTCGTTCGTCCTTGCCTTTGAAATATAACTTGATTAAGTGTGGAACTCCGTCAATCTTTAATCCAAGTTCTGGTGATGAACGAACAGTTATATATTCGCTATACCAATTGGATTTGCCTGGTTCAAACCATTCTATTTCTTTATTTTTAATAAATTTCAAATGTGCTTTGACTGCTTCAAGATAATTTTTTTGTTTAGCTTGAGAAACTTTTTTAGCAAGAGAAAGCAGGTAATCGTTACTAAATTCGTTTTCATGGAATTTTCGGATACCATCACGTAAAGGTTTCCAGTAATCAAAAGCAGGATTGTATTCATCTTGATATTTTATTTGTCTAACCATTGAGGTTTTTCCAGTAACGCCTTTGAAAGTAAAATCTGTAAATTGTGTAAGACCGATAGATACTTTTTTTGAAGACACTAATAACAACTCCTTTATTTGTGAATATCCCATAAAATACCTTAGATAATATTCAGGAGGTTTTAGCATGAAACAATTACAAATATTCGTCCATGAAAACGGTCGTGTATTAATGACTAATCAAGCATCGTAAGGCAATCTACGAAGCTATCGGAGCAATGGAAACAAATGTGGTTATGGAAAATTACGATGTAGCCATTAAAAGAGCATACGACAGTATTTAAAGTTTAGAAGCACTATAGGTTAGTCAGAAAATTAATTACATGGAAGCGGATAAGGTTATTAATGGCCGGCAACAGTTGGAGGTTATCGTTGCATGAACGCTTGGTATTTGTGGGTAAGTGGTGGTTCAGATGCTAAAACGGTTAGTGAATTTTCTTTATATGCCAGATGATGGCCGAGATCAAAAACATAAAGAAATTTTGTGTAATATGTGAGTTACTCATAATAGCCATTGGTATACCAGTAATTATTGTGTTCTGGTAATTAAAAAGCTGCCTAACAGTTATCTGTTAAACAGCACATGGATATTGTAAATATAAAACAAAAAACAGGGAAAATCAACAAATTTTTTAGACGTTTTTGTATGTAAGTTGCTTTTGTTAAGCAGTGTGCAAATGGCACTTTTTGATTATTAAATAGATTTGAACTGTGAAACAAGGAAACATTCAAGTGATTCTTCATTTGGAAATTGCTCTTTAGAAGAGGTTGGATTGTCATTTACACAAAAATATTGACAGTCCCAATACATTGGAAAATCCTTAAGTTAGATTTTTATCGAACGTTATTATTAATTATCAATCTTTTATATAAATGATTGGACTTTGTTCTAAAGTATTTTATTTGAAATCAACACTAAGTAGCAATGCCATAAATAAAAACCGCAGAATCATCAGTAATTTAATAAAAGTGCTTTACTGAACAATCTGAGAAAAGTAACTATAAAAGGGTCACCAGGCTGGGGGCAACCCTTAAATCGGAAATGTTAATACTCTCTATTCATGAAAGTAGCGCCGATAATAATTAAAAGTATAAATAGAACAACAATTAAGGCAAATGTTGAACCATTACCATTTCCGCCACCATA
>NZ_JBGCCD010000053.1:0-14309 GCF_041262405.1 Lysinibacillus sp. RC79
TTATCAGCGATGTTCGTTGTTTTATCAGCGATTCTAACACTTTTATCAGCGATGTTCTTTGGTTTATCAGCGATTCTAACACTTTTATCAGCGATATTCGGTGTTTTATCAGCGATTCTGACACTTTTATCAGCGATGTTCTTTGGTTTATCAGCGATTCTAACACTTTTATCAGCGATGTTCGTTGTTTTATCAGCGATTCTAACACTTTTATCAGCGATGTTCTTTGGTTTATCAGCGATTCTAACACTTTTATCAGCGATTCTGACACTTTTATCAGCGATGTTCGTTGTTTTATCAGCGATGCCACATTTTTTATCAGCGAAACTGTCGCCTTCAACCGAACGATTTTATCTAAACTCCATAAAAAAAGCGATTTCTGCGTATATGCAAAAATCGCTTTTACTTTATTTGATAGCGTCGAATCGTTTATAAGCTACTAATCTTGTAGACCAGTAAGAATATGTAACGTCCGAGATTTCAACACCGTCTGCCCCTGCATGGACAAATTTATTGTTACCTATATAAATACCCATATGAGATATTCCATCTTTATACGTATTTTGGAAGAACACTAAATCTCCCGCTATCGGATTTTTAACTTGTGTTGTATTACCGTAGAAATATCCTTCGCTACTGTCTCTGCCAATTTTTAAACCACCTTGATTAAAGGCATAGTAAATCAGGCCACTGCAATCTAGGCCTTCAGATGTGTTGCCACCGTAGAGATATGGTGTTCCTACTAATGAATTAGCTACGTCTACTGTTTTCTTATAAACAGCTTGTCCATTCGCTGTAGGATCTTTAGATGTTACTGTTGATGTTCCGGCATCTGCAGATCCGTTATTATGTACTGTGTCACTCTCGGGTACTGAAGCTACTGGAGATAATTTTAACACCTGTCCAATGAAAATATTATCTGTCGTAAGTCCGTTCCAGTCTTTAATTTCCTTTATTGTCACATTATATTGCTTAGCGATTTTGGATAATGAATCGCCTTTAACTACTGTATGTGAAACAGTTGTGGGCTTTGCTGGTGTTGTCGGTTTTGTTGTTGATGGATTTGAAGGTTTTACCGCATCATTAGTAGCTTGTTTTGAAACTTCAAGCTTTTGCGCGACGTAAATCATATCATTCGTTAAATTGTTCCAACTTTTTATGTCTTGTATTGTTATTTTATTGTTTTGAGCGATTTTAGTTAAAGTATCTCCTTTTTGTACGGTATATGTAGCTGCTTCTGCGGTCTGTAGCGCTAAAAATGAAGTAGCTATAGTGCTTAAAGCAAGGATTCTCAATTTTTTTGTCTTTTTCATACCAAATTGCCTCCGTTCGTGCTAAAATATTTCCTTGTGTGTCTATCATACTAGATATTTTAGAAATCAGATATCGGAAAAACTGACTATTTTTCAAACAATTTATGAATCTTACTGATTCCGACGAATTCTTACAAATTGTTAAAGAATATTAATTGCAAGATTAGTATTCATATGATAACATACACTTCTGTGTTTATAATTTTTAGAAAGTTTTATCTTTTCAATCTTAAAGGAGTTTTAATTTTTATGAAAAACATCTTGCTTTTCATCAAGGAAAATTTGGCAGTAGGTTTACTATTATTTGCCTTATTTTTAGGTGCTGGAAATATTATCTTTCCCCCATTATTAGGTCAACAAGCTGGTGAGCATATAACGCCAGCAATGATTGGTTTCTTAATAACAGGTGTTGGATTACCGCTATTAGCCATCGTTGCGATTGCGAAGGCGGGTGGCGATCTACAAATACTAGCAAATCGTGTCGGCCCTACTTTTGGTATTATTTTTACATCAATCGTTTATTTAGCGATTGGACCATTTTTTGCAGTACCGCGTACAGGTTCTGTATCCTTTGAAATTGGGATTGCCCCATTTCTTCCAGAGGCAGCAGCAGATCATTGGGCACCACTTTTCATTACTTCTGTTATATTTTTTGCCTTAATACTAATCTTAGCTATTAACCCTTCAAAGCTTGTCGATCGCGTTGGGAAAATTTTAACGCCTGTTCTATTAGCCGTTATTTTACTACTAGCGATTAAAAGCTTTATTTCCCCAATGGGTGAACCAGGGGCAGCTATAGGAAAATACACGGAGACACCATTGATGGAAGGCTTTGTTAAAGGCTATTTAACAATGGATGTACTTAGTGCATTAGTTTTCGGAATCGTTATTTTGCAAGCATTGCGCGACATGGGTATGTCAAATACTAAAAAGCAAGTCAAAACGACTATTTTTGCGGGAATTATTGCCGCTATTGGTTTATCATTTGTTTATATCGCGCTTGGACAAATTGGTAACACTAGTGTTAGTGCAATTGGTGCTTTTGATAATGGCGGTACTATAATTGCGAAGTCAGCTGAAGCTCTTTTTGGTACACTCGGGACTATTATATTATCTGCTACAATTTTACTAGCGTGTATATCTACTGCTGTAGGTTTACTGACTGCCAATGCTCAATTTTTCAATAAACTATTTCCTAGTGTTTCGTATAAAACATTTTTAGTAATTTTCACAATTTTCAGTGCAGCTATAACAAACGTAGGTCTTGAAACAATTATTAGTGCATCACTACCTGTATTATTAATCATCTATCCGCTAGCGATGGTGTTAATGGTTCTGTCGCTTTTCGATAATTTCTTTAAAGGTGGACAAATTGTTTACATTTTAGCATTAATTCCTACATTCTTTGTTAGCATGAATGATGGTTTAAAGGAAATGGAGATTACAATTGCACCATATGTGAACATTTTAAAAGCTTTACCATTATACGAGCAAAGTCTGGCATGGCTTGTACCTGCAATAATCGGTACGCTTATCGGCTTGGTCATTCATAAGCTCACAAAAAAATAAAAGAGACTTATCTAATTTCTTCATCTAACTTGAATCTGCTTGCTTTTTGCGAATAAGCCTCAAGCTTCTTTTAGACAATGACTGTCTATGAATCTTGCATAAACTTACTTTCTCGCAAAAAGCTAGCAGATTCATTTTTTTGTAGGTTATCCCCTCCTTTTCCTATTCACGGTTATATGGAAATTCATGTATAATAAAGGTAACTAGAAAAGAGGTGTCCCATGAAAAAAGTATTGTGGTCTTTCGTATTCGTTCTAAGCTTTTTCATCTTTCCATTTACAAACGCTTCTGCTGCAAGCAATGATCAACAGCTTGTAAAGGAAATCAAGGCAATTATAGAGGAAAATTATGTTGGAACCATCCATGGTAATTTGCAGAAAGCTAAAACAATTCCTGAAATCATTGATATGCTAGACCCTTATTCCACCTATTTTACGAAAAAGGAATTTGAGGAATTTATAAATAGCATCGATCTATCAACAATTGGGATTGGTGTAATCATCGAAGAACATGAAGATGGCATTCATATTTTACAAGTATTTGAGAATAGTGGTGCATCTAATGCCGGTGTAGTTGCTGGAGACATTATTATTGCCATTAACGGGCAATCCGTAGTAGGAAGCTCTACACAAGAAGCCTCATCCTTATTAGTTGGTGATGAAGATACTAAAATAGAAGTGACCCTCAAACATGCAGATGGTACAACTTCTACTACAATTATTACACGAAAAAAATTCACATTACCGAATGTAGAATCTGCATTACTGTTTGGGGATGTTGGATATATTGCTATGTCATCCTTCTCAGAAGACGGTGCAAAGCTTGTCAAGGATGCACTTATTCAATTAAAACAGCGTGGTGCAACCTCTTTTATATTTGATTTACAAAACAATGGTGGCGGCTATGTGTCAACAGCTGAGGAGATTGCAGGGCTATTCCCGAACGCAAAAATTGCGTATTTACTACAAGAAGCACATGCCTCTTATAAAATACGTGCAGTCAATCAAAATGAAAAATTCCCAGCTGATACACGTATTCTCGTAAATCGCTATAGTGCTAGCGCCTCTGAAATGTTATCAGCAACATTACAAGATCAGCAATCTGCTATTTTATATGGAGAAACTACTTATGGAAAAGGTTGTATGCAAGGCTTTTTTGAATTGCAAGATGGTAGCTATTTAAAGCTTACTATCGGTAATTTTACAGGTCCTTCTGGGAAAACGATTAATGAGGTTGGGGTAAACCCGAACGTCCAAACAAAGACTGCACCTATTTTCCAGGCACATTATGATGCAATTAAAGCACAATATACAAATTATAAAGAGCTTGCAAGCTTAAAAAATGAACCAACTTCTAAAACATTTACTGTGAAATTCTCACAGGCACTCTCTTCGCAGATTGCTAAAGGCAGTGTACAGCTTGTCGCTTTAGGCGGTAACGAAGTACCAATTACTGCAAAAGTCGATGGAAGTTCATTACTTGTTACTCCATCAAAACCGTTAAACAGTGGGCAAGAGTATATGCTTCTTGTTCATCCATCTATTCAAAAAGAATCAGGCAATAAGCTTCAAAAAGGCGCGTATCTTCATATTACAGTTAAGAAATAACAAATTCCTCTCACCTTTAATGGTGAGAGGAATTTTATTAATTTTTATTCAACTTGAGAAATATTTGTATTTACTTCTCTTAAAAAGTATAAATGAACTAAGTCGCTCGCTAACTCGCATGGCTGTTTTTTATGTTCAAGTAAATTAGTTAATATTAAACGCTCAAAGGATCCTACAAAACTATCTACAATTATATGAATGTCTGTACAAAATGATTGTAATATATAGGCACAATCATAACGATGTATAAGGTGAGTAAATTGCTGTGTAAGTTGAGATTTAACTACAAGTGACTGTTCAGATTCAAATAGTCCAATTTTTGTTAATTTCGGGTTTTCGATTATGTAAACGAATAACATATGTATTTTTTGTTTTAGCTCTCTAACAAAGCCCTCTAATCCCTTTTCAACCTCTTCTGATTGTTTACTCATAATTTCATCAAATCCACGCTGAAATCGTTCATTCAGATCGGTGTAGAGAGAATCCTTACTTTCAAAATATAAATAAAAAGTTGGCTGTGTTACATTAGCGGCTTTTACAATATCACTAATTTTTGTATCGTGATAACCTTTTTCAGAAAATAACTCCAAAGCCTTTTCAAGCAATAATTGTTTACTTCGTTCACCATTTGAATTAACCTTCCTACCTCTTGCCATACTTCCCACCTTATCTTAATTTGTAGTAGACATAGTCCTTTAGGCATTACCAAGCAATGCCAATTTATCCATATGTCCATAGAAAATTCCACATGAATAAAACTAATTATAATACAGCTCCTATTTTTTCACTATAAAATATTATAAATATAACAACCTTTTTGCAGAAAGTACCGCGACAGGAGCTCTCAAGTAGCATTCCGCTACTATTAGTTAAAAATGGAATAAGCATCTATTTACTAATCAACACGCCTGAAACATAAATAAAAAAAGTAGGTATCAAATCGTTTCTAAGATACCCACTTTTTCCTATTATTTCAAAAATTTCTTTTTTAGTTTATCACTAAATTCTTTTACTTCTTTCACTCCAAATAATAAGAAGGAGCCTACAAGCACAGCACTAAAAATAACAAGACCTACAATGAAAGTTATCCACTTGTATTCAAATACTAAATACTTACTTGAGAAGTACATAACAATCGTGATAATGATCATTGGTGGCATAGCTCTGAAAAATTGAAGGTCTTTACTGAATATACCCATTTTCAGATCATATTTAAAGCTTGCATATACAATAAGCATGATAAAGTTCACAATGGAACTTATTAAAGTACCCCATGCAATTGAAACTACTCCAGTTGAACCTACAAGTAAAAAAATAGCTCCAATATTTACTCCAAATACATTTAATAAACTAAATATTACAGGTGCCATTGAATCACCTTTTGCATAGTAAAAGCGTGTAATATATGTGTTTGCCGCAAGGAAATACATAGAAAGTACGAAGACAGCAAGTACTGGCGCTGTTATCGCTGTTGCTTTCGCATCAAACTTATTGTATTCAAAGACAACTTGAATGAGATTAGTCGAGTAAAAATAAGAGTAAATTGTTACGGGAATAAGCAATAAAAATAAGTATTGTAATCCCTTTGAATACAAGCTTTTAATAGAAGCATGATCATTTTCAGCTTCCTTATGGCTTAATATTGGATAAATAACTGTCGTTACAGCTGTAATTAAAATAGCTTGTGGAAATTGCATCAACTTAGAAGCATAGTTAACAGAAGATACTGCTCCTTCTAATGATAATAGCCCTGCTACATAACGTTGTAATAATGCATAAAGTTGAATCGTTGCACCGCCAAGCATAATAGGTACAACCATTATCCACAACTCTTTTGTCGATACATTATGTTTAAAGGAAAACCCTACCTTAAACGAATCTAATTTACGGTAACCGATAACTAAGAAATACACCATCAATACTGCGCTTACCAATGCACTAATACCATATCCCATTGGACCGATAGTCGTTTCCGATAAGACAACTGCTATCACTAAGAAAATCGCATTGTAAAATAAAATGGCAAAGCTCGATAAATGAAATCTTTGGTTTACATTCAGTAAACCACTATACCAAGAAGATAAAACAAGAAATATTGATGATGGCATCATCCATAAATAAAGATTTCTCGTTAAAGCCATTTGATCTTCACTAACAGCCTTACCCGTATTAAAGCTTTCTAAAATTGGATTAGCAAAGGCCATCCCTATTAATGTCATTATTATCGCTGACACAACAACAATTGTATATGATTGCTTTACGAATAGTCCTTTGTCGGTTGCTTCTCGGTTATAAATTGAAATAAAAACAGTCGTAAATGCTCCCCCAACTACTAAATATAAAAAGTTTGGAATCATATACGCAGTAAAAATACTGTCGGAAATATGACCAGTACCATATTGGAATCCGATTATCATCTCACGTAAAAATCCGAAGAAACGGGCCACGATATTAATAATCGCAACTGCCCCGACTATTTTTACAAACTTATTCATAGGCCATCCCTACCTTCAATGGCCGACTTATAAATCGCTATACAGCGAGCTGTTATATTTTTTTCATCGTGAATGGCTAATACCTCGTCGACCGCTTCACGATTCATATATTGTTCTATTGGCGTGTTCACGGCACGCAGCATCTCCTCAGATAAAACCATAGCGTTTTCGGGCTCCACTAAATGCCCAGCGCCTTCCCCAAGCAAAGATACAAGTCCACCTACATTTGAAGCAATAACAGGTGTGTCTGTCGCTAATGCCTCTAATGCCACTAATCCAAAACCTTCTAAATGGGATGGTAATACAAAGACATCGCTTGCTTGGAACCACTTCACTAGTTCTTGTTGTTTTAGTGGATCTATAAATTTGACGTCTTCGCTGATTAATGGTTGCAAGGATTGGAAAAATGCTTGATCCCTTCTAGAACCTACAATATTTAACTCTACAGGACGAGATACTTTTGTTTTTAGCATTTGAAAAGCCTGTAACAGCTCCTCAACGCCTTTTTGCTTAATAACATTTCCTACAAATAAAAATCTGAATGGCTCAGATGCTAATTGTAGTTCTTTGCACACAGCTTCTTGATTCCCTTTTGTGAAAACCTCACGATTCACACCCATGCTAACGACAGAGATTTTACTTTTTTCAATGCCAAAATCTTGTTCAATTTGTTGAGCTAAGACTGGGCCAACTGCGATAACATGTTCACTTTCACGTAAAATACTCGCTGTCCAATTGCGAATTCTTGTGTTCTTCTTTGCCATGCGCTCAATATCGCCACCATGAGCTGTAACGATAAATGGAATACCAAACATTTTCTTTAATAGGAGCGACAGCATACCAGATGGAAACACATAATGTGCATGTGTGACATCAATAGACTTTCTGTTTTTTAAGCCTTTCATCAATGTCGATAAACCCCATTTTGTATATTTCATAATGGTGTTTTTCTTACCGGTCGCTGGATTTGTATTAACAGAAATATCTACGTCTAGTCCTGCCTTTTCAAGTGCAGTGACTTGGTTTTTCACAAAAATACCGAATGATAAATGATCAGGTGTTGGATACATATTACTAATGACGAGTATTTTTTTCATAGACGTGTCACTGCCTTTTTCATTAATTCCTGACCACGCATGGCCTCTTTATGAATATGGGTAGCAATTTGTTTCGTCTCCGCAATCGATTGCTCCCAATTGCTACTTAGTTTGCCAACTAATGTGGATAGAGCATTATCATTATCCTCTATATCCTGCATTTGTAAGCAACGATCTGATGCGCCCACAAAGGACATAAAATCCTGTACTTTTGTATGATAGGATATCGCAATAATCGGAGTTTCCGAATCTGTTGCCAAAATAAGCGAGTGCAGACGTGTACCGATAATAATATCCTGCTCCTCCGTTACATCAAGTAATCGCTCTGGCACTAAATTTTCATCAATAATTTCAGTATGTGCACGTTGTTGCATTTTTTTCTGAATATCTTTCGTCACAGTGACGTCTTGCGGGTACTTCGTCGCAAAAAATGTAATTTTAACATTATGCTCAGAAATTACCTCATCTAAATTTTTCGCCATACCTGTAACGTACGCATCATATTTTTCAACATTTCCCTCTGGCCAATAGTTTGCATTATAGTATGGAACCGCTGATACACCTATTTTAACTGGTTTTTCGTCGTAATGTTGACGATCCCCTTTTAATGTAAATGCAGGATCACCAATAATATCTATTGGCTTTTTCACCCCAATACTTCGCAAAAGCTTTTTAGACTGAGGATCACGTACTGAGATATTTGCTGCATAACGACACATCACGCGAATACTAACTTTCCCAGAAAATGTATCAAGTGGTCCAGCACCACATCCGTAAATAATGTAGGGAATCTTACTTTGTTTTGCCATCATTGCATACGCTCCGTACAGATGAGCCTCACGTTTATAAAAATCCATTAAAATACCACCACCACCAATAATGAGGAGGTCGAATTGTGCTACATATTGTTTATTATTTTTATAGGTATGGATAAACGTTTTAAATAAATTACTCTTTCTGTAATACAATGGATAGCTATGTACCCCATAACGTTCGGATGTTTGTTGTGTGTTATTACTAAAAACGGTAATGTCATCACTAGTTACCGAAAATGTTTGTTTTACTTGTTGAAGAATGCCGTATAATATTGATTCATCACCATTATTATCATTGCCGTAATTCCCCACAATGCCTATTTTCATTAAAAAACATCCTTTTACTTTTTAATACTGAGATTATACCACAATTGAACATCTTCGTTCTTTTTAAAAATAGTAAAAATAAGATGAGCTTCAAAAGTCACTACTAGTCTTGTTTTATGGTGGCTCATCATCCAATCAACTGAAATACATGGCATAAGTTTTAAATAAATATCATGCCCTTCTTATTATGTTGGCCAAAAATTAATTAAATTTTACTAGATTTACAAGCCAAATCGCTCACCACAGCACCTTTTTTTATTTAAAGAGAAAAATAGCAAACTAGGTGTAAAACTACTAGTTTGCTATTTTTTAAATGCAAAATTCTTTCTTTAAGGACTACTATTATGGATTGATTGCTCTATAAAGGAATAATCCAAAATGAGCGCGACTAATCGCTTCATTTGGTTTAAAGGTGTTATCACCATAGCCAGTTGTAATTTTATTTGCAGCTAACTGCTGAACATATGTGTATGCCCAATGATCTTTCGATACATCTTTAAAGTTAATGCTGCTTGTTCCTTTTAGATCATAAGCTAATGCTACAACCTTCGCCATTTGTGCTCTTGTTAAAGTACCATTCGGATCAAAGGTATTGTTGCCTTTACCGCTCATAATACCAGACTCGACTACAGCTGCGATTTGTTTATAATACATGTGATTCGCAGGAATATCTTTAAAGCCTGGATTTTTGACATTTGATGTTTTTAAATCAAGTGCGCGACTAATAATAACTGCTGCATGCGCACGTGTAAGTTTGTCATTTGGTCTAAATGTGCCATCTGCTTGACCTGTAATGACATTATTTTTTGTTAAATACTCAATTTCTTTATAGTACACATAATTACTTGGAATATCTTTAAACAACGCAGCTTTTGCTACAGTCACAGCAGCCTCTACACGTTTTGTTCCTAAAGTCGCTACTACTTTACCAGTAGCACCCGGATTTTGAGCTGTAAACTTACCATCACTAGTAATGGTACCGATATTACCTTCTACAGACCATTCCACCTGTGAAGCATTGTAAACTAGAGGTTTGCCACCCTCGTCCTTTGCATCCATAGTAAATTTGACCGTATCACCGGCGCCCACTGTTTTTGATTTTGGTTCAATGTTCATTGTTGCTGGAGCATCTACTACTTTCACTTGGAACGATTGAACAGGTGTGCCATCGTGGTTGATGAAAATGCGATCATCGCCAGCTGTCGTTGAAGTATAGTTCATGCCGTTAACTTTTAAAGTATTATTCTCAGATGTTAGCGATACATGACCGTCTAATGGTAGCGTATTATAGTTTTCATCTAAAATATATTTTACTGCTATACTAGACGAAGCACCTGCTAAAAGAGTTGCATGGTTTGTGCTGTTCGTATAATCAATTTTTGCGCCTTTGCCAGTTGGTGCCGTACTTACAGCTTGTAATGTTGCGGACACAAGACGTTGCGCATTGCCTGCATTAGATGGTAGGTTTGCTAATACGACATTATTACTACCGTAATTTCGAATGCCCATTGTTGTTGAACCGCCACCATCTAAGTTAATTGCTTGATCGACACCAAGTGACACTAAATAGTTAGCAAGTTGAACCATATTCATCCCTGCGCTATGTTTCTGTTTTCCATCAACCGTAATAAAGTGTACTGTTTTTCCATTGTTACTTGTCGCTACAACAGTACGTGATGTTACCTCTTTTGCACGTTGACTAGATGAGCTCATCATAATGTAAGGTTTATTATCTTTTACTAAATACGGACCACTTGCCATAATAAATTTTGCATCCTGCCAAAGCTTATCAATAGCGAAGTTAACACTCAGCTCATCTCCAAGTGCAATTTGGCTTAGCTTACTGTGCCAATCTCCACCTTGTAAAGATACGACAAAGCCAGTTGAAGGGATGGATATTTTTTCTTTTGATCCATAAGGTGTAATTTGTGTAACTTTCCCTGTTAATGTTTGACCGAATTTGTTTTCAGTAATCGGAGCACCTGTATCTACTACGATTTCAAAACCATATTCATTCGTATTTGTTGTTTTACTATAAAATTGTGGTGTGTAAACAATCCCCTCATATATATTACGTGCACGATTCATTCCTGACATTTTATAGTCTGTGCCTTTGTGAGAAAGTGTTACATTAAAATCAAAATAGTCAATGACACCACTGCCATCTGCTGCAACCCCGAAAGCTGTAGGGACATTCATATATTCATCGGAGCCGTTTGAAACAGCACCACCGTTTAAAATAACATTATCTTTAGCTAGTAAAAATAATGGGAAACCTGCAGACATATCGAAGAAACTTGCATTAATAGCACCAACTACACGATTCCCCTCGCGTGAATTTCGATTAGCATTTGCTACTGTCGATTCTCTGCCATTAACATTCGCGGGCATACCTAATTGTACTTCTGTCGTTTCATCTACATCAATAGCAAGATGATTAATAGAATTTGTATTGGTACTGCTGTATGTATATTGTTTATACTGCACACCATTCGATAATGGATAATCCTTCTTGACCGTTTGGGCTGCATAAGCATTTAACGGACTAACAACCATTGACAATAATACAACTAAAACTAGTAAATTTTTCGCTATTTTTTTCATTTTTTTGCGCTCCTAAATAATATAGAGCTCTCAACTCTCCCTTCACATGTCTTTCCTCTATAACACTATCAAAAATATGCCAAAATATCCATGGAACATTTAAGCTATTTTCCAGTTTTATATGAATTGTCAAGAAAACTATTTATATAGTCTCATTTTATGATTTTTCTAACATTTGACCCTTATCGTTACTCTATAACTTTGTTAAAATGATGTAGAAGTCTAGGAGGGTAAAATATGAAAAAACTATCAATTATTGCTTTGCTCATGACAGTATTCGGCATGCTTCTTTGGCAACCACAACTGGCATCTGCTGACGAACTAACAGGGCATTCACATGAACAGGGTCTTCGTTATTTAATTTCCAAAAGTGCATTAGTAAAAGATGCAAAAGGAAGTTATCGTCCAAATGACAATGTGACACGCGGAGAGTTTGCTTCTTATTTAGCTAAGTCCATGAATCTTGAATCGACAAGCGACATAGTGTTTAAAGATGTCCCAGATACATATGTACATGCAAAGGATATTAAGCTTGCTGCTTCAGCTGGGATTATTACAGGCTACGGAGATGGTTCATTTAAGCCTAATGCCGCTATTTCAAGACAGCATATGGCGGTTATGCTTGAGAGAGCTATTGATTATTTAAACATTCCTAAAGGTACTTCTTCTATTACCTTTAAGGATAATGCAGCTATATTTAAAGACTACCGTCAAGCAGTAGCTATAGGTGCACAACTAGGAATCATTCAAGGCTCTAATGGCAACTTTATGCCTGAAAAAAATGCAACTATTGGACAAGCATCTTCGTTTATTCTACGTTTAATGCAACTTGCTGACGATCCAGATGCTAGTGGCAATTCAAACAGTGGTAACTCAAATGGTGGCGATACTAACAGTGGTAATTCAAACGACGGCGATACAAATACCGGTTCCTCTAAATACGCTATTAAGGAAATTTCAAATGGCGCACTAGTTGGTAATCAAGGTTTCTCTACCTTTGAAGCTGCTGAAAAGGCTGTGACAAAAAACACACAGGTTATCGTTCAAAATGATAAAATTGTGAAAATGTCTTCAGGCTACGTTCTTACAAGCAATTATGTAGCACTAAAATCTGAAACTATTAATGATGCAATTTCGGTTGCAGCTAATACAGAAATGGAATACCTAAGTAGTGATGCAACACAAGTAAAAGTTCGATTAGCTGGTCAAGTCGGCTACTTAAAACACGCTGATGTTACATTAATCCCATTTTCAATGAGCAAAGGTCGTTCTTACTATTCAAATGAAAATGGTGAAATTAAACATACACTCTACGATTACAATACAAATAAGTATTCTTCTAGCTATGTTTTCGGAAAGGCGCCATCATTCATGAAGCCAGGCGAAAAATACTATAGCTGGGACGGTATTTATTTCACAAATGGCAGTGGCTCTTCTAAAGGTGATGCCTATAACTACTATCAGTATTTACCTGCCCGTGCCCAAACACAATATACAGCACAAGAAATTGATGCTTATATTATGAATAAGCTAGCAGAGGTTGAGAGTACAGGAGCCAGTCTTTATAAAGATGCTACAAAGAAAAGTAAGTTAATAGGTTTGGGGCAAACATTAAAAGATGTGGAAGCAAAATCCCAAATTAACGCTATGCTTGTTTTATCCATTGCTCAACATGAGAGTGCTTATGGTATGAGCCCTCATGCACAAGACTTAAATAACCTATTCGGTTTGTACGTATATGATACGAACCCACTAAACAAAGAGTTTGATAGTGTAGCTGACAATATCAATGAGCTTGTTGATAAATTCCTACAGCCAAACTACATTACTCCAGGGGGTTCACCTGGTAAAAACTTTTCTAACGGTGCAGTAGTTGGTTCAAAAGCTCTTGGCTTTAACGTAAAATACGCTTCTGATCCATTCTGGGGTGCAAAAGTCGCAGGACACTATTACCGTGCTGAAAAGGCGTTAGGCTTTAAGGATGCCAATAATCCTTACACAATTGGTCTAACAACAACAACCGGCTTAAACGTCCGTACTGGCGCAGCTGTTAGCTTTAACCCACTATTCACATATGCACGAAGTGGTATGCCAGTTATCATTTCAAGCTCTGCTACAAACGGCTGGTATGAGGTCCTTTCTGATAAACTGTATACAGGAAAAGCTTTCGTGAGCAAAGACTATGTACAAGTGATCAATACAGTAAAATAAAAAAGAAGTCGTCCTATAACGTTAGGACGACTTTTTATATTGTTGAAAAGCTATTATGGCAATGAAGTTAAGGTGTCATAGGATCGCTCTTCGGCAAGCAAGGGGTTGATTTCCGTTCCAACTGAGCGCTTTCCTGGGGGCATAAGATGATCCGCTTCGGGCAACAAGATGTTTTTTGTGCGAAAGCGGAGCGACAGCAACTAGTGGTTTCTGTGCGAAAGCGGAGCGACAGCAACTAGTGGTTTCTGTGCGAAAGCGGAGCGACAGCAAC
>NZ_JBGCCD010000054.1:0-13588 GCF_041262405.1 Lysinibacillus sp. RC79
ACACCCGTTCCCATACCGAACACGGAAGTTAAGCTCTTTAGCGCCGATGGTAGTTGGGGGCTTCCCCCTGTGAGAGTAGGACGTCGCTAGGCAATGTAGACAGTCAGCTGAGTGCTGGCTGTTTTTTATTAAAGTAATTATTATGGACAAAGCAATGTAAAGGGCAACTACAAAACACTAGTTATTGTAGTTGCTCTTTTTCTGTGTGCTTATTACTGTACTCTATCCAAAAATTTAGTGTTTTCAAGACTACTTCTTGAGGATTAAAAATTGATGAACCCAATATCTCCAAACCTAACACTGAACACTTCCAAAGATAGTTTATAAAATCTAATAATTTACATAGAGAATATAAAAATGAAAAAATATAAAAAAACCATAAAAAAATATTGCATGTATCATTTTTCTATGATATATTTATAAATGTCTTAAAGAGGTCCCGTGGTGTAGCGGTTAACATGCCTGCCTGTCACGCAGGAGATCGCCGGTTCGATCCCGGTCGGGACCGCCATTATAAACGATAATATAGTTCTTATGATGCTTTTAAATCATAAGAACTTTTTTTATTGTTAATATAAGGAAATTAGTGGATATCGATAAAATTGGTTCTATAATATTTGTTGGGGTATCCATAGATTTTTAGATTAAAGTTAATGCCCCAACACTCATATCGAAAAACTCGTTAGCAAAGGCCTTAAGCTGTATGTGTCAACAAACTGAGAAGGCTTGCAGGTAGTTACCAGACTGCTTGAGGAAACAAGTAGAGCAGTAACATGAAGACTGATAATCAGGTTTTACGAGTGATTAATCACCCGTTTAACTTTCTTTGCTTTCGTTGATTTTGAGGTTAGAGTCTTGCACCTGACGCTTCGCTTTCGATACAGGAAACTTACTGCCTGTTAATGAGGGCGACTAATTTTTATCGATCCCTCTCGTGTAAAGGAATTTGGAGGTGTTAGCATGAGAAATTATTTCTACATAAAACGTCTTAATATAAGTTTGCTTATAGGTGCTGCTGTAATACTAGCAGGATGTGGTGATCCTATTTTAGACATAGAGGAGTCCAATGCGTACCATTGGCAAAAAAATATGAATGAAGCCGAATTTGAAAAATTAAAAGAAGGCATGTCATATATGGAAGTAGTAAAAATTGCAGGGGGAGCAGGGGCCATGATAAAAAAAGATCAATACCACTGGAATGATGAAATACTTATGACAAAAACCTATATAGTACGATTTAAAGATGATAAATTGGTTGATAAAAAGGTTAGTGAGGTAAAGGAGCATAAAAAATAAGCACGTTTTTTATAAGCGTGTTTTATTTTATTTAGCACATAGTTTAGTATCGTCAGCGATAATTTAGCCCAGGCATAATTGTTTTCAGGCTAATGACGAATGCTATTTTGCATAAGCTGTATGGAAGTGACGTTGAAACTATCTCAATTTTCTCTAGAAGTTATATGGCAAGGTCTGCCTTGTATTAACCTTTATCATATCTTTTTATCATAGCTTTAATGTAGTTTCAGTTTTAGGACTCACCCCATGATGAGCATCAGCTTAGAGTGAAAATACTTTTGTTTATTAGATTCACAGTAATTTATATTTTTTGTCGACAAGCTGCAACAATTACGCCAAGGTGTAATTGTTTTTTTGAAATCCATTGGATGTTTTGAACATTTACGCTTGTTTCGGTAAACTAGAAGTAATGGAGCTAAGAGAGGAAAAAGAGATGATGTATGAAAAAATAATGAATTCACTTGATGATACTGAGCATTTTGCGTTGAAGCTAGCAAGCTTACTAGAAGCCCAGGATACAATTACATTAGAGGGTGATTTGGGCGCTGGTAAGACGACATTTACGAAAGCATTAGCGAAGGGACTTGGCGTGAAGAGAACGGTCAATAGCCCGACATTTACGATTGTAAAGCAATATGAGGGGCGTTTACCATTTAATCATTTAGATGTTTATCGCTTAGCAGAAAGTGATGAGGATCTTGGATGGGACGAACTATTTTATGGTGATGCGGTATCAGTTGTTGAATGGGCTCATTTGATTGAACAGGATTTACCGCAGGAGCGTCTTGGAATAGAAATTTATCGAATCGGAGAAAATCAACGACGATTTGTATTAATACCTCTTGGAAAGCGATATGAGGCATTATGTGAGGAGCTAATGAGATGATTTGGTTAGGGATTGAAACAGCGAATGCACCACTTTCTATAGCTGTAATAAGGGATGGAAAAGTGATCGCAGAGATTGTACAAAATATAAAATTAACGCATTCAGCAGGTGCTATGCCAGCCATTGAAGAAGTGCTAGCAAAGGCAGGCATAAAGCCAAGTGAGTTGGATGCGATTGCTGTATCAGAAGGACCTGGTTCTTATACCGGTGTACGAATAGGTGTGACGCTTGCTAAAACATTAGCATGGACATTGAAAAAGCCTTTAGTTGGAATATCTAGCTTAAAGACATTGGCCGCAAATGCAGCACTATATGATGGGTTTATTTGTCCTATTTTTGATGCGCGAAGAGGTAATGTCTATACGGCTGTATATAAAGGTTGTGAGCTTGAAGTGATTATGGATGACTACCACGATCATATTGATGGCTTGTTAGAACGTTTACAGACTTTAGAGGCACCAGTTTTATTTGTTGGAGTAGATGTAGATATTTTTTGGCATAAAATCGTAGAAATGCTAGGTGATTATGCGCAACGCTCACCGATTAGTAATGATTTACCACGAGCAAGTGAAACGGTTCGATTAGCGACGAAAGTGGAACTACCAAGTGTGGATGCAGTTCATCATTTTGTCCCGCAATACAAACGTATTGCAGAGGCGGAGGCGAATTGGCTGAAGGAACAAAAGGAGAAGGCACATGAGTAGTAATGTAACATATCGTAAAATGGTATCTGATGATGTTCCAGTAGTATATGAAATTGAGCTTGCTACATTTCCTACACCATGGTCGTTAGATTCTTTTTATTATGAAGTGCATGAAAATCAGTATGCACATTATGTGCTAGCTATAGATGAATATAATAGCATAATCGGTTTTTGTGGAATGTGGATGGTTATAGACGCGGCGCAAATTACGAACGTAGCCGTTATAGAGGCTGCTCGAGGTCGTGGAATTGGTGAAGGTTTAATGCGAGAGGCAATGCGTATTGCTAGAGAGCGTAGTATGGAAGTCATGAGTTTAGAGGTACGAGTAACAAATACAGTTGCTCAAAATCTTTATCGAAAGCTTGATTTCCAAGATGGTGGCATACGTAAAGGCTATTATACAGATAACGGGGAGGATGCCCTTGTCATGTGGGTGAATTTATGATGGAAGATCGAATGATATTAGCAATAGAATCGAGCTGTGATGAAACAGCAGCAGCGATTATTCGAAATGGCTCTGAAATTGTTTCAAATGTGGTTGCATCTCAAATAGAAAGTCATAAACGATTTGGTGGGGTTGTCCCTGAAATTGCATCTCGTCATCATGTTGAGCAAATTACAGTGGTCATAGAAGAAGCCTTAGCACAGGCAAATATGAAGCCGGCTGATTTAGATGCTGTGGCAGTTACGGAGGGCCCTGGTCTTGTAGGTGCATTATTAATTGGAATTAATGCAGCGAAGGCCTTTGCATTTGCCAATAATTTACCGATTATAGGTGTACACCATATAGCTGGACATATATATGCTAATGCGCTCGTGCAGCCAATGGAATTCCCATTGTTAGCACTTGTTGTATCAGGTGGCCATACAGAGCTAGTTTATATGAAAGAACATGGCTCTTTTGAAGTCATCGGTGAGACGAGAGATGATGCAGCAGGTGAAGCTTATGATAAGGTGGCGCGTGTTTTAGGCTTACCGTATCCAGGTGGTCCACGAATTGATAAATTAGCATATGAGGGAGATGAGGCTGTATCATTCCCAAGAGTGTGGTTAGAAGAAGATTCTTATGATTTTAGTTTTAGCGGCTTGAAATCAGCGGTTATTAATTATAAACATAACATGGATCAACGTGGTGAAGAAATTTGTCCAACTGCCGTTGCCAAAGGGTTTCAGGATAGCGTAGTGGAAGTGTTAACAGCAAAAACATTACGGGCAGCTCGCGAATATAAAGTGAAACAGGTTATTGCAGCTGGGGGTGTAGCGGCTAATAAGGGCTTACGTACATCACTTGAGACGATATTTGCTGAAGAAGACATACCATTTTTCGTGCCGCCATTAAAGCTGTGTACAGATAATGCCGCTATGATAGGGGCAGCAGCAACGCCTATGTTTGAAGCAGGTATTCGAGGCAATTTATCAATGAACGGTCGCCCTGGAATGGAGTTAAAATCCTGGGTTTAACTTCTTTCAGCGGGTGTCCAAACACCCGCTGAAATAGAGGAACTCAGTCTAAGAACGCCACGTCCTGTGGCATTACCGAAATGACCGACATCGTGTCGTCCCTCGTGCAGGCCTAAGCACAAAGCCGATTTCGGACGCAATTATGCTGAGGCATAATTGATTATAGAAAAAGAGGTGTTTTAGATTTGATTCTAAAATACCTCTTTTTGCTTTTGTAAAAAAATTGTTGAGAAAACAGTGTATATAAGAAAATTTGAATCCGATTAGTTGACAAATTTTTCAGAAAATTATCCACAGGTAAGATAGAAATAAAACAGCGAACATCCGTACTTATGCACAAAATGTTGATAACTTGTGCATAACTTGTGATTATTCAATATATAGTAGCCTATTTTGTACAAAATGATGTGAATAAAATATTTTTGAATTGTGGACAATGTGGAAAAGTCTGTTGATATGTTGGCATTACTAGATTTATAGTGTGTATAAAGTTGTGGGCATTTTTTGTCGAAAAATAGCACTTGACCAATATATATGAAAAATCAAGGCGAGTAAAGTAAAAAGCCATGCGACAAGGCACATGGCTTTACAAGTTTTATCCCACCTCAAGAGGGATGTATAATATTTTCAAGTTCTTCACTTAGCTCAAGCCATTCCATTTCGAATAACTCATACTGTTCCTTAGCAGTTGATAATTCCTCTTGAAGCTGTGTAATTTTTTCGTGGTCTGTAAAAATCTCAGGATCGCAAAGAGCTTCTTCTAAGCGAGCTATTTCAAGATTTACGTGCTGCATTTTCCCCTCTAGTTCTTCAAGCGCGCGTCTAATTTGGCGCTCTCGTTTTTTAGCCTCTTTATCAATTTTAGAGGTAGAGATCTTCTCAGGTACATCAGCTTGTACTTGTGGTTGAGCGGCAGCCTTCATTTGAGCAATTTCTAATAGCTCTTGTTTCTTCTCAAGATAATAATCATAGTCCCCTAAATACTCAAAGGAACCATCGCCAGATAGTTCGATTACTTTAGTAGTAATTCGATTGATGAAATATCGGTCATGCGATACAAATAAGAGCGTTCCAGGATAATCGATCAGTGCGTTTTCCAGTATCTCTTTACTATCTAAGTCTAAGTGATTGGTAGGCTCATCGAGAATTAAGAGATTGGCCTTTTGCATCATTAACTTAGCTAATGCAAGTCTAGCCTTTTCTCCACCAGATAAAGACGACACGATTTTATCTACATCTTCTCCACTGAATAAGAAACGGCCTAGTACCGAGCGAATATCTTTTTCATTCATTAAAGACCATTCATCCCATAGCTCTTTTAGAACACTTTTATTGCTCGATAGCTTTGCTTGCTCTTGATCATAATAACCAATTTGAACATTTGTACCATAGCGAATCTCTCCGGAGAGTGGTGGCAAATCTTTGACGATGGTTTTTAATAAAGTTGATTTACCAACACCATTTGGTCCAACAAGTGCAATGCGGTCTTCTCGGAAAGTGCGTAATGTGACGCCGCTTGATATTTTCTTATCACTATAACCTATAGCTAAATCATCAATAGATAATACATCGTTACCACTTTGACGTTCAATTGTAAAACCGAAGCTTGCTGACTTTTCATCACCCTCAGGGGATTCCAGCCATTCTGTTCGTTCAAGCATTTTACGACGACTTTGTGCCATTTTAGTAGTAGAAGCACGAGCTATGTTTTTTTGAACAAATTCTTCAAGCTTGGCCTTCTCATCTTGCTGTCGTTCATAAAGCTTCAAATCACGCTCATAATTTTTCGCTTTTTCATCTAAATAGGCACTATAATTGCCTGTATATTTTGTGACGCGATGACGAGAGACTTCGTAGACAATGGAAACAACCTGGTCTAAGAAGTAGCGGTCATGGGAAACAATTAGAATAGCCCCTTCGTAGCCTTTTAAATATGATTCCAACCATGAGAGAGTTTCAATATCTAAATGGTTAGTAGGTTCATCGAGTATTAATAGGTCAGGTTTACTTAACAGAAGCTTAGCAAGAGCTAACCGAGTTCGTTGTCCCCCTGATAGTGAGCTAATTGGCTTTTCGTAATCCTCAGGATAAAACTGCATGCCATGAAGCACAGAACGTGTATCAGATTCAAATTGATAGCCACCCGCATCCTTAAAATTATGCTGCAAATGATCGTATTCAGACATTATTTTTGCATATAAAGTAGGATTTTCATAAACAGCTGGGTCGGCCATTTGTTGTTCTAATGATCGGAGTGTTTGTTCTTGGGCAATAAGCGGCTCAAAAATTGTCATCATTTCATCCCAAATCGACAATGTTGAGTTTAATCCAGCATGCTGCTCCAAATATCCAATTTGTATACCTTTAGGGATAATAATATCGCCAGAGTCATATGACATTTGACCAGCAATTATTTTAAGTAAAGTAGACTTACCAGCACCGTTACGACCTACTAATGCAACGCGGTCACGATGTTGAACCTCTAATTTTACGCCACTTAAAATTTCATCTGCAAGGAAGGATTTATATAGTTGATTGACCTGTAAAACAATCATTCTTGACACCTCAATTCTTCCTTAGTGTAATGGATGAGCGATTGGCTTGCAATGTCGATGCTTTACTTATTCCAAGCTGTCATGTAAGATTGAAACGATTTCCCTTTAGTTAGTGGCGTAAAAGCGCCATTAACTAAAGGGAAATCCTCCAGTGAATATTATAAACTTAGAAATTTAAGCAAGTATCATAAATAGAATTTGATACATTTTAAGGAGGAAAAAAGTTTGAAACAAGAATTAAAAATTCCACAAGCCACTACGAAAAGACTTCCTCTTTACTATCGTTTTATTCAAAACTTTGCACAAGAAGGCATGGAACGCATTTCGTCGAAGGAACTGAGTGAAGCGATGAAAATTGATTCTGCAACTATTCGCCGTGATTTTTCTTATTTTGGTGCTCTTGGGAAAAAGGGATATGGCTATGATGTGCAGCATCTCTTGGAATTTTTTAGTCAAACGCTCGATCAACATGAAGCGACAAAAGTAGCGTTAATTGGTGTAGGGAATTTAGGTAGTGCTTTATTAAAATATAATTTTCAAAAAAATCACAATACTCACATCGTTGTGGCATTTGATTCAAAGGCCCCAAAAGAAGGGAAAATGATTAGCAATATTCCTGTTTTTCACCCTGACTTATTGGAAGAAAAGTATGCAGAATATGGAGCGGAGCTTGCAATTTTAACAGTTTCACCACGCTCTGCACAGAAAATGGCAGATAGATTAGCAGCGATGAACGCAAAAGGAATTTTGAACTTTACGCCAGAGCGTATTACTGTACCAGACAAAATGCAACTTTTAACAATTGATTTGTCGGTAGAATTGCAGGCGCTCATTTATTTAATTCGTAATCAGGAAGAGTGATAATTGTACATAATTTAACTTCTTTCAGCGGGTGTCGAAACACCCGCTGAAAGAAGTTAAAGCCTCCGGCGGATGTCACGGAAATCGGAAAGGAGTTCTTTGTGCAAGCACAAAGCCGATTCCGGACGCAATTATGCCGAGGCATAATTGATAGTATAGCTCTCACAGTTTCTGTAAAATAAGTATGAAGTAAAATGCGAGAATGACGAAAAACTTTCACATATAATTAGTTAGCTAAATGGCGAAATATGCGTTAAAATGATGGATATAAAGAGGAGGTGGCTTTAATGGGTGGTATTGGTCCTATGAGCCTCATTATTATCGGAATTGTCGCATTACTAATTTTCGGTCCTAAGAAGTTACCGGAGCTTGGTAAAGCATTTGGTTCAACATTACGTGAATTCAAAAATGCTACTAAAGGATTAGTCGACGAAGATGATGATGATAAGAAAAAGAAAGAACTAGATAAGTAAAGTTAGGATGTTTGAGGATGAATCCAAAAGATCTAACTGTTATTGAGCATATAGAAGAATTAAGAAAACGGCTTTTTATTGTTGCCGTTTTCTTTGTTCTCGCTATGGCTGGCGGCTTTTTTGTTGCGAAGCCGCTTGTTAAATACCTTCAAATTACTGGAGAGTCTTACAATATAACACTTCATGCGTTTGATGTAGTAACACCACTTGCAATTTATATCCAAGTCGTTTTTTTAATAGCATTTATTCTATCTTCGCCGGTATTGATGTACCAATTGTGGGCTTTTATTAGTCCAGGATTAAGGGACGTAGAACGAAAAGCAACTTTAAGCTATATACCGTATTCATTTTTATTATTTTTAGCAGGGTTGTCCTTTTCATATTTTTTACTATTCCCTTATGTCATAAAGTTTATGATGAATTTATCAAATGAATTGGAAATTCAGCAAACGATTGGCATACATGAATATTTTACGTTTTTATTTAAGCTTACAATTCCGTTTGGTTTCCTTTTCCAATTACCGATTGTAGTCCTGTTCTTTTCGCGTATTGGGATTTTATCTCCTGAGTTACTAATTCGTATTCGTAAGTACTCATACTTTGGTTTATTTGTATGTGCTGCTTTAATCGCACCGCCTGAATTAGCTTCGCACTTAATGGTTTCAGTGCCGTTGTTTGTTCTTTATGAAATTAGCATTATGATTTCTCGTATTGGCTATAAAAAATATTTGAAATCAGAGGAAATGCGGATGAAAGAAGAACAAGAGGCTGAGCAAAAACGCCAGATTGAAGAGGCGCTGGAACAGCAGAGACGTCAAATCGAAGAATTGAATCAATAATAATAGAAGCTCGATGCTAATTAGTAGCATCGAGCTTTTTCGTCGTTATTTATAAATTTAATAGTTCAATTAGAAATCAGTGGAGAGAAAACTCTCACTCATTTTTATTGCATTTTTTCTAGTTGTTCAAGAAACTTTTGCAATGGTTCTGCATACAATTGTACAAGTGTCACAAAACCGTTCAGCATGACATGGGCGATAATAGATGTCCAAATGCGTTTTGTTTTGTGATATAAGAAGGCAAAAATCAATCCACAAATTGTATAAAGCAAGATATGAGAGAAGTCGAAATGAATAAGTGCAAAGAAAATGGCGCTTACTATACCGGCTACCCAGAAATTAGTTGTTTGGACAAGCGATCCAAAAATAACACGGCGGAAGACGAACTCTTCTAATATTGGTCCAAAAACGACAATCGCTAATATCGCAATAGGAGCGCCTTTTGCAATTCCAACAATATCAGCTGTATTTTGCGATCCACCTTGGATACCGAATATAGCCATTTCGATAGCTGCGCCAATCATTTGGCCAATGAAAACTAAGAAGAAACCAATAATTCCCCACATAATTGACAGTGGTATCGTTTCTTTCTTACCTTGATAAATATCCCAAAATGCTTTATCGCGGGATGTTAGAATTAAGCTTAGAATTAACGCAATGGCAAAGCTAAGTGCGATATACCAGCCTTGCGTAAGCGGAGCGGCTTGCTCACTAGGTAAACCGGTGGTACTCATAACAAGTTTGTGAAACGGTTGTGCCAGCCATTTACCTGATATTTGCATGAGGATATAGATCAGTAAAACATAAAGGGCTGTTTTTTTATGTTTATTTATTTTTTGAGAATTGTTCACAGTCAAAATCCTTTCCATTCATTATGCTACCTTTCTATTGTAGAGGAATATGGAAAGAAAACAAAATTTTTCGAAGTTCTGACTTGCAAAAAAAAGTGTGATTGATTATCATAATAATTGTGTTAGCACTCGACTATATAGAGTGCTAATAAACTTTCAAACATATACTTAATTAATAGGAGGTTGTTTCACTTGTTAAGACCACTAGGAGATCGTATTGTAATCGAACTAATCGAAGTAGAAGAAAAATCTGCATTCGGTATTGTACTGCCAGACTCTGCAAAAGAAAAACCGCAAGAAGGTAAAGTTGTAGCAGTTGGGACGGGTCGTATTTTAGAGAACGGACAACGTGTAGAGCTTGACGTAAAAGTTGACGACCGCATTATTTTCTCTAAATACTCTGGTACAGAAGTTAAATATGAAGGTAATGAATACCTAATTTTACGCGAAAGCGATATTCTTGCAATTATTGAATAAGTTAATACTTTTAAAGTAAATACCTTTAGTGATTGTCATAGATAAACAAATAGATAGATGGCAATGACAGTATGGCGAAATTTCTATAAATATATTGATGAAGCTTAACGAATATTCCATTTCAGGAGGGTAAATTCAAATGGCAAAAGATATTAAATTCTCAGAAGACGCGCGTTCATTAATGCTACAAGGTGTAGATAAATTAGCAAACGCAGTAAAAATTACTTTAGGGCCTAAAGGTCGTAACGTAGTTTTAGAAAAAAAATTCGGTTCACCACTTATTACAAATGATGGTGTAACAATTGCAAAAGAAATCGAGCTAGAAAACCCATACGAAAACATGGGGGCAAAATTAGTAGCAGAAGTTGCTTCTAAAACAAACGAAATCGCTGGTGACGGTACAACAACTGCAACAGTATTAGCGCAAGCAATTATTCGTGAAGGCTTGAAAAATGTAACAGCTGGTGCAAACCCTGTAGGTATTCGTAAAGGGATCGACAAAGCAGTTGCAGCAGCCCTTACAGAATTACACGCTATTTCTCGCCCAGTAAGCAACAAAGAGGAAATCGCACAGGTTGCGGCAATCTCTGCTGCTGATGATGAAGTAGGGCAATTAATTGCAGAAGCAATGGAACGTGTGGGTAACGATGGTGTTATTACAATTGAAGAATCTAAAGGCTTCACAACTGAGCTTGATGTAGTTGAAGGTATGCAATTCGACCGTGGTTATGCATCACACTACATGGTAACAGATACAGATAAAATGGAAGCGGTATTAGATAACCCATACATTTTAATTACTGATAAAAAAATTACAAACATCCAAGAAGTATTACCATTATTAGAACAAGTGGTACAACAAGGTCGTCCACTATTAATCATTGCTGAAGATGTTGAAGGTGAAGCTCTTGCAACACTTGTAGTGAACAAACTTCGTGGTACATTCAATGCTGTAGCGGTTAAAGCTCCAGGATTTGGTGACCGTCGTAAAGCAATGCTTGAAGATATCGCAATTTTATCAGGTGGTCAAGTAATTACAGAAGAATTAGGCTTAGACCTTAAATCAGCTGATATTACATCACTTGGTCGCGCTGCGAAAGTTGTTGTGACAAAAGACAATACAACAATCGTAGAAGGTGTTGGCGGTGCAGATGCAATCGAAGGCCGTATTGGTCAAATCCGTGCTCAGCTTGCTGAAACAACTTCAGAATTCGATAAAGAAAAATTACAAGAACGCCTTGCAAAATTAGCAGGTGGTGTAGCAGTCATCAAAGTTGGTGCTGCAACAGAAACAGAACTAAAAGAACGCAAACTACGCATTGAAGATGCTCTTAACTCAACTCGTGCAGCAGTTGAAGAAGGCATCGTATCAGGTGGTGGTACGGCACTTCTTAACGTATATGCAGCAGTTGAAAAAGTTGCAGATACAGAAGAAGGCGACGTAGCAACTGGTGTGAAAATTGTTCTACGTGCTTTAGAAGAGCCAGTTCGTCAAATCGCGAACAACGCTGGTCTTGAAGGCTCAATTATCGTAGATCGCCTAAAACGCGAAGAAATCGGTGTAGGCTTCAACGCTGCAACAGGCGAATGGGTAAACATGATGGAAGCGGGCGTAGTAGACCCAGCGAAAGTAACTCGCTCAGCTCTACAAAACGCAGCATCTGTCGCAGCTCTATTCTTAACAACAGAAGCAGTTGTAGCAGACATTCCAGAAGCAGCTCCAGCAATGCCAGATATGTCTGGTATGGGCGGCATGGGCGGCATGATGTAATCTACGGCTCTAACCAAATAAAAATCACTTCTCAAATTTGAGGAGTGATTTTTTTATGCTTTAGCGAATATTTTTCAGTGAATCGCTGATAGAATATGGACAATCGCTGATAAACCTCCGACAATCGCTGATAAAAATAGCAAAATCGCTGATAAAATCCCAACAACCGCTGATAAAGATAACAAACCTGCTAATAAAACTCCGAAAAAGAGCTTTAGAGTTATTCTTTTTGCTTCAACCTAAAATCAGGAGAAATATTAGAGATAAGAGCATAATCCATTTCTTCTCCTCCTTGAGTTGATAATTGCACAAGTAAAGATTCTTCGGTATTTGTGGGATGTATAGCGCTTGTTTTTATAGTAATCACTTGAACACCGGTTCTTCTTGGATTTCCAACAACGACCACCTGATTCCCCAACGTATAAACTGCTGTAATATCAGATTGGAACGCGACAATATATAAATCTAAATCAGCTTTATTTTGAAACATTGGAATCGTGAATCCCATATTCTGTTCAAAGTCGTACCATTCAGAAAGAGCAACATCGTAATTCGTAAATAGTCGATGCAGATCATAATGAATTCTAGTTGGAACATAGCTCCACCGACCGATTGAGCTATGCCAATATTCTTCATAAGCGGGTCTCTTATAACCAGGATTATTGACGATAACCTCATAAGGAATAGTTGTACCATTCTCTATCACCTGTGAAAGTGTAACAAATTTTGATGGGGGAGATAATTCTGGAAAAGGAGAATCAGGAATTGTTTTGGGTTTTATCGACTCAAGGCTTTCCAAACGATTCTCTAAGCCTTTTATTTGTGCTCTAAGTCCATTAACTTTATTTGATTCTTTTGCATCGAAAGAAGATACAATGCTCAAATTAATTAATATTAGGCTAATCATACATAAAGTTATTTTTTTTACGCTACACATTATTTACCTCTCTATATACTGTGCTCATTAAATGAGGGAATATGTAGTATTGCTGAAAATTTTATAGACATGTTTCCACTTCCTTAGTTTTTTATCAGTCAATAATAGTTTCTAATAAACAATAACAAGGCTATCCACTAGTTCATGTTTGAACTTCTAGATAGCCTTGGTGCTACAGTCTTTTATTTTGAACTTCCAAATATGTCAGGTGACAAATCTACATTCCCGGTAGGTTTAATCCAGGGAATCCTGGTAAACCTGGTAGGCCTGGTAAGCCAGGAGATTGCCCGCCTGGAAATGGCATAGGACGTGGTGGATATGGCTGTGGCGGATATGGCTGCGGAGGACGTGGTGGATATGGTTGTGGCGGATATGGCTGCGGAGGACGTGGTGGATATGGCTGTGGCGGATATGGCTGCGGAGGACGTGGTGGATATGGTTGTGGCGGATATGGCTGCGGAGGACGTGGTGGATATG
>NZ_JBGCCD010000055.1:0-12838 GCF_041262405.1 Lysinibacillus sp. RC79
AAGCGCAGCGTCAGCAACAAATGTTTTATCTGTGCGAAAGCGCAGCGTCAGCAACAAATGTTTTATCTGTGCGAAAGCGCAGCGTCAGCAACAAATGTTTTATCTGTGCGAAAGCGCAGCGTCAGCAACAAAGCGCCCAGCCGGAACGGAAATCAACCTCATGCTATGGTGATGAGCTAAGAAAAATGACTCATCTTTCAATTTACTAATAATAAAAAACCCTTCACTCATGTGAAGGGCATATTAGTTATGATTTTCGTTGCATTAATTGAGGTGCTGCCGTAAATAACAGAACACCGACGATTGCCGTTAAAACTGTTGCTGGTAGCATATATGTTCCATTATAGATGATTGAATAAATCCATGCATTTTGATCGCCAGCATACTCTGCAAAAAATACAGCGCCCGCAATGGTATGTGCTGCATAACGTAAAAAGCCCGCTAATACAGTTCCTAAAATAATATAAAGCGCCATTTTCTTTTTGTTTAACGCTTTAGCAGCCTCGAGCACTGGTCGACGAACAACGGCCGCTAAGCCGACTACCGTGAAGGCAACACCATAATCAAGTAATCCTTGAAGCCAATGCACAATATAGGCACCAAACATTGTTTGCATTACACCAATGAGTAAACCCGTTGTCAGTCCTGGAATAAGTCCCCAGCGGAATGCTATTAAAATAATTGGCACCATCACTAGACTAACAGAGCCTCCTTGTGCCCATACTTTAAAAGAAACCTGATCAAGCACAAGGCCAATCGCTGCGAATATCGCAATCTCCACAAGCATTAAAAGTCTTTTATTGTCCATAAAATTATTCTCTCCTTTGTTCCGATGTAGGATACAAGAGCAGGAATAGAAAACAGTTGGCAAATATGTCCCATCAGGCATCAATAAAGATAAAAAACGATGCCAGGACAGAGCCTCACATCGTAAAAGTGTCGGTTTCTATCCACATCCCTACGCAAGTGTTAACTTACAGGTTCAAAGAGTCAAGGCATTACGTGCCCAGTCTCAGCTGACATCATCAGCTCCCCTTGTGGTCGTTACATCTTAATTTATTTGAACAACCTCATTGTACGCAAACACCGTTACGATTACAACCTCTTCCACATTATTTTTTGAAACTTTACTGTTTTTCATGCGTAAATATTAAAAAAGGAGGTACAACTATGGAGAACCAAAAAATTTTATCTGCCTTTAGTTATCTCAGTATTTTATTCGCACCCTTTATTGTGCCATTAGTCGTTTACTTTGTTACAAAAGATAGCGATGTAAAGAGTCACTCTATTCGAGCACTAATATCACATTTAATCCCAGTCGCATTCGGAATTATATTATTTGCAGTCTTTATTTTCTCAACTTTATCATTCAGCACCAATTTTGAGCCAGATTCAGGTAGCAGTTCGTTTCTTATCATTTGGTTTGCTTCATTCGCAATTTACATTCTCATTTCATTAGGAGTCGTTATTTGGAATATTATTCAAGCTGTTCGCGTGATCCGATAAGTTTCAGTTTCAACCTTGAACAGATAGTACTTAAGGAGCTGTTATTTTGTGAAAGTATCTAAAGTTGTTAAAACCGCAGTAAAATTAGCACCTATCGTTATCCCGATTGTAAAAAAAGTAATCGCTGCAAAAAAAGGAACAAATCCTAATGTAACTAAAAAATAACAAAAAGGCGTATTTCCATGCAACGGAGATACGCCTCTTTGTTATTTCACTTCAAAATATGTTTGACTATGACCGTTCATTGTTTTTTCGACATGCAACACAGCGGGCATTGTAGCTTTTAACTCTGCAACGTGTGAAATAACTCCAATCATGCGTCCGGAATCTTGTAAATCAATAAGCGTATCAATCGCCTTATTTAACGCTTCTTCATCGAGAGAACCAAAGCCCTCATCAATAAACATCGTTTCAATGCGGATATTACCTTGAAAACTTTGAATGACATCTGCCATACCAAGGGCAAGACTTAAAGACGCATTAAACTTTTCTCCCCCTGATAATGTTTTCACATCTCGTAATTGATCCGTATAGGCATCATACACATCTAGTCCTAGCCCACTTTGCTTGGCATGCTTTTCTAATCGATCTGAACGTCGGAGCTCAAATTGACCATTGGATAAATGATAAAGCCGGACATTCGCTGCCTCTGTAATTTTATCTAAATAATTGATTTGAATATAACGCTCAAAAGACAGCTTTTTCGCATTCTGTCCATTTAACATTGCATAAAGTTCCTTCACTCGTCCCGCCTCTTTTTCAAGTAAGCGAATCTCCTGTTCGGTCTCCTCAACTTTTTCGATAAAGTCTCCGCAAGCTTTCGCAAATCCTTCGATCTGTTGCAATACTTTAAAGGCTTCCTCATATGTGACACGAAGCATCTCTAACTTTTCTTCCATCGCCGTTAAATCTTGCTTCTCTTGCCCTTTAAGATGCTTCGTTCCCTCAGCAATTTGTACTTGTAATGTGTGGATTTGCAATGCATAATCACTGCAAGCCTTCCGTAAAGCTTCTATTTGCAACACGCTACGCTTCCCAGTAGCAAATTCTTCATAGCTTTCAAAGCCTGCTTCCGTCATACTTACTGAAAATTGCTCGCGCTTTTCATCCATTTTCAGCTTTAATTCCTCAAAAGCCTGTTTCGCAATTTCTACGGTCATTCTAGCATTATTTGCTGCTTCTTTAGCAGATTGCAGATTTTGTTGACTGAGATTCCATGCAGTTTGTAATGCAACCTTTTGTGAACCTATATCAGCTATCGCCTGCTTCAATGCCTGAAGCGTCTTAAGATTTTCTGGAATATGCTTTTGCTGCTCTTCCACAATTGCTTGTTGCTTAGTCAATTCCTTCGCCTTTTCAGCTAAATATTGCTCTAGTTTTATGTGCTTTTCTTGTAGCTGCTCCAGTCGTGCACGATGATCCTTTTGTTGCAAGCGTACATCAGATAATTGATTGCTCACTACTTTTAAAATTGTAATTTGTTGTTCTATATTTTGTAAATAAGCTACAATTTGCGCTTGATTCAATCGATCGATTTCATTCTTCTCTAACTGTTCTAGCGCCTCTTGTAGAAGATGCTTAGTAGAATTCAATAAAGCTTCTTTCTCTAAAAACTTGCGCTCATCAGTAGTAGCGTTTCCTCGTAAAGTTTCTACTTGTGCTAATTCGATAATCTCTAATTGCTCAGAATGTGTTTCGAGATGTGTTGTACTACCGCACACTGGGCAAGGCTCTCCGTCCTTAAGCTGCTGTGCTAAAATACTTGCCTGACTCGCAATCCATTGCTGCTCCAGCTTTTGAAGAGCCTGCTTACTTTCTTGATAACGGACATTAGTAATGGCTACATCCTGCTCCGCAGTTGCAACTGCTCTCGTGTATTTTTCAACTTGTGCTAGTAATGATACTTGCTCTTTCAGCTTCGGGAGCTGTTCTAAATAACTTTCATATGGCTCAAGTTGTTTTTCATATTGATCCATTGTTTTTGCTAGTTGCTGAACTTGCATTTGTCCTGTTTCTACGATTTTACTATTATCGTCTACTGCTAGCTTTGCTGTTGCAACATATTGTTCAGCTATTTGCATTTGCTGCAGAGTGTTCTCATATGCCTCGAATGTCGGTAATAATGCTTGCAGCTGTATCTCCTGTTGTAGAACGTGTTGACGTTCAGGTTCTTTCGCCTCTTCAACGTTAAACTTTTCCTGTGCTATTTTTAACTGAGCTTCTGCGTTTTGCTGCTCTGTCATTGCTTGCTGAAAAGATTGTTCTTTACGATTTTGCTCAGCACGTAGATCGATGCATTGTTGCTCAAGTATGACAAGACGCTCCGCCTTCTCTGCTAATGCAATTTCACGTTCTTTTGCGCTATATACATCTTGTTCTTGTAACAATGCTTGCAGACGGTTTTGACGATTCGTTTGCTCATCAAATTGCTCATTCAGTGTTTTTGCTCTACTATAAAATTCTTGCTCTTTTTGATGATGTGCATAAGCTTCTTTATAGCGCTGCTGTTCCAATTGTATACATTCCGTATAATAGGTCTGCTCCTCTTCCAAAGCCTTCTTCAGCTGATGCATATTTTCAGTATTATTAGTAATGCAAGTAAATAAAGATGACGAACGCTGTGGTAAAGCGCCTGCAATTTGGCCAAGAAGATGTTCCTTTAATTGTTGAGCACGCAGTAAATCACTTTCCGCTTCTTTTCGTTTCGCATCAAGTCTTTTTGTCATCGCACCAAAGCGATCCGTTTTAAAAATTTTGCGTAAAATAACTTCTTTATTCGTAGAATCTGAGGTTAACAGTTTGCGAAATTCACCTTGTGGCAGCATAACAATTTGACTAAACTGATCCTTTGTGAGGCCTATTATTTCCTGTAGCTTTTTATCTACCTCAAGCGTTTGCTGCTTTTCTACAATATTATAATCAAGCGTGTCTCCTTTGATTTCAGCTAGTTCAATTTTCTTGCCAGTAACACTTTTGTTTTTTGCTTTAATATGACCTGGCTGACGTAAAATTTGATAGACTCTATCATGCATTTCAAAAACGAGTTCCACCGCAGTATACGCATCATCATCTGCAAACCCACTTCGTAGCATAGCAGTATCCTGACGATCTTCACCACTACCCGCTCCGTAAAGTGCATAGCATATAGCATCAAAAATCGTCGTTTTCCCTGCACCTGTTTTTCCGGAAATCGCAAATAGGCGATGCTCACCAAGCTGTTGAAAATCAATAACCTCTGTATTTTTATATGGACCGAATGCAGTAATCGTTAACTTTAAAGGCTTCATTTTACTGTCTCCCGCTCTTCATCTAATAATTCTTGCAGCATCTCTGTAAATAGACGCTCTGTATCTTGATCTGGCTGTACACCAATTATATCTGTAAAAAATGATCGGAATAAATCGATGTCTTCTATTTTCTCTGTCTCTACCGACTGAATTTCATGTGGTACTTCTTGGCGTATTACTTTTCGCTCAACATGCATCGCATGAGGAAACACTGTACGAATACGTTCCATCGGCGAAGTTACTGACGTAGTATCTGTTAAGCGTACAAATACATAATCATCACTTGGTGGTAATTGCAATAAATCATCCATTAAACCCTCTACCACACGTAAATCTCGTCTCGCTAAAAGCTTTCGTTTTGTGACAGTGATTTCTCCCTGTGTATCTAGCTCAACTATTAAAAAGCCCTTCTCATGTAAGTGCTCCGATAATGAATACTTCAATGGAGAGCCAGCATATCGAATCGTTTCATTCAATACAAAATGCGCTTTATGCAAATGTCCAAGTGCTGTGTAATTAAAAGACTTAAATAGCGTTGCATTTATGCAATCCGAGCCTCCTATTGATAAAGGTCGCTCAGAATCACTCGTATTCGCTTCCTCTTCTCCATACTTCGTCACAAAGGCATGTCCAACAAAAACATTACGTTTTGTTGGATCTAAACTTTGCCCAATATGTTCGATAATTTTTTCCATCGCCTCTTGATGAGATCGAATAGAATCATCCTCTAAAATAGTCCGTACTGAAGCCGGCTCTGCATAAGGTACGAGATGAAAATGTACTTCACCATACTCATCATGTAAAACTATCGGTGCATAATCTTTCGTAAATTGGCCTTTAATATGTAAGCCACTATCACTCATTAAGCTACTGCCAAAGTTCAATCGACCTGCACTATCGTGGTTTCCGGCAACCGCTAACACAGGTATTTTTTTATCAAGCACAATTTCCGCCAAAATATCATTTAGTAAATTCACTGCCTCAATAGGGGGCATCGAACGGTCATATAAATCACCTGCTATAACGATAACATCCGGTTTTTCCTCATCTATGGCTAGCATAAATTGCTGTAAAATATAATGTTGATCCTCTGTCATGTAGACGCCTTGTACAAGCTTCCCTAAATGCCAATCTGCTGTATGAAATATTTTCATTCTTTGCGCCTCCTGTCTATTTCATTTTATCACGGCTAATGTATTGAGTGTTTTTCCTTTTATTAGTTTGAAAATTATAATTTGGCTCCTCATCATAACGTGGGAACTGAGGTGTCGGGGTATCCGTCGCTTCGGGGGTTCTTTCCGTCGCTTCAGGGATTCTTTCCGTCGCTTCGACGATTCCTTCCGTCGCTTCGGTTCTTTCCGTCGCTCTGACGATTCCATCTGTCGCCCCGAGAGTTCTATCCGTCACTTATATTTTGATATATATTTAACATAAAAAAGAGCATCACTGTCGATGCCCTGTTACAAATAGTTATGATTAAAACGTTTCTTAGTTTTTCCTTCTCTATAAAAGCAATGTATCCTGTAAAACCTTGAATGGCACGCGCAGTAGGGCTTGGCTTTTCTTTTTCTTCTCGTGTCTGCTCTGCCTTCGCTAGTTGTTTTAAAATCTGCTCGAATGAAGTAGGGTTAGGCTTTGGCAATTCGTTTGAAGAAATGGCTAGAGCTTTACTTCCACTATATTCATGTAAAAATGCATTTGCCATTATAGAAACTCAATTGCCTAGTCATTCCTAATTTCATGGCGATTAAATCACTGTAGCCTGTATCAATCTGTTGATAAGGCGTTTGACCAGCCGCCAAGGAATCTCCAATTGACAGGTAGTTTTCAGACTGAGCAAAAGCAGATGAAACGCCAAATACCATTATGAGTATAGCTGCACCAATTATGCTTAGTAATCGTTTCATCTGCCCAACTCCTTTCTATCAATTATGCCTCGGCATAATTGCTGACGCTTCGCTTTCGCTACCAAGACATTTGCTGAAAGAAATTAAATCAAGAGCCTAAAATGCCCAGCTACCTTTGCGGAAAATTGGCTCTACAGTTCCATCTGGTAAAATACCGTCAATGTCCATCTCACCGCTGCCAATCATAAAGTCCTCATGAGTAACTGAAATATTTGCACCTAACGCTTCAAGCTGTCCGTTCTCTAAATCTCTTCCACCCTCTAAGCAAGTTGGATAAGCTTCACCAATCGCTAAATGGTTCGATGCATTTTCATCAAACAATGTATTAAAATATAAAATCTCAGATGCTGAAATTGGTGATTCATGTGGTACAAGTGCTACCTCGCCTAGATAGCAAGAGCCTTCATCTACATTAATAAGCTCCTGTAATATATCATGTCCTACTTGTGCTTCAGCCTTAACAATTTTTCCTTCTTCAAATGTCAGTTTAAAGCCATCGATAATATTCCCTTGATAAACTAATGGTTTTGTATTGCTTACAAAGCCATTTACACCTTGTTTCATCGGTAACGTATAAACTTCTTCTGTCGGCATATTAGCAATAAAGATAGTATCATCAGGCGTTTTACTACCTCCAGTAAGCCATTTATGCTGTGGCGCTAATGCAATTGTTAAATCAGTGCCTGGCGCTGTATAGTGTAGCTTCGCATATTTTTTATTGTTCAGTAGAGCCGCACGAGATTCTAAATTTACTACGTGTTCACGCCAGTTTTCAACAGCATTGCCTTCACCGATACGAACAGTTTTAAAAATGGCCTCCCATAATGCTGGTACTTGTTCCCCAGCTGCTAAGTTCGGGAATACTTTCGATGCCCACTTTGGTGAAGGGACGGCAACGATCGACCAAGCTATTAAATCCTTCATTACGGCGTTGCGATAGTTTTTCAGAGCAGCTCCTGATACCTTCTGATGGGTAGCTAGACGATCTGCTGATATACCCGCTAATTTATCAGGGTCTGCAGCATCAATCCATAATAGTGCTCCTTTACGTTCGATCACCTCGTCACGCATTTTAACTACCCATTCTGGGAAACGATTAAATTCTTCATCTGAGGCATGCTCAAAGTAAGCACGATCCATTTCATCATCTGAAAAATTAACATGAACACGTCCTGCACCAGCCTTATAAGCCTCTTTCACGACTAAACGGGCAAAATCTAGTGCATCCACTGATGTATTAACTAATAAGTATTGCCCAGGTTGAATATTGACACCGACTTTTATCGCAAGTTCTGCATATGCTTGTAATTTTTCTTCAAACGTCATATTATTTACCTCGCTTTTGTCCAATTGTTTTTGAATTACCCTCCACTAGCTTGCCTTCATGCCATACTTTCTGTACAGGTTTCGCAGAAATATCTCTTGTCCATTTTTTATACGTTTTTTCATCACGATAAGATAATAACGTTAATACTTCACCATCTGCTCCAGCACGACCTGTACGACCAGAACGATGCAAATACTGCTCAATTGTTCTTGGGACATCGACATGAATAACATGTGTTAAACCTTCAATATCTAAACCACGTGCTGCAATATCTGTAGCAATTAAAATACGCGCATCACCTTTACGGAAAGCATCTAACGCCTTTTTACGTTCTTCCTTCTTCATGTCAGAATGTAATGTCACAATCGGTGCCGTACGATATTGTAATTTCGTTTCCTTCATTAGCAATTGATCGATATTGTTGACGAAAGCCAACCCACGTAATCCTTCTAAATGTGATAGTCGGCGTAAGAAATCAGTTTTATCACGCTCCTCCACTTTCACGAAAGAGTGTACAACTTTACCAACCTTTAACATATCCTCAGGTTTAATTTTGAAACGTACCGGCTCGAACATCATGCGACTAGCCACTAATTCAATTTCCTCCGTAATTGTTGCTGAAACAACAACTACTTGTCGCCCAAATGCTGCACTTTCGATAAAGGATTTTACGACAACACGATATTCACGACTTAGTAACTGATCGCACTCATCTAAAATAACTGTTTCAATTTCTTTTAGCTTTAATTTTCCAGCACGTGCTAATTCATTTAATCGGCCAGGTGTTCCTACAACTATTGTCGGTTTTTTCTTTAACTTTTCGATTTGACGTGCAGAGTTTGCCCCACCAATTAGTTGTTGAACCGTAATATCAGAACCTGCTGTCCATTCACGGATAACCTCTACAATTTGCATTGCTAGTTCCTGTGACGGCGCTACGATAAGTCCTTGTGTTTGTTTTTTTGAACCGTTTACTTTATTTAGTAAAGGAAGTACATATGCTAAAGTCTTCCCAGACCCTGTCGGTGATTCGGCTACAATATCTTTGCCCTCAAGCATTGCTGGAATCATTTCTTCTTGAATTTTCATCGGCTCTTCAAATTTCCATTTTGCTTGTAAATCTTCATTTAATACATTTATTACTGACATGTAATTTCCCACCTTCTATCTACTTGACACTAGTTTAACACACTAATCATTTTCCTACTTCATAAGTACGTAAACCATTATATAATCGTTATAATGAGGCCTTCTTAGTTTCACCTATCGAATTTTGAGTATGCGAATAAAAAAAATCTGCGCGACTTATGCAAGGGATTTGTCAGCCTTCAAGCTCTCATAGACACTTGAGCTTCTTTGAAGGTTTACAACTTACCTGCGAAAAGCGAACAGATTTTTATTTCTTTCATTCAATTGTTAATCTAATAATTCATAGCCACATGCTTCTATAGCACGTTCTGCTAACACGATTAATGAGTCGATATATGTGTCACTTAATTTTAAATCTCGATTGACGATTGATAATTCAGTACATCCTAATACGATACGATCACAATTAAGTGCAAGCATTGCTTCTTCTATCGGCTGCCAGTCCTCCTGAGAGACATCTTTTCCAGCCTTTACATAATCGTAAATAATAGACATGACTTTTTCTTTCATCATATCGTCTGGTACAACTGGTGTTATACCAAATTCCTCTAACGCATCTTGATACATACGTGAGGTTAATGTACCCGTTGTCGCTAAAATACCTACACGCTCTGCCCCTAAATCAGAGGCGCGCTTTGCCGTTTCCCTTATCATATGTAATACGGGAACTGGAGAACCTTCAACAATCTCATCATAAAAGGTATGTGCCGTATTACATGGAATAGCAATCACATTTGCCCCAACAGAAGCAAGCTTTTTTGCATCTGCGACTATCACTGGTACAGGATTTTCCTTTGTACTATCTAAAATAAAGGCAGTACGATCAGGGATATTCGTATCATTATCAATGATTGTATGTAGATGCTCCTGATCCTTCGTTGCCTTCGTACGTCTTACAATCATTTCACCGATAAACATCGTTGCAAGTGGACCAACGCCACCAATTATACCTAAAGTTTGTTTTTTCATTAGTTTGACAGACCTTTGTTGTTAAAATATTTCTTATATTGGCGATAAAAGCTTAAATTATCTAGCGTTATATTTAACCAACGCTTCGCATTCATATCCTTATAATTAAAGACGGAATCCGTTGCCATCCCTTGGCGAATAAGGCTTTTCGCTTCAATCACGAGCTGTTCATTTTGTAC
Source organism: Lysinibacillus sp. RC79 (assembly GCF_041262405.1). Classification (NCBI taxonomy): domain Bacteria; kingdom Bacillati; phylum Bacillota; class Bacilli; order Caryophanales; family Bacillaceae; genus Lysinibacillus; species Lysinibacillus sp. RC79. The sequence goes on from NZ_JBGCCD010000055.1 coordinate 10,325, forward strand.
ATATTTAAAGAGGACACCATTTGGCACAATTGTCCAAAGATGCTTGTTCTGAACATATGTTAGCTGTTGCTTGCTTCCGCGGATAAAATCATCCGCAACATATTGCATTAAATTATAGCCACTTGCAGTCACATAATAATTTGAAAGTTCATTATGTAATTCAATACTTAATAACTTATATTGACCATCACGTTCATCATACTTCATATCAAACGCGGCAAAACCTTGGAATCGTATTTCCTCTAGAAACAATTTTACGCGGTCCATTAAGTCTTTATCGTATGCTGTCATGATTGCTACATAGCGACCAATCCCCTCTGGAGAATGCTCCTCTAAAATTGGGTTACCTACAGATAGCAGCTTTACCTTACTATCTTGCCCAACATAAGCATTTACGACGCACATATGAGCATCTTCGCCAGGAATATATTGCTGTACCATTAAGTCATCTCGGTATGCCGATTCCTTATAAATCGCATGGAAAATAGCATCCTTTTCGTCGTTATCTTTTGCTATATATACTTTTTTCTTGCCAGGAAAAATACATGTAGCATACTTTGTCATATTCATAGGTTTAATGACAACTGGATATTCAAAAGGCATGTCAAATTCCTCATAGTCATTGACAGTGCAAACATGCATTGCCGGATAATGAAAGCCGAACTTCGCACAAAGTTCATACATGCTCTCACGTGTCAATAGCTCGTTTGCAAGTTCAGCATCCACATAAGGAACTACAAAATACTCTGCTAGCTCCTCTTTATGCTTCACAATTTTTTTTACGTAAAATTCATCGCAGGCTAATAACAGCAATTTTTTATCTGCAAATTCCTCTGCTATTGCCTTTAACGCCACGACAAAACGTTCTTCAATATGGAGTCTTGGAACTTCACGAAATGTTAATAAGTCACTCTGCTGTATTTTCTCCATATTCGTATGATTTAATGCAAGTGGTTTAACGCCATAGGACTCGTAAAATGCTCTTGCCATGCCGTAAGCATTCATTTCATCTCCTAATAAAACCGGTAAAAAAGCGTGCTCAATGGCCATTCTACTCAACTCACTTTAGCTTTTTTTAGGCTCTCACCATAACGCTGGTTTCATCCCCAGTGACGAACCTTTTTTACAAGTGTAACATACTTTCCTTGTACTCCTTATAACTCTTCTTTGAATCATTTATGAACGGCTACAGCTTGTTCACCTAACTCTTTATAGCTTTTAAAAAACTGATCCACATTATAAGTGACAAAGCCTTTTAATGGGTCCATAACAACTACTTTATCGCCTAAATGTCCCGTTAAAACAACAGCATGTAAGTTCATAAACGCTTTATGCGGCACTGTTTCACCTTCATAGATCCAGCCCTTAGCTAATTTTGTTTTTGGTTCTGATAAATCCAATGTAACCCATGTGACAACTGGGACCCCCTCCCGGACAAGCTGTAAAATTTCGTCCTGCGAGGCACCACTCATATTTGTCACTCGTAAGTCTGCCTGTTTATCTGCTATTACTGCCTCTGCGGCTTTGACAATCGGAGCTGCAAAGACATACATACCATGTGCTTTATCACGAGGATTACCTGCAAAGGCCTGTGCTGGATTTGGACCAAATCGTTGCCCGCCTACAGTACTTATTTTTTGCTTTGGTAAATAGTTATCAGCCATTTCCAGCTTCGTAACATCTAGCCCATAATAATTTAATACAGCTGTTAATGATGTTATTTCACAGCCATGTGGTAATTCAGGATTTTGCATAACAACTGGTACATCCAGCTCTTGCTCGTCCCTAAAAAAATGTGTTTCCAATCGATAATATGGCTTTGTCGCATCATATGTAAAATTTTCGATTGTCGTATAATCATCGTTTTTCGTACTATTTTCAAGCGTAGTTGCCGCCATAGCATATTTCTGTCCCTCGATAAGCTTCGAAAATGTTGCTTCGCCCTCTTCCGAGCCAACCGCATCCTCCACTACCTTACCTGTCTCTACATCTGTAGCAGTTATATAAAGGTTAGGTATGGGTGCACCACTATTAAACTCTACCGTTAACACCATTAATCCTTTGTTTTGCGTTTCCTGATGAGAAAACGGATTGCAACTCGAAAGTAGCATGATTATCATAATACCTATTAGTAAAAGGCGTTTATACCTCGTCCACAAGACAAATTCCGCTCCTATCTTGTTTGAAGACAATAACTTCAATTCTATTATTTCAATTTATCGCAGACTCTATTATACGCTAATTTCATAGACGTTCCTATTTTAACTTCTTTCAGTGGTTGTCCAAACATCCAGTGAAATAGAGGAACTCATTCTAAGAACGCCACGTCCTGTGTCAATTTATCTGTGCGAAAGCGCAGCGACAGCAACAACACACGACTGAGTGACCAACTTCATGCCGCTGACGCTTCGCTTTCGCGCAAAAAACATCTGTTGCTGTCGCTACGTTAGCACTACGCTTTCGCACAAAAAACATCTGTTGCTGTCGCTACGTTAGCACTACGCTTTCGCACAA
>NZ_JBGCCD010000056.1:0-12215 GCF_041262405.1 Lysinibacillus sp. RC79
TCGCCACGGACACCCTTGCACTTGGCTAGTGGTTCGCATATCCCAACGCCCACAGTGAACTTTCATCACCTAGTTGACGGACATGCCCGGCACACAAAAAGAAGTCGCTCTCCATGGAAAACGACTTCAAACCTGCTCAAATTATTGAATTTAAAGCTAAAAAAAAGTGAAATTGTTACTTCAATTTTCAAAAGCCTTTATACATCTATACTTTGAGCTATTTCTCATATCATAATAATAGTCAAATTTAGCTTTTATTTTCTTCAGAAATAATAATAATTTCAATGTTTCTTTGTTTGTAGTTCTTCTAATATTGATTCTCCAAGCACCAAATAAAATTATCTAATTTTTAACATAAACAAACTCTTAGCCGATGAGCTTATAGGCTCAATTCCGCTAATACTCTAAGTTAAGCTTGTAGTAAAAGAATAAGTAATTGCGTTTATCAGCTTCTTTATTATAATTAGTAACCATAATTTTTAATAGTTATTAGAAAAACTTATTATTAATGTAATTTGCTATATTGTCAAAATCACCATAAATACTTTTTGTATTAATCCCAATGAAATCTAATTCTTCTAAAATTTCATCCTGATTATTAATTACAATAGTTCCATCAGGAGTAATTTTTTGTTTTAATATGGAATTGGGTTTATCTTCATTTTTTGTTGCGTAGGTATAATACTGTTGGTATATGAAAATCCCTTCCTGATTACGTATTCTATCAAACTTGTATGGGGTTTTATATATGAAATATGGCATTTTAGGAAAGGCAATTTCTAGCGATTCTATATTTTTTGGTTTAACAAATGACATAAATGATAGAGAGTCAAAGTATTCCATCAATAGAATTAAATAATAACACGTAAGGAAAGGTACTCCCTCTATGTTTATGCCATACCTAGATAAATAATTTGATAAAAATTCCCCTATTTTATCTATATCTGAGCCTTTTTTACATTCATTAAACTCCTCAATAAAGGTTGAGAATCCATTTGTAATTTTTGAAAGATGTAGTAATTGTTCAGTAAGAATATTATTAAATTCAATATTATTATCATTTCTCCAGAAAAAATCGTCTAAATACATTCCTATAGTTTCAAAGAATTGCTTTTTATTAAACATTTTTAAAATATTATAACTTTGGGCTGGTGGCTCAATTAAATCATTAATTAATTTAGAAATATCAATTGTATTCTTTTTATCAATTAAATATACATATCCTTTTTGATTTGATAATTTACTATTTGTTGTTGAACAAGCAAAATATAAAGCTACAAGGGGGGAGGTTGTAAAATCTAATAAATTTGTTGTTAGTCCATGATGCTGACTAAATGCCAGAAAGTTTTTACGTTCTAGTTCTCCAATATTGGAGGCAATCTCAGAATAATAATAGTTAACCACGTCTTCATAAAATGAACTATTATTATTTTTTAAAAGGAATGATTTGTCTTTCCTTAACAGTGAAGAAGAAATTGTTTGGTATTTTTCATTCTCCCCTCTAAAATAATAATCACTAAGTTTTTTTTCTTTAATAATCGATATGTATTCATTAAGTGTATTAATTACAATTGGACCCGAATCTACCCCTGAAGAAATCATCTTTTTATTACCTCCATCATCATTACAGTTAATCTCTTTTTGAAATAAATATTAGTGTTTTATCGTATTTCTGTAATTCCAAGTATTTTATGATCTAGCAAATTTATTTTCTCTATGCCACTTTATATATCGCTTCTGATTCTCGCTCATTTTAATTTTCATTTTTTCATTGAAATTAAGGATTAAGGAAAGACTTTTTCCCTATATCAATAACTTTTATGTTTTCATCAACTTTGTAATTGGTATTTTGCTTGAATTTAATTATCCTTAAATCCTTTAATATTGAATGTTCAGCAAGTTCCAGTCTGTTTATCCCTTCTTCCACATCCACTTCTAATACCTTTAACTGAACTGCTAAATATGTATTACCCTTTACATTTTCATACCAATATTCAGCGGTTTCATCATCATTTGTATATTGAGGTAATGTGTCTGTTACTGTTCTCGCCACGATACCTCCACTTCCTTTATTCGAACCGTCTGAACGCCAAATATATACTTCATCTCCTATTGTATTTGGTTTGCAAAATTAAATTGACGGATAGACCACCAAATAGATTCATTTTCCAATAAATAATCATCTACATTAAATCTTTTTGGGTTTCCTTTGGAAATCCAAGTATTCAATTGTTTCACCCCTAAATAAATTGGGGGTAACAAACATCAAACTTTTTCCCAAAACATTAATTGGTTCCTCCAAAGTTAGATGAATTTACCCTTTTTTATAGATTTCCAAACATTTTATATCGATTTAAAAAATGGTAATATTTACTTACATTGTAACTATCACTTACTAATAAGTAAAGATTTTGTTCGTTCATCAAGGAATTGTTTCCATCCTTAAGTATCGTTAATAAATAAAACAAAAAAGAGCCTGGGACAAAACTAGTCGAAACCTTAAAAAGCGCAAGTAATCAATGTTTTAAAATTGATTTCTTGCGCTTTTCTGATGTAAATTTTTAAATCTTGCTTTGAAAATATACTTATATCCCAACCTCTTTTGTTATTACGCAGCCTCAATATTTGCTATTTGTGCTAGTTTAGCTCTCTTTATTTTATTTGCTCCTATTTTTGCAGCTTCAGCACCAGTAAATGTACCAGTTTTAACCCGCCATAACCTTCCATCTTGTTCAATGTAAACCACCCAACCGAAACGATGCTTTAAAACATCAAGAACATTTTCTGCGGCTTGAATTGTGCTATATATGCCTGTTAAAACGCGATATTTATTGTTGTCTACAATAGGATTAGGTTGTTGCACAGTACCACTTGCTACTTTAACCATTGCGATGAATTGCGACCAACTCACCTTTCCAGAGCGCATTTTTCGAGGACAGTTTTTTCCACTAAAGTGATTAGGTTGAACAACGTTGCTTATTGAGATACCTTCATCCTTCATGATTTTTGCAACTATCTGATTCTATATTTATAGAAATAGCAAAGGCTGTTTAGTTACCCTAATGAAAGCATGGATGATTTTTACTACAATCGGTGTCATTGTTTTTGTTATTTTAATTGTAGTTTACGGATATGGTGATTTATGTGATTGAAGGTGTAACGTCACCAGCGTCACTTCTAAGAGTAGCCTAATCGATTGCATAAAAAAATAAAATGAAGGTTGTTTTATTCCCCCTCTTAAACCCTTTACTTATATGAGAGCGAGAAATCGTTGATAACAAGGTTCGTGGATAACCTTAATCAACGACATCCACTAGTCTCACATCTCAAATAACTTTTAGGAGGAAATAATAATGGCTTCATGTTCTCAATCTGATTTAACTGCTGTGACAATCCCAAATGTTTTACCATCTTTAAACTTATACGGTAAAGCAAGTAATAATCAACGTTTTTTCTTGTCTGATAATCCAGAAACTATTAATAGCTCTGTTCCATTTACTAATGGTTATGCAACGCTTTGGGCAGATACTGCACCTGGATTATTGAGTGTAACTTATCGGATGTTTGTTTGGCATCTAAATAACACAGGTGCGACTATCAAGTTCGGTGTTACCATTGGTAATGGTTCAAGTGGCAGTACTTATAAAGTCTCTGGTGTTAAAGACTGTATCGATACTATTACCGGCTTTGTAGCTCATGGGAAATGTGCCGCAAAAGCTTTACTCGGAAATACATTAACTCCTAGTTCTCCGGTTGAAAGTTCCATTGCAGCGGGGAAAGTTGGATTAGTTAAAGAATGGAAAGTACCAAATGGTTATTTGGTGGGTGGAATTATTGAGTTTACTTTATCGTCTAGTTCTGCAATGTCTTATAAAGTCAGAACAGTAGCTGCTAAAAGTACTACTGCCGATCTTCGTAGTAATCAAAATGCAGTTGTGTCACCAGTTGGGACTCATCCGCGTGGTTCTTGGAACTTTTCCAATATCGACGGCTTTGGTACTTCAGGTGGCTCTGCTGCTCTATATACTGTCGGAGACGGCAATAAAAGTTTCTCCATAAGTAATGGAAGTAATGACAACTTAATGACTAAAGACACTAGCTATACGCCTGGCGATGCTGTAGCAACTAATAAGGGGCATTATGGTGTTATTTACAAGGCGAATATCACTTTCAATAATCCAACTCAAGCCGATAAGACATTAAAGGTATATTTGACAGGTCGTGGAGGTCCATACGGCGGTGCTGTACGTTGGAACAACGGTACAACTCACGGTGTTCCTACACTGTCTTCCAATACCCAAGGTGTTCGGATTGCTACATTTACTGTACCTAAAGGAACTAGTGTTACACATTCAGTCTATACTTCTACAGCTGGCTCGCTTAACACCCCAGCGGCGATACTGATTACAGAGTAATTAAATATATTAAAGAATTTCTCGTTAAATAAAGGAACCCTGTAGCTTATCGCAAATTCTCCGATGAGCTACAGGGTTCTCTACATATCATAATATACTATTCATTCAGAAACATCTTGGAACGTTAAACCAGGGAAAACGGTATAACTGCTTAATTGGGTATCACTAATTATTTGAGCTTTATCTATAAGGTATCCCTTACTCATATAAGGAGTTACATCAAGGTCCCACTCGGTCACAAACGGCGTGGATAAGTTCATGTAATGAACATAAGTTTGAGCAGATATTTAAGTTTTTTTCTTTAGGTGCAAGTATATAAAGTCTTTGTTATTAACAGTAAAAATACCATGCTGATCCAAGTCCTTAATTCTGTTTCCTTACCCCCTTCTTCAAAAGCAATGTGATGGATACTTTCTTGTCCATTTATATAACGTAATACGATTCTTATTTTTTCATCTGATGTAAATTCGCTCAAAAAACACCCCGTAAAAGTTAGATTTTATGTCTAACTTTTACGGAGCAGTTCATCACGGAGTGGTCTTTTAGTTCTCTTTTTTAATTAAAAAACTAACTTTTTTTTAAAACAACGAACTTTTTTAGATGGTAAATCGTCTAATTATTGGTAATACCTGATTTTTTAAATAAAAGGAGAAATACATATGAAAAAACCGATCAAAAAAACTTGGATGATTGCTTCAGCACTTACAATAGGAATGGCTGTTCTGACACCACTTCAAGCAGGGGCTGCATCAGTAGAAACAAAAGATAATAGTAGCATTACTGTTCAACTTGAACAAAAAATTACAGGAACTATTAAAGACATTTATGATGATGGAATGAATCTCAAAGGAAAAGATGGTAAAAATTACTTTATCAGTTTCCACAAATTTTCTGATGAGCAAATTGAAAAAATGAAATTAGTAGAAGGACAGGAAATCTCTGTAGAAGGTAACACTGTAGAGAGTTATTCAGACTTCTTCACATTTGAAGTATTTAAAAAATACTTCCCTAAGGAGATGACAAAACAAGATTTAACAAGATTAGAAAAATTGTTCAATGAAATGAAGCAGCTGCAAAAAGGATTTTCAAAAGAGATAAAATTAACAGATGAAGAAATAGAAAAGAAACATGAGGAACTAGAAAAAATTTACGAAGAAATACATAAAATCACAAAGCCGTATACATTAGCTAATTGGCAACCTCAATCATTTGAAGAATATATGAAAGATTACGGATTTAATGGGAAAAATATTATTATTAAAGAAAACGATAACGCACAACTTAAAGCTATTTATGAAGAATGGATAAAGCTTAAAAAAAGTGGTGATGAGGAAAAAGCTAACAAAAAATATGAAGAGTTTGATAAAATCCTTGAACCATATTTAGATGCGCTAAATGCACCAGAAACATTTGAAGAATTTATGGATAGCTATAAGAAAGTCACGGAATTTTTAGATATCCCAGCTGAAACTTTAGCCAAACTAAAAACTCTTCATGGGGATTTACAAAAAGCATTAAAAGCTGAAAATGATGAGTTATATGATAAGTTACACGAAGAATTCTATGGACTCCTTAATCAGTTCGAAAAGCCTCAAACATTCGAAGAATACATGGCTGACTTTGAATTCAAAGTTAGTGAAGCAGATAGCAAGAAATTAAAACAACTTTATGAAGAATACCAAGCACTTGATAAAAAAGGAGAACAAGAAAAAAGCGAAGAAACATGGGAAGCTTTTTACAATATTTTAGAACCATATTTTGAAGCAAATAAAGAAATTCTTATTTCAGCTTCTAAAGTAACGATAAACAGCCAAGACCATCTTCCACAACATTAACCAGTATAAATTCGGGGTTATCCTAAAAGTCATTAAACAATGATTTAGGGATTAACCCCTTTCTTATTTCCTTATAGATCAGTACAACACACTTTATGTGCGATTTGGCCTCTACAGATGATGATTTAATCACTTTCCTATTCAAACAGCCTTACTATGCGCCCTACAAATACGGTAAATTTCGTTCCCCTTATTTTGGATTTTTTCCGAGTGAACTCGATTGCAATAAGCTGTAACACTTCATCTTTCATAAATATCCCATAATTCTCTCTTCTCTTTTTTAAATCTTTGATGTGCTATATTATTACAAGATCTAAATTACTCATTATATCCAATGTTATTACTATATCCCACTTTTTTTGAAGATAATTGAGATGATGGAGGAAATATTTTGAAAAACTTATCGATTAAAAAGAAACTTCTAACACTTATTACGTCCGCTGTTATATTTTTGCTGATTATTTCTGGTGGTGGTTTTTATTACATTAACGATATGGCAAAAAAATCTAGTGAAATGTACGACGAATCACTTTTGCCAATTCAACATATCGGTCAAGCTCGAACTGATATTCGTGCGATGGATTCTTTCGTTTTAGAACTCATGATTACTACGGATGCAAATGATAATGCTGAACTAAAGACAATGATCTCAGAGAGAGCTGAAAGTGTTAAAGACTCAATCGAGAAATTTGAAGCTATTTACAATGGAAATGAAGATGAACAAAAACTGTTAAAATCTCTTAAATCCAATGTTGATGGTTATTTTAGCACTATGGAAGATGTTATTGATTTGGCTAGTCAGAACCGAAACGCAGAAGCCTATTCTATTTACACCACAATTTTAGATGATTTTGCTGAGAATATGGCAAGTGATGCACGCAATCTTATGACTCAAAGTTCTGAAGATGCCAATAAACTGAATGAAGAAAATAAACAAAGTCTATTCACTACTATGCTTATTTCTTCCATTCTCTCTGTTGTGGCCATTATTTTCTTTATTACATTGGCAACATGGATTGCACGTTTAATTGTGAATCCAGTTAAAGAGTTACAGGCAAATATGTTAAAGGCAGGCAACGGTGATTTGACTGCCCAAGGTACATATTCATCCAAAGATGAAATCGGTCAATTAACACAATCATTTAACACGATGATTAATAATATTCGTAATACAATAACGAAAGTGACTGAAACTGCTAATCATGTAGCCTCAGCATCTGAAGAGTTAAATGTTAATGCTGCAGAAACTACAAAAGCAACAGAGATGGTTGCAAATACGATGGAAACTATCGCTCATGGATCAGTAGAGCAACTAAATAGTGTTTCCAACACAGTCAATACCGTTAATGAGCTTTCGACAGGTATTCAACAAGTGGCTGGAAATGCTCAAGCTGTAAGCGAACTTTCAGGGGATTCTTTATCCTTAGTGATAAATGGTATGAATGCCGCGAATCAAATGAATCAACAAATGATAGACATCACAGAACAAGTAAAAGGCTTATCCGATGTTGTCGACTTGTTAGGAAAACGTTCTAATGAAATCGGTCAAATTATTGATTCGATTACAGCAATTGCTGAACAAACTAATCTGCTTGCCCTGAACGCCGCAATTGAAGCCGCACGTGCTGGCGAGCATGGGAAGGGCTTTGCCGTCGTTGCAGATGAGGTTAGAAAATTAGCAGAACAGTCTGCTGTTTCTTCAAACCAAATTGAAGTGTTGATTTCAGAGACACAGAAAGATACTCAAACGGCTGTTGAATCAATGAAGTTAGTAACAGCGGGAGTTAATGAAGGAATTAAAACAACAGAAAATACACGTACTACTTTCGCTTCAATTCAAGGTGCCATTCAAAGTGTTACGATGCAAGTAGAAGAAGTATCTGCAGCAGTCGAACAAATGGCAGCAGGCACCGAAGAAATTGTTGGTAGTGTGAATACGATCCACTCCATAACTAAATCTAACGCAGCAGGCACAGAGAGTATTTCTGCTACGACTGAAGAACAAACGGCATCAATGGAGGAAATTTCATCATCTGCTTATGCACTTGCAAACTTGGCAGAAGAGTTAAGGGAATTGGCAGCTCAATTCCGTGTATAATCTCATAAAGGGAGACAGCACCACTCTTAACATTTAAGTGTAACTTTGTACATTTTTTAAGGAATAAACTTCAGTCATATAAAAAGAAGCGGCAAGATTATTTTTTGATCTAAACCGCTTCTTCTATTATGTTAAGCCAATCCTATATACCAATTAAATAAATTGTTAAATTTTGAATCACTCTCTAATTCTGGAAACCTATCTATTAAAATGGTATAAGTTTGTAAGTAGGAAGGAATAGCTTTCTCTATTATTACATTTATTGGTAAATCAGTTAAAAAATAATAACCTTGCACTCTTAATAGCATATAGTCATTCTCATTTTTAAACAACTTCTCTCCTTCCTCTTCTGATAATCTAAATTTAAATGAAGGTAAATCTTGAGATGCATAAGCTTCAATTTTAATACCATTATAATTATCTGTATTACCGTCAATGTCTAACCCTATTTCAATAATTTTCTTTATACAGTTTATCAAGAAATCCCCTCTCATATAATTAACATACGAATAAAGAGAATCTTTATCATATAAAACTTTTAGCATATTTGAAATATTCCTAGCTTGACGCTCTTTTCTTTCTAAAATTGACTTATAATCTCTAAAATCCCTTTTAATACTTAGTAATTCATCTTCATTCACTGTATTAGTTAACTTATCCTTTAGTTCTCCTACCTTTTCACTTAAAAACGGTATCATTTCAAATTCTATTAAATATAAAGGCAATTTGCCTTCTCTTAAAATATCATTCGCTTTATCTACCAATAAGAAAAGCTCTGTATCACTTGTTACTAATTCATTTTCGTTTTTAATTCTGATAATTAACTCTTCCGCTTTCTCTTCAGTATTTTGAACTGACATTAATCCATTATTATCAGACCGAATTTCAACTTCTTCAAATATCCGATTCTTTATTTCATTTAAAATTCCGTTTTGATTTACACTATTTTTAACTAATTGGTTTACTTTTTCATTAGTATCACTTAATAATTGAGCTGTAAACATTTTATAAATCTCATCCGTAAGTTTGATTTCAAGAATAAATTCACTTTTTGTATATGTATATATGTTACTTTTAATTTTATTTATGTATATTTCTGAAGGAATATCATAAGATAAGGCTATTTCTATTAACTCCTTTTCAACATCTTCTTTATTAGAAATAGTTCCGTTAGGGTTAATCATTCTAGATAAGTCATGAAATACTATTTCTAAATCTAAAGTCGAATCTAGTGATTTTTCGATACTATCTAATTTTTTATCAATCTCATTATTAAATTCTTTCAAACGATTTATAAGCCACACTTCTTGTGTTGCTTCTATTTCAGTTATTGTAATAACTTCTATGTTTACTCTCTTTAAAGCCTTAAAAAAAGCCCTATTGATTCCTTTTTCTAAATCATTATTTAAATACCTTTTTTCTTCTTCATTTTTATTTAGAAATTTATTTAATGCATTATCACAAACTTTCCCAAGTGGTTCCTCTATAACCTTTCTTTCAATGAAAGAACCAATTGCTGCTTCTACCATTCCTGTCACTACTGTTAAACCTATCATCTAATTCCTCCTACACTTTTAACTAAGATAAACAGTTTCCACTTACCACTCAATTGTAATGTGCTACAAAAAATAATCCCTAAGAATAACCATATATGGATCTATATTAATTAAGAGATTTATTTAATAAGATGTATATTCTTTACCAGAATTTAATTGGGCATCTAAAATTTTATAATTATGAACCTTGTTTTTATATTCTTTATCAATATCACCCTTATAAATAAATTCTCCATAAGGGCTTAGTTATCCTGAAATAATCGGTACAAATTCTCTCAAAATCTTTTTACCATTTTCATCATACATCTCAACATAGAAGGAACCAAAAATATTTCGATTTCCCTTATTCGTAACTACAAGTTCCCATTTATCTTCATTTTCCATAATAATAGGTTTATCAAACTTAATATTCTCCAATGCAAGTTCCTTTGCTTCTTCCATTTCTAATTTCTCTATTTTCTTTTCATACTTGTACGATTGGTATTCAGTAAAAAGTAAATTACCTACGAAAACGGCTATTATACCTAATACCGTTATACCAATGTACATCCCCATTTTCTTCATTTACTTATTTCTCCTTTTGTACTATTTATCCCTAATTAATTATAGATTATTATCTATACATTTTCGATAAAAAATATTATTCTAACAAAATGCACATCACGTTATTACGGAGTGCATTAGGTACTACTGTTTTATGATGCGACTGTTCTCTCTACAATCACTAATCAGTTTGAGCAGATATTTAAGTTTTTTTCTTTAGGTGCAAGTATATAAAAGTCTTTGTTATTAACAGTAAAAATACCATGCTGATCCAAGTTCTTAATTCTGTTTCCTTCCCCCCTTCTTCTCGAGCAATGAAGAGCCTATATAAAGAAACTTTGGAAGTGATGTACAAAAGTAAAGTGTACCCTTTGTAAAGGACATTTTAAAAAAGCTCTATGCAACTTGAAGATGATGATGTCTGTATTGTGTAGGCGTCATTCCTCATTTTCCTCCATGTTATTACTAGGTAACGGGATTGTTTGCAAGTTGTTTGCTTTAAAAGAAAAAAGAGCTTAGAATCCTTTTAAGTAAAGGATTCTAAGCTCTTTTTACTATTCCCTCTCAATTGTTGCTGTTGGCTTAGATGTAATATCGTACAGTACGCTCACCAACCAGTCTAATAACATACGGAGAGAGAAGCATATAAATCTTGCTTCTCTTTGTCAATTTCTCTATATAAACACGTTCTTCTTATGCCACTTAAAATACTTCTTATTTTCTTCGTAACGATTCACCCGCATTTTAGGATGAATACCATACTTTACATAATCCAATTCATCAATTCGTTCAGAGATATGTATCTTGCCTGTACCATCAAATGCAATATAGCCTTTGTCATATAATGCATCGTGATTACAGCATAGCAACAAACCATTAAAAGCATCTAATCTTTCTTCATTTGTGCTATCCTTCCACGGCTTTGAATGACTTGCTCTAAGCATTGCAGGTAAATCAATACCACATAATGCACATTGATGATTCCATAATGGAGCTAACGCCTCTTTATATTTCTGCTGACCTTTACGAATTTTCACTTTTGCTTCCGCGTCTGTCTCAACTAATATTGGTACAAGTTTATTGCTTTCTCTACTTACAACAGAGCCAATTGCAAACTCTAATTGCTCCTGATTTTCTTCATAGATATTCAAATCACTAATCAATTCTAATAACTTAATTGCGAGCGTTTCATTACATGGGTATAAATAACCTTGATTGCCATTTCCATCTTGCTGGAAAGGAGAATACTTTAAGGGTAGAAGCAGTAAAATCGCATCAAAATTTGCTTTTATATTTAGCGGTATGTCTAACTCATGATATTCTAAATCTACTAAATAACCTGCATTTTCCCATTGTAAATAACTTTGCATCTCACCAGGTTTTGAAGCTTCATAATAATTAGACTGTGCGATACTAACAGCAACTAACTCTCCACGTACATAATGAAATACACAATCCCCTTTTAATACTTCTTTCATTCGATTCCATGAGTGCGGTACTTTACCTGATTTATCCTTTTGCGGTGACCAAATAATACCCGCTTCTTTTTCTTCTAAATAGGTATGCCCTTGCATTACAATATAATAATTCATCTAATTAACCCTCTATCTTGATCTTTCCTATATTTGAGTGTATATAAAGTAAACTTCCCCTTAATTATAACATCATCCTTATTCATACAGATAGGTAAGCCTTTGAAATTATCGCCAGCTTTTCCCCCTGTCCACACCGTACGTGCGACTTTCACCGCATACGGCGTTCCAACTAA
>NZ_JBGCCD010000057.1:0-11961 GCF_041262405.1 Lysinibacillus sp. RC79
CGCCCTGCAATCGTATTTCATTACGATGCAAGACGCTAAATCTAGCGACTATTTACGATAATTCATTTTTTATGGTTGAAATAACGTCTAAGTTCTTATAAAATGACGTATAGATATATTAAATATCGTTCAAAACATAAAAAACGAGTTATTCGCAAGTTTGCATCGTGGTGAGGTCACGATTGTAAGCGAGTGTAGAAGGACGGCAATCCGACTACATTCACGCGGGTAACTCTTTTTGCTTTTTCCGGGCTTATTTCGTTAGCAACAACGATAAACTATCAAACGATTAAACGCAAGAAATATTTTCATATAAAACCATCCGTGAGCTGCTGTGAGACGCATCGAAATTTCATTTATCGTATAATCGTACGTCTCGATTACGCTGACATCTCATTATCATTTAATATCTGTTAAGATAGTTGCTATTTTTGACTATCTTTTTTTACTCATAGGCCAATGTTCTTGATTCGCTTTGTATATTGATTCATAAACATTCCGTTTCAACTTCTGATAACCTATCTTATGTAAACTAAAACAACGAACGAAACGTTGATAAATCAACATTCTTCAACTTCTCCGGAAGTAATCGTTATGCACCATTTTATTCACAGCTCTCAAACGCAGTATCTACGCATGGTTACGTTATGTAACTGTAACAGTCCGATTGATTACGAATGCATAAAAATGTAACGTTGATTTGCTTGTTTTGACCCCCTATTTTAGAACGCTCAAGATAAGGAGTGTGTGCTTTGTTAGAGGGGGTAGTGTTGGGATTTGCGATTTGAATTATCTAAATCCTGACACTGCATAGTGGTAAGTGTAATTAGATGTTTTGAGTTTCTTTCCATCTGTAGTTTCCCAAAAGGTATAGATAGGTTTACAACATGTTTTTGTAAGTTGGATACCTCTTTCTTTCTCTACTTCGACAGCTTAGAAGTACTACGACGGAAATCGTAGAACAAACTGTCAAAGACTATATAAAATATTATAACTATATCCAAATATAAGTAAAACTAAACAACCAGTCGCCGGTACAATACCGACAACTGGTTGGGTAAATACTTTTTTGACCTCTGTCTTATATATGGGGACAATCCCCCTTACTTAAGAATTATTATACTGGACACTCATTTGGTCTTGAAGAATTAGAGACACACATTCGGCATTTCCACAAGCACGAAGTACTAGCTACCGCACAGATAAGACAAAAAGCACAAGAAACTGGGTTCAAGCAACTTGCACAAGCACCTAAGCACGAATAACCAGAAACACATGACTCCCAACTACCACAGCCAATACAATCGGCCATACATGACTTCCATTTACCTCCGGCACCCAATGGAACAATAACTGGTGTACCCTCATTAAAAATAACTGGATCCTCATCGTCATTAAACCTAATAAGAGCATTTTCGCCAAATACCAATACTCCAGCAATTTCATCATTTTCTGTAATATCTAAAGATAAAGCTTGAATAAACTTATTTGTAGATTTTTGTGATTTTTCATCAAATGAATACTGTTCTACATTCAACACTTTCTGACTACCTGATGCTAGTTCATATCCTCCCTCTTTAAGGAAGTCTAATATAATATGATAATCCTTAGAGTTTTTGAACCTTTCTAACTCCTGTTCAACAACTTCCTTCTTGTTTTCGAATTTATTAAGTTGATAAAACCAAACTTCTTTCACTTCTGTATATTGTAGCTCAATCAATTCACCGTTCTGTAAAACAGTTTGATTGTATTGAGTCCCTAATAATTCACCATCGGACTCTTTAAAAGATAAGTCTACTTCAACAGCATTAAGATCATTTGAAAAGCTTTTAAGTTCGTCAGTTAACTTCAAATTTAGACCGAGTTTACCGTTTAAACGTTCATCGATCCGTTTTGTAACATCCGACTTTTGAGAAGTAGATAATTTAACAATGTTACCCATAAAAAAACCACCTTATTATTTATTAGAGTTTTTTTCAACTCATATAATAAAGTGGAGTAAAGGTGTTTTTGGTAAACCTATTCTTTACTATAATAAAAAAATGCTTGAAAAATTTGAGTAACCATAAAAATATTAAAGCTCACAAATAATGCAAAGGTTACAGAATCTTTAAATGCAACGAGATTATCATTCGCAAAAATAGAGATACTTAAATGAATAATTAAGTAAAGATAAGATAAACTTAATGATGTTTTTAATCTTTCAATAATAAAATTATCTAATAGCACTTCTTTTTTTAACAAACTTTTCTTTTTAACAGTAATTAAGGTTTCTTTAATTAAAAAGTAGAAAGCTACTATAACTGCTATTGAAAAAATAACCCCATTAAAAGTTGCTCCACTGGTAAAATACTCATATGCCACAAAAGTAAAAACTAATACAAAAATTAAACTAAACAAAAGTTTTAGGAATTTTGGACCTCTTACTAAACCCACTTAGAAACACTCCCTTTTATCAATGTAAAAAACTTCTTTTATATCTTTTTCCAATACAATGCTAATTGCATAAGCAACAACAATTGAAGGTACATAGCTTTTATTTTCTATTGAAACTATAGTTTGTCGATGAACAAATGCTTTGTCTGCTAATTCTTGTTGTGTCATACCTACAAATAATCTGAATTTTTTAACATTGTTATAAACAATCGGTTTTTTCAACTCTCATCACCTCACACTATGTATATTATCATATCCACGATGTACAGCATACTATACAAGCAAAAAAAAGTAAAAAATGGTATTAATGACCTGTTTTTAATTTTTAAAATTCTTATGGTTAATACGTACAAAAGACAAACAAACTTAACCATTGCCTTAAGCATGGCGAAGCCGTCCACATCAAAAGATAAATATTTATAGCGATTTTTACTTCAGCCAGAAAATAAGAATGTGGAATCGCTATAAGAATCTAGTTCAAAAAATCTTAAAAATGTGGCATAGCCATCAATCCCTTTTCGCATATCAGTTTCCCCACATATGATGTAGATATTTTGTACGCTGGTAAAATCATGTTTCATCGACGGTTCGATGGTTCAACAATGGTTGAACTTCTTAATAATGGTTTGGATAATGCGCTCATCTACGCAATTAAAGAAGGAAATCTCAACTGTAGGAGTTTTGATTGTTTAGCTTGGACTGAAAGTCGCTGGAGTTGAATTTGATGTAATGTCACGGGGACGATGGTTAATTTGGTGTATAGCATAGGAAAGTACCCCTTGATTGATGCGTTTATAGTTCCAGGTAGGTACTGATAGCGAATATGTGTTTTTTGATTACGGGCTTAGATTAGAAATTGTATTGAAGAAAGTTATAAAGAAATTTATATTACGATTTCGTTTTTTAATTTAGCTTCACTTTTATATTTATAACGGTGGCATAGCCAAGAGGTTAAGGCCAAGGTCTGCAAAACCTTTATCCCCAGTTCAAATCTGGGTGCCACCTTACTACCGCTATATTCGAGGTGAAATGTATGAATAATATTGAATATAAATTGAGAAAATATAATCAAATTAAAACGGATCTTTTAAAAATATCTAAATGCCTTGAACATTGCGACAAGGCTCAAAAAGAACTGTACCAAAATGTCTGCATTGAATATTCCATGGAACTAAAAAAAATTAAAAACTCACTTGAATCTGTATATGACGTTAAGATTTTTCAATGTTGTTCAGAAGAACAAACCTAAAAATTTTATTTCTCTTTTCCGCAATGAATATGTCTAACATTTTTATAAAAGTAAATTAAGTGCGAATCTGAAAAAATCTTATGAAATACGCGTCGAAAAAAATCCCCCACTATCAAACGCACTTTATAGAACACAACAGCGGAAAAATACTTGATGATTTCAGATACCCCATCTATATAACGATAAAATACA
Source organism: Lysinibacillus sp. RC79 (assembly GCF_041262405.1). NCBI lineage: Bacteria > Bacillati > Bacillota > Bacilli > Caryophanales > Bacillaceae > Lysinibacillus > Lysinibacillus sp. RC79. Next base: position 3,878 of record NZ_JBGCCD010000057.1, read on the forward strand.
AATACTAGATTTATGCTTTCATAATTAATCTCACTTGTTTATGTATTAACAAAAAATGACTTTGCTTATATTCAAACAGAATAGGAGAGATTTATGATGCAGGGAAGAGTAGTAGAATCAGATATTAAAGTGAATGCTTTTACGATTTTAGATAATCCAGATGTAACAAAAGCTATTGCACACTTAAAAGATGTTGTAAAGGTAAATGATTCATCAACATTTGATTTTAAAGCATTTGATATTGAATATTTTGAGGAGGTTGCTGCTTCAGAAGAAACAATGATTGAACAGACAACTACTTATGTAAAATTAAGCGATGAGGCACAACTCCGAGTAATTTCAACAAAAGCAAAGAATGGTAACTCGAAATTCAATGTAGCAGCTATTCATCTTGGAGAAAAAGAGGGTGCCCCACGAGTATTTACAACTACTTTTGAAAATGGGGAAATAGGATATACTGTAGCCCGAGCATATGATGAAGAAGGTTTCAAAGTACCACAAGATAATAATGAAATCCAAGCGTTTATACCTTTACTTGACTGTATATGGGGTGGTTCCTGTTGCACTTTAGGTGGAAAAAAATATAATTGGTGTGGACTAGGCTGCGGTTCAGGTACTCCAATAAATGATTTAGATACTTGCTGTAAATGGCACGATAATTGTTATACAGCAAACTCAAAATACCCAGCCCGTTGTACTTGCGATAATGTCTTAATTGCTTGTGCTGAAGGAACGAATGCTGATGGAGCAGGTATATTAATTGCTGCATTTCATGCTAAAATGATTTATGAGGGTTGCTAATAAATCATCTTTAACGAAGAATTCAACTACAATAAAACAGATATTAAATATCGAAAAATCTAGTTGTCTGTTTCTAATTTAATTGCAAGTATTGAATAACGATATCAAATACCTTGTGATAATAATTTGCAGAAGAAACTACATATTTTACGTTATTATGAAGACAGCGAAATTTTGTTTTTAGAAAATTTAGATAACAATTATTTATGTTTTCACAAATTAAAAAGAAAAAGCATTCAGAGTGAGTATATTCTGAATGCTTTTTTCTACAAACTAAAGAAACTTTTGTGTTTTTTATATGAAAATCATATCTTTGTTTGTATTCTAATCCAAACAAAGATATCTAATCATCCTTAGTAAAGAAATCCCAAAAACTAGGGGCTTCTTCTCTGAAATTTAGACTTTTCATTTTTTGAAATATCTTTATGTATAGTTCCTGTTCTAAATCAGCTCGTTCTTGTAATGCTGTTTGTGAAAGAGACTGTTTTATATGTTTTTTGTATATTTTTAAATAGTCATTTTCGATATTCTCATTACAAGTTTCATCTTTTTTCAATTTTCCCACCTCTTATACGATCTTTTAATTTTGCAACAGCCTTTTGGTGAATATTAGAAATGTTTTGCGGGGATGAATTCATTAGCTTTGCAATCTCAGTCCTTGTTAAGTTTTTCACGTAGATTAAATCTAGAATTCTATACTGAGATTCCGTTAATATCTCTAAAGCTTGATAAAGTAATTCATTACTAATCTCATCACGTAATGTGGTATCTTCAGTTCCAAAATTAATTTCACTTTCATCTTCAATTAATTCTTTAAAAGTTTCCGATTTGGAATCATCTTTTCCTATCTTCCTATCTAAAGAAAGGACAAAGCGATTATTTATTTTTCTTATTCTTTTATCGAAATCAATAGAATAAAATCTAATTAAATTTTTAAAATACGAGTTTATTCTAATTTTTTCGTAATGATTTTTAAACATCAATTCTACTTTATTTCTGTTTTCCTGGGTTGGAGTCGAAATCGCAATCTCGAATAATGAAAAGTGTTCTTCGTTTTCTAAAAAACTTTTAACTACAGGATTTTCTAAAACTTTACTATTGTTCAATAAATTAGCAACTTCTTTACTAGTAGTATTTATTGACAATGTAATCTCTCCCCTCTAAATATACTAATAATTAAAGTGAAGGGAAGAATAGTATTTTAAACCTAATTTGGTATTTATAGTTTTTTTGTACATCGCTGTATAATAATGGGATGTTTACTAAATTTAAATAAAATATCCTTTTTAATCCACCGCACTGCGCTTATTATTACAATTCTTCTATTTAAATTTTTCTTCCTTGTATCACTTAATACATTAGGAGGAGATGAAAATTGATGAATACAGAGATAATTTTAAAGCCTGTTAAAATTGTAAAGTTGTTCAAAGTTCTAAGCACTGTTCCCGATAATTTAGATAAAATTAGAGCAAGAGAACTTTGGGAAGAATCAGACCAAGGTTCAGGATCTATTGTTGCTGTTTTAGATAGTGGTGTCCAAATGGACCACCCAAATTTAGAACCAAATATTATTGGTGGTTATAATTTCACAGATGACGATGACGGGGACCCTAAAATATATAAAGACTATCTGGGACATGGAACACACGTTTCTGGAATAATAGCAGCCATTGACAATGGTAAAGGAATTATAGGTGTTGCACCTAAAAGTAAGCTACTTATTTTGAAAGTAATTAATCATAAAGGAAGAGGCAACTTTGAGAGCTTAGTAAAGGGTATTATGTACGCAGTTAATTGGATTGGACCAAATGGAGAAAAGGTAAACATTATTAATATGTCATTAGGTGGTACGGAGGCACATGAAGAACTGCATAAGGCCATAAAATACGCCCGTTCAAAAGGAATTGTATTAGTATCTGCGGCTGGTAATGAAGGAGATGGAAACATTGATACCATAGAAATTTCATACCCTGGTTTTTACAAGGAAGTAATTCAAGTTGGCTCCATATCTGAAGCACAAACACCTTCTAAATTTTCTAATACAAATGTAAATTTAGATTTCGTTGGACCTGGTGAAAATATTTTATCTGCACATTTAAATAACGATTATGTGGAATTAACTGGAACATCTATGGCTTCACCTTTTGTTGCTGGTGCTGCTGCACTTATTATAAAAATAGTAAATCGATCTGAACCACATTTAATTCCTATGTATGTATATGATTACTTATTGTCACATGCTCTTCCATTGGAAAACTTCTCAATCAATCAGGTTGGAAATGGTTTTATTCAATTAAAATAGAGTTATTCTCTAGGAGGTACTTCATTTGAACCCAAAAGAAAAATTAGAAGTCATTCAATACTCTCTCTATATTGAAAATGGAGAAATACTATTTAACCAAGAGCACGCAAAAGAAAATGGCTTATCACTTGAAATTATAAATGCTATTAAAAATAAAGTAGCAGAAGAGAATACTAATGAAATAAAAGCGTTAAATGTTGAAACGCTAATCTTCCCTATTATTATTTGGGCTGCTGATATATTGGGTTCTTACTTATCTCGAAAATTTCTTAATCTCGGAACTCAATCATTCTGTAGTGTTTTTAAAGATACCAATTATATTACCAAGTTAGTTTGCGATGAATTAAATCTCTAAATTCACTTTTATTCATGAACGAGTTCAATCAACGAATATCAAAATTATTAACTCTCTTATAAGGTGCGAAATATATTTTTTCAATATTCTTATTACGGAGTTTATTAATTAACATGTCCCTTCACTTAATATTTTAAAAATAAATAAAGGAGTTGTAAAATTGATAAATAAAACAATAACTGTATTTCATAGTGATCACTGTGTACATTGTACAAATTTAATAAAATGGCTAACAGAAAGGGATATCTCATTTATACCTATAAATACAAAAGATCCGGATGTATCTATTAAACTTATAGAACGTGGAATTAAAGCCGTTCCATTCACAATCATTGAAAATAAGGAAACAAGGAAACAAGAAGAAATTATAGGATTTAATCGTCAAAAATTCGAAAATATATTATATAGGTGATTAAGGAATATACACAAGCTAAATATGATAGCGATCGATTAATTCCTGTTCTGAATTTAAACTCGATTGAAATTTTGATGAACTACCTAAAAACTTTAGATGTCTCTAGTTCACCAGCGTTCCGTGGAAGTAACGAACATTACAGCGTTATGCAGCAAAGTTTACCGTAGAACACGGAATCCAATTTAGCTGCCATGTACTGCGTCATACGTTTGCAACATTACTTTTAGAAAAGGGTGTGCCGATTAGCATAAAATCCTGCATAAACGTTTTTTAAAACAGTTTATTGGCTAGCTTAAGCTAGCCCCTTTTGTTTTTATAAAATCGAGCAAAACGACAACAACTATAGCTACTTATTTTTGAAAAATAACAGCTAAATAGTTGTACAGGTCGTAGGAATCTCCTACCAAGTCAAAAACAGAGTTTTTGGGATATGGCATGCCATATCCGTAGCTTGCCCTTGCCCTTGAAAGGAAAGGGCAAATAAAAGAGCTTCAACCTAATGGTTGAAGCTCTTTTTTATTTAAACTCAGGGAGAGTTATAAATATGATGGTATTTGGAAACTTGAAAACTTTTAAAGAGTTTTCAAGTATTATTCGTTATAGCCTACCCACTTATTAATGCCTGTAAATTCCATAGGAAAACCTAATGAAAGTGGTGTTTGATGTTCTGCTATTGGGTCGTGGAAGTATACTAACTTAGGAGTACCTCCGTCAATTTGACGCCAAACTTCATAAGCAGGGAAACCATCGCTGTTTATATGTCGAATCTTTTTATCGTATTTTTGAGATTCGAAGTGCAATACCTTTGAAAAGTAACTTAATAACTGTATTTTTCTTACATGAATTTGAAACAACTTTTCAATCATGTCTTTTTTTTGAGCAGAAGGATGTTCTAGATAACTTAAATAGAATTTGTTTATCTTTTCATCCGTTAAAAAAGCTTGTAATAAACGATTTTGGATCAATAAAGCCAACTCCAATGCATTTTCTAATAAGAATACTTGTTCTATTTTACCCCAAAAAAATAACAAATGACATAGCCATTATGTTTAATTTCAGGACCGAAGAAATGTTAAATTCCTCACTATTTTTGTTGATATTGCTTTTCTATTGCCTGAGAAAGAATTTGGATATTTTCAACCAATGAATCTAACTTTCGTTCGAATCGATGAAGTAAATAAATAGCTATAACAATAGGAAAACCAACATTACTTATTAAGTTAATTAAGCTTGTGTAATCAGTCATATGAACACTCCTTTCTAAAAAAACTAAACTATTGTTATTTATAAAGGCCATTTGCGATGCTTAAAATCAACCAGTTCAAAAAGATATTTTATGTTTGGTTACACGCAGCCCTTTCGGAACCGATTTTATGCCTATTAAACACACCGAGTCTTCGAAGGTGCGTAGATGGGCACTCTGAAATTTAATGGCCAATATTATGGCTACACTTGCAACAGAATTTCATCCTTTTTCAAGCAGTATTCTTATCATTCCGTTCTCCATATAGTTCTACTTTGTTATGTATACAAAATAACCCCCCCTGTATTCCGTCTCAACCCAAGTGCGAAGCACTTTCAGAGTGTGCTGTATCACACTCTTAATCCTGCACGTTGTGCTTGGCACTTTTCATGCACCGACATTCCCTAATAAAAGGGATATGTTATATGCTTAAAGAGCATCTTTTTTGCTTCATTTTTACGCATTTGATCTTAGGTTTTCGGTTCGTTCGGTATGGCTGGTTGGTAAATAGAACAAGAACCTAACAGATGTAGCGCATACATACAGTTAAAAGTAAAAAGGACGCTTAAAAGCGCCCTCAGTGCGTCATAAAATTAACTTGAACTTTGATTAAATTAATCAAAGAATTTAACTCTACCCTTTTAATTTAAACTAGTTTACTTTTTTAGAACAAAAAGCACGCTTATTATAAGTTGCATTTTTATCTATGTTCATTACTCATTCACCTTTGTTTTCAAATTTACTCATATGTGTATTGTTCTGCATGAACTACATTTTATTTTTAATTTCAAGAAGCAACGAAATATCTACTAACAAACAGTCCTACTACTACCTTTTTTCAATTACGATTTTGATTTTATAATTAATCAGGAAGCCAACTAAACAACCAATCAGCATGTACCAAAATCCAACATCTGTAATTATCCGTAATATCATGTGCCATCACCCCAATTCATTAACTTTTAAGTTGCTGCTTTGAATTTAGATTTAATTAACCATCTTTTTTATATTTTTAAGCGCAAAAAAAAAGCACGCCATATTAAACTCCTGGTTTAATGACCTACTTATCTCTCAATTATGTATTTTAGGGCACACTTATCCCTACACATTATTTAAGCCCAAAGGCTTCTTCTTGGTTCAATACACCGTCGCCGCCGTATGGCAGCAACAACAAAGAAATCTATTATTAAGTATAATAGATTTCTAAATCAAATAAAAGATTTATATACAATTTTTCAAAGCTTATAAAGTAAACCATTTAACCGCGTATAATTTATATTATGTGCGGTTAAATGCACTATCTACCGAACAATCGCGACCACACAGACGGCTTTTCTTCGGCAACCTTTCGGATACTTTCTAATTCTGCGCGGATAGATTCAATCGTTGCAGACTGTCCCGCTATTACTTTCGCTTGCTGCTCCATTTTATCGCTAATATCTGACTGAAAATCTAACGCTAATTTATCGCGCACATGTAATTCCTCACGTAGCGACTTATTGTCTGCCATTAACGCCGAAAGATGCGCCAGTACGCGTTCAGCGTTGTCGCTGTCTTGCTGTACTACGGGGATATTCGCGTCAGTTGTTGCGACAACTTGCGCTATTCTTGGCGCAAGAATAGCGCTTATATCAATATCCGATGACATAACGAAACTAGCTGCTTCCTCTAACGGCATTGATTTCTCTCTGTTTAGGTGCTGCATGGCGCGTAAAATGTTCACGTCTGTTTGCGAATATTCGCGATGATTTCGAGTGTTACGGTACAATTGCAGTCCGTTTTGCTCCAGCAATGCTGCATAATGTTTCAGATTAGTGGTCGTAAAACCTAATATATTTGCTACTTCTTTGGCTGCTAGTCGATCATTATCGTTTGTCACATTTAATCACGCTCCTTTAGCCAGTCATAAAACGGAACTTTCGGCGTCTCTATCGGACGCTTGTCCGAAGGAATTGGCGCTACTACATCATATTGTACAGCTTTTTCTAACGCAGCTGAGAACGTAGCTACTATATTTTCAAACACATAACCATCTGCGAGTTGCATTGCAATAGAATGAACGATGTCTTTTGCTTTACTGAAACGTTTAGCATCGCAACCTGAGCCTATACGCAAGGCTAGGACGTGTCTTACGGCTTTGATAGACTTATGATAAGGCATTTCATTTAAGACGTCATAGAGAGCAATTTGAAAGGAATTAGAAGCATATTCTAATACATACTCTCGGCTTGGTGTCGGTTCTTTTTCTATTTCCTCTTTAACAGCATTAGCGACCTCACTTATATACTTATCTTTTACTTGTTTAGAAATAAAAGAGATATTAAGGTTAGGACTTTGTTTTTCACTCTCAACACTTACTGCGCCAACGGATTGTGCTTCTTTCTGTTCGGCAATTTGTTCAGCATTTAGTTGAGCAAGTTTGTAGTCGGAAAGCGAAAATACCTCGCGCATAATCTCTCGGAAGTTGTCGTGTTTTTTATCAACAAATATGTACTTTCCAGCGCCTCCACGCGACTTTATTAGTCTAGCAACAATATACTCGCCGGAATCTTTCAACGCCCTCACAGCGCTCGTAACGGTCCTTACGGACACACCACAACGCTCAGCTAATTTATCTGCACCAACTTTTGCGATTCCGGCTGCGGACGTGATGTAAAGAATATGATCCAGGACATCGCGCTGCTTATTCGGAAAGGCTTCGTCTAGCATAATGTTTCTTTCTTCTAACGATGATCGCAGCGCATTAAGCCTGCTACGTTTGGCTGACGTAGAAGGTCGCTCCGTTGTGTAAGTTAGGTAAAATTGTACTCGTTGATTTGTTGCTGTTAATGTTTTCATAGTCGTTTGCCTCCAGTTTTTGCGGAAACAAAAAGCGCCCTGCAATCGTATTTCATTACGATGCAAGACGCTAAATCTAGCGACTATTTACGATAATTCATTTTTTATGGTTGAAATAACGTCTAAGTTC
>NZ_JBGCCD010000058.1:0-9676 GCF_041262405.1 Lysinibacillus sp. RC79
CGATGTTCACCTGTTTATCAGCGATGTTCACCTGTTTATCAGCGATGTTCACCTGTTTATCAGCGATGTTCACCTGTTTATCAGCGATGTTCACCATGCCTAGCACGCTCAACATCGCTTTGCTCCTTGAGCGTGCTATCAGATTTTAGTTTTCGGTAACTACTCCGCTATATAATCCAGGTCTGCGGTCGTCATAAACAGGAATTCTGCCTCGTACTTCATCGACAATCGAAAAGTCCACATCGATGACAGCTACTTCTTCATCCTCTGCGCCAACCCACAGCACTTCGCCCCATGGTTGAATAATCATTGATTGACCATTGAAGTTTTCTACCTTTCTAGAAATACGATTAACAGCGATGACGAAGCATTGATTTTCAATGGCACGTGCTTGCAACAATGTTTTCCAATGGTCGATACGTGGTGTCGGCCATTGCGCTGGTACGAACAATACCTTTGCACCCTCTAATGCGTGAGCGCGTAGCCATTCAGGGAAGCGAATATCATAGCAAATCACTCCTGCAGCCTCGATATCTCCAAGGGCAAAGCGATTCATTTCATCCCCTGCATCTAAATATAAATGCTCGTCCATCAAACGGAAAAGATGTGCCTTGTTATATTCACCTACTAACTCACCATTTTTATCAAACGTATACATCGTGTTGTAAAATTTATCGCCCTTCTTCGTTGAAACAGAGCCACCAACAATATGTACGCCAAGCTCTTTCGCTAGATCTGATAAAAATGCTTTCGAACGCTCTCCATCCACATCTGCAAGGTCTGGTAATTTTTCAAGTGCGTATCCTGAATTCCACATTTCTGGTAGTACAATAATTTCTGCACCTTGTTTTGCCGCTTCACGAATCTTGTCCTCAGCGCGGGCAAAATTTTCTTCTACTTTGCCAAAGCCTACATTTAATTGGATACAACCGATTTTCATTGTTATTCCTCCTCTAGACAGTACTTTTCTGTATTTATACTACAATAAATCAACCTTACTTCCATGGTTTTAAGCTCAATATTTAGATTAATATTTCACCACTTAATACTTGAACTGCCGAACCCGCAATAGCAACATCTTTTATTTTTGGTGTAACGTACAATAATCCACCACGTTTTGAAAGCTGTTTGCTAACGATGCTTTCTTTTGATAATTTTTCACACCAGTAAGGTCCTAACGCACCATGAGTGGAACCATTTACATGGTCTTCATCAATACCTTGTGCTGGAGAAAAGAATCTTGAGACAATATCAATCCCCTTATCCTTAGAACGACTTGTAATACAAACACCACGTACAGGGAACTGTTTCATCGCAAGAAAATCAGCTTTAAAATCTGCAATATACCCTTCGTGACTTAGCTCCACTATATAATCCAATTCTGTTTTCCCTACATATGTCGGTTTCATACCAAGCCATTCTTCAAGCTCCAAAGGACATTCAATCTCTTCTAACCGATACTTCTGAATTGTTATTTCAACTAGTTCATTCAACCAATTTGCTTGCAAAGGACCACTTAAAGTCTGAAATGTAATCGAAGAATTGACGGGTACAATCCCTTGTTTCCAGAGTAAAAAAGCACTAGCGATTGTTCCATGTCCACAAATCGGTATTTCCTTTGCTGGCGTAAACCATCTAAGAAAAAAATCATTATCTTTCTTTTGGACAAATGCTGTTGTTGGTACAGGGATCTCCTGAGCAATTTTCTGCATGGTCGCCTCAGGTATTGTTGAATCAAGTAAACAGACTGCTGTGGGATTTCCCTTGTAAAGTTCTGTAGTAAAAGCATTGACGATAAAATATGAGACTTTGTTCAATTTTTTCACCTCAAAATATAATTGGGTCTCTTTTAGTTTTTAGTTAACTGAAAAGACTCTAGACATTTAGTAAAAAAAGTAATACTATTTGCTTCATATCTTTAATAATTATTATATTCTGAAAAAGGTGAACATGCATGGAATTCTCAAAAAAACTACAGCAACTCCCAACTCAATTTTTTGCAGCACTTGTGCAAAAAGTAAACGCTGCTCTAGCTGAAGGGCGTGATGTTATCAATCTTGGTCAAGGTAATCCAGATCAGCCCACTCCTCCTCACATTATTAAAGCATTACAGGAGGCAGCAGAAAATTCTCAAAATCATAAATACTCTCCATTTCGTGGCATAGCTGAATTACGCCAAGCAGCAGCAAGCTTCTACAAACGTGAATACAATGTTGACATTGACCCTGAAACAGAGGTAGCTATTCTTGGTGGTACGAAAATCGGTCTTGTTGAGCTACCGTTAGCCGTTTTAAATCCCGGTGATACAATGCTATTACCGGATCCAGGATATCCAGATTACTTATCTGGTGTTATATTAGGTGATGTTAATTTTGAAGTCATGCCACTTTTTGCAGAAAATAATTTCCTGCCTGATTATAATGCTTTATCCGATGAAGTAAAAGAAAAGGCGAAGCTGCTTTACTTGAATTACCCGAATAACCCAACTGGTGGTACTGCAACACTTGAATTTTTCGAGGAAACAGTACGCTTTGCAAAAGAGCACAATATTATCGTATCACATGATTTTGCCTACGGGGCGATTGGGTTTGACGGCAATAGACCTATCAGTTTCCTGCAAGCAGACGGTGCGAAAGATGTCGGTATTGAAATGTATACATTATCCAAAACGTATAATATGGCAGGCTGGCGCATTGGTTTTGCAGTTGGTAACCCCGATATTGTTGCAGCCATTAACCTTATTCAAGATCATCTATTCTGTAGTCAATTTCCTGCAGTGCAACAAGCCGCGGCAGTTGCACTTACTGCTTCCCAGAGTTGCGCGGATGGGCTAAGAGTGACTTACGAGCATCGGCGAAACGTCCTGATCGAAGAAGCTCAGCGAATTGGTTGGCAAGTAACAGCACCGAAAGGCTCTTTCTTTGCATGGCTCCCTGTTCCATTAGGTTTTACGAGTGAACAATTTGCCGATTTATTGCTCGACAAAGCTGATATCGCAGTAGCTGCAGGCAATGGTTTCGGTCAATATGGTGAAGGCTATGTACGGGTTGGCTTACTTGTTAACGAAGACCGCTTACGTGAAGCGATCAGCAGAATTGAAAAATTAAACTTATTTAGCTCATGAACATTTCAATTCCCCTACCTTCCATTAGCTCAAACTTGCTATGGAAACAGTTTTTCATTTCACAATCTTTTTTTAGTTGCTCCAGCCCTTCTTCTAGCGGATTCTGTTTCAACTAAATATTATAATAAAATAAAAAATTTTAAAAATTCGATTGACTTACTATATCCTATAATTTATATTAGTTCTATCGGATTTACAAAAAAATATTATAAATCTCTTATCAAGAGTAGCTGAGGGACTGGCCCTATGAAGCTCGGCAACCTCCTTTTTTTAAGGAAGGTGCTAAATCCTGCAAACGATTATCGTTTGAAAGATAAGAGAGGACACTTTTTCATGAGCCTCTCTTAATTTTTTAAGAGAGTTTTTTTTATCTTCATTTATATGAAGATAAAAGCCTCCGGCGGATGTCACGGATTTTGAAAGGAATGAATTGTGCTAGCACAATTCAAAATCCGGACGGCATTGTTTATCTGTAGCGAAAGCAAAGCGTCAGCTACAATTACGCCAAGGCGAAATTGTTTTTTTAATAACCGATAAAACAACTTTGGAGGTATGTTTCATGAAAAAGAAAAACAAATTTTTACTAGGTTTAGCGAGTCTCACATTGGTAGCAGCATTAGTAGGCTGTGGTACTAAAGAAGACAGTAAAGGTAAGGCTATTAATGAAAATAAAATTGTAGTGGGTGTAACTTCTGGTCCACACGAACAAATTGCAGAAGTTGCTGCAAAAGTTGCCAAAGAAAATGGTTTAGAAGTAGAACTAAAAACTTTCTCTGATTATGTTTTACCAAATACATCGTTAGCCGAGGGTGATCTTGATGTAAACAGCTATCAACACAAGCCATTCCTCGAAACATTTAACAAAGATCACAATACAGATTTAGTGCCAGTAGGAAAAACAATTTTAAATCCTCTGGGCATATACTCTGAGAAATATAAATCACTCGATGAAGTTCCTGATGGTGCAACATTCGGATTACCAAATGATCCAACAAACGGAGCTCGTGCCCTATTTGTCCTTCAAGAGGCCGGCTATATTAAATTAAAAGACGGTACCGGCTTAACAGCATCTATTCGCGATGTGGAAGAAAATAAAAAGAATTTAAAATTCATAGAATTAGAGGCTGCACAAATTCCAAAACAGCTTAGTGAAGTAGATGTAGCAGCTATTAATACGAACTTCGCACTTGATGCTGGCATTAACCCTAAAAAAGATTCCATCCTTTTAGAATCTACGGACTCTCCATATGTGAATTACATTGTAGTACGTGCTGAAAACAAAGATGACCCAACGATCAAAAAATTTATTGAAGCTTATCAATCTGATGAAGTACGTAAATTTATAGAAGAAAAATTCCAAGGTTCTGTAATTCCAAGCTGGTAAGTGACGATTAAGGACCTTTCATAAAATCGAGAATCTGCGAGACTCCTACAGGAAAGCTAGCAGATTCTTGCTTTATAGAAGGTCTTAGAAAGGAGATATCACAGTATGATTCAATTAGAAAATATAACAAAAGAATTTAAAACTAAAAAAGGTATCGTCAAAGCAGTAGATGGTATTAACTTACATGTCAATAAAGGTGAAATTCATGGAGTTATTGGCTATAGTGGCGCAGGAAAAAGTACCCTTATTCGCTGTGTCAATTTATTAGAGCGTCCAACAACAGGAAAGGTATTAATCGATCATGTAGATATTACTTCCCTTTCTCTAAACGACCTTCGCAAAACTCGTCGAAAAATCGGGATGATTTTCCAGCATTTTAACCTCTTAAAAACAGCGACTGTTTACAACAATATCTCGGTACCATTAAAGCTTCTTGGCTATAATGACTCTGAAGTGAAAAAACGCGTTGCAAAATATGCAGAAATTGTTGGCCTAACAGAGAAATTAGATAGTTATCCTAGCCAGCTTTCAGGTGGTCAAAAACAACGTGTCGCTATTGCACGTGCCCTTGCCCAAGAGCCTGAAATTTTGCTCAGTGATGAAGCGACAAGTGCACTCGATCCTGAAACAACTGACGCCATTCTTGAGCTTCTCTTGAAAATTAATCGTGAGCTAGGCATCACTATTTTACTCATTACACATGAAATGAATGTTATTCAAAAAATTTGCGATGATGTATCCGTTCTTGAATCAGGGACAGTTGTGGAATATGGCTCTGCTATAGAACTATTTTCGAAGCCTCAGCATCCAACGACACGAAAATTTTTAAATACCATTTCTCAACGTAATTTATCCCCTTCCCTTATCGAGCAATTAAATGTTTCGGGAAGCGTTATTCGTTTAACATTCCTTGGTGAAAGTACAGGGAAACCATTACTAGCAGAAGTGAGCAAAGTTTATGATGTACAACCAAATATTTTAACAGCCAATATCATTGAATTAAAAAACGGCATTGTCGGTAATATTGTCGTGCATCTACACGGTGAGTCACATATCGTAGATAAAGCACTTAAGTATTTTGCAGAAAATGGGGTAAGCGTTGAAGAATTAGGAGGCGAATTAAATGAATAGCATTCAAAGCTTCTTTGCAGATTGGTCAGATGTTATTGGGAAATCCATTATCGAAACCTTCCAAATGGTCGGGATTTCATTATTCTTTTCTATTTTAATTGGGATTCCGTTAGGGCTTTTAATCGTTTTAACTCGTCCGGGGCAATCATTTGAAAATAAATTTCTCTATCAATTTTTCAATTTATTTATTAATATTATTCGCTCTGTACCGTTCATTATTTTACTATTCTTCATTTTACCGTTCACGAAGCTAATCGTTGGCACAACTATTGGTGTAAAAGGTGTTATTGTGCCGCTTGTTGTTTATACAGCTCCTTATATTGCGCGACTTATGGAAACGGCACTTTTAGAAGTTGATCCAGGTGTTGTGGAAGCTTATACAGCAATGGGTATTAAACGTCGTCATATTATTTGGAATGTCTTACTACGTGAGGCTCGCCCATCTATTATTTTAGGCTTAACGATTGCCACAATCGGTCTTATAGGCGCAACAGCAATGGCAGGAATGGTTGGTGCTGGTGGTTTAGGTGACCTTGCATACCGTTACGGTCATTTACGCTATGAGGTCGATGTGATGTATGCGACAGTGTTTATCTTAATCATCCTTGTTCAGATTATTCAATCAATAGGTAACCACTTTGCCGTGAAGCTAAAGAAAGATTAGTAGGAGGATTACGATGACAAATGAAATTTATGTAGAGAAAAATGGCTATATCGCTACCCTGGTGTTAAATCGACCCGAAAAACGCAACTCTTTATCGAGAGCTATGTTTCAAACCATTTTAGATAATCTCGAAGCATTACGTATAGATTCTTCTATTAAAATCTTAATTGTTCGTGGTGTAAATGAAGTTGCCTTTTCTTCAGGTGCAGATATTAGCGAGTTTTTAGACATTCGTTATGCAACCGATCATGCAAAAGCCTATAATGATTTAGCATTAAAAGCCATTGATGCTCTTTATAAATTTCCACACCCTACAATTGCCATGATTCAAGGCGTAGCTATTGGCGGTGGCTTAGAGCTAGCCAACGCTTGTGATTTCCGACTAGCAACACCTAAGAGTAAGCTTGGCATCACTGCAGCGAACATCGGTATCATCTACAATCTTAAAAGTACAAAGCGTCTAATGAACATCGTGGGTGCTGCGAAGGCAAAGGAAATTTTATATACAGCGAATATCTTCACAGCTGAAGAAGGTAAAAATATCGGTTTAATTACAGCACTACATGAGCCAGAGGTTATTGAAAAAGAAACACTTCAGTTCGCCAATCATTTATTAAGTAAATCATCGGTTGCAAATGCTGGTATTAAAAAAATTATTCAAGCAATTATCGATGGTGAAAATGAAGAAAGTGAAGAGTTAGCTCAAATGATTCTTGATTCGTTTAGCTCTGATGATTACAACGAAGGTGTTCAAGCATTTTTAAATAAAAGAAAGCCCATTTTCAATAAATAAGGGAGGTAGTAACGATGACAAAGACAACAGATGGTGATCTACTGTTAAAAAATATTAATGTACAAGCCCCCTTCCCTATTTGCTTTGCAGATTTAGAAAAGGCGGTTGCGGAAAAAATGGAAGTTGGCCCGTTTGGTTACATCCGTTCAGGTGCTGGTGGTGAGCAAACATTACGAAATAACCGTGCAGCCTTTGAAAAATACTCTATTATTCCACGATTCTTACATGATGTTTCAAGCATTGATACATCGATAGAATTGTTCGGAAAAGTACATCCAACTCCGTTCTTATTTGCTCCTGTTGGCATGAACAGAATGGCGCATGACGAGGGAGAGCTTGCCGTTGCACGTGCAGCTGATCAGTTAAAAATTCCTTATATTCAAAGTACAGTTTCAAGCTATGCACTTGAGGATGTAGCACAAACAGCTCCCACTGCTACTAAATGGTTTCAATTATATTGGTCAACAAATGAAGAAATTGCATATAGTATGGCCGCTCGAGCCGAGGCTGCTGGTTTTGAGGCCATTGTTTTAACTGTAGATACAGTCATGCTTGGCTGGCGTGAAGAAGATGTTCGCAATCAATTTTCACCATTAAAGCTTGGGTATGCGCGAGGAAACTATATGAATGACCCTGTTTTTACTGCTTCCTTACCAGATGATTCATTTGAGTCATATGTACAAGGCGTTTTGCAAAATGTTTTCCATCCAACATTAAATTGGGACAATGTACGTGAATTAAAGCGCCGTTCTAATCTCCCTATTTTATTGAAGGGAATCTTACATCCTGAAGACGCAAAACTAGCTATAGAAAACGGCATTGACGGTATTATCGTATCAAACCATGGTGGTCGTCAATTGGATGGCGTAATTGGTTCACTTGACGCACTTCCTGGCATTGTGAAAGCTGTCAAGGGACGAATTCCTGTTATTTTAGATAGCGGTGTGTATCGTGGTATGGATGCTCTTAAGGCACTCGCTTTAGGAGCAGATGCTGTTGCCATTGGTCGTCCCTTCGTCTACGGGCTTGCATTAGAAGGACAGCAAGGAGTCGAAAAAGTAATGACGAATTTATATGATGAATTAAAAGTCTCTATCGCATTAGCGGGGGCAATATCTATAAAGGGACTACGTGATATCACATTGGTGAAAAAAGATGGAGTCGATCATAGATGAAACTAGCATTGGAAGGTTTAAAGGTAGTTGATTTATCACAAGTGCTTGCCGGCCCTTATTGCACAATGGTGCTAGCGGATATGGGTGCCGAAGTTATAAAAGTCGAAAAATATCCAAACGGAGACGATACGCGCACAATGGGCCCCTTCGTCAATGAAGAAAGCCATATGTATATGATGGTCAATCGTAATAAAAAAGGTGTTTGTATAAATTTAAAAACGCCAAAAGGGTTGGAATTATTCAAAGAACTTATTCAATCTGTAGATGTTCTTGTAGAAAATTACCGGCCAGGTGTCACAAAAAAACTTGGTATTGATTATGAAACATTAAAAGAAATTAATCCTGGACTTATTTATTGCTCCATTTCTGGTTATGGTCAAACGGGTCCATATAGTCAAAAAGGCGGCTATGATATTATGGCACAAGGGCTTAGCGGATTAATGCATATGACTGGCGAAGCTGGCGGTAGACCCGTAAAAGTTGGCTTTGCAGTGAACGATATTGCGGCTGCACAAACTGCTTTACAGTCTATTTTAATGGCATATATTTATAAACTTCGTAGTGGTGAAGGACAATACATCGACGTGTCCCTTGTCGAGTCCGGGCTTGCATGGACAGTTTGGGAGGCTGCTGCTTATTTCGGAAATGGCGAATTACCTGAACGTACAGGTACTGCTCACCGAGTATCCGCTCCATATCAAGGCTTTAAAACAAAAGACGACTATATTTTAATAGGAGCTGGCAATCAAAAGCTGTGGGAGATTTTTGCCACGAAAGTCGTGAATCGCTCCGATTGGTTAGACAACCCTCAGTTTGCGACAAACTACTCACGCGCTCAAAATGCGAAAGTACTTGAAGCAGAAATCGAAAGCGAATTAATAAAACATCAAGCAACTCATTGGCTTCAACGATTAAACGAAAATGGTGTACCAGCTAGCCCCATCTATTCATACGATCAAACATTGAATGATCCCCATATTTTAGAACGTGGCATGGTGCTTTCCTATGAACATCCAGTCGCCGGCCCAATGCGTACACTTGGCTTCCCAGCGAAGTTTTCACAAACGCCTGGGCAACTAATGAAGGCCGCTCCTACATTGGGACAGCATAATGAAGATATTTTAAAATCATTGCATGTACCTGATGAACACATCAAGCATCTAAAAGCAGCGAAAGTCATTCACTCAAAATAAGGCTATCCATTTCGGAGCGGCTTTTCGTCGCTTTGACTGTTCTATCCGGCATTTCGATGTGGCTTTCCGTCACTTTGACGTTTCCATCCGTCTGAACCTTAAAAAGGGCTACCTCGCTATAATATGTACCCTTTGTAAAGGACATTTTAAAAAAGGTTAGGCAACTTTCTGAAGCTGCTGTCTGTATTTTGCAGGCGGCAGCTTATTTAAAT
>NZ_JBGCCD010000059.1:0-8386 GCF_041262405.1 Lysinibacillus sp. RC79
AGGCTAGCTTAAGCTAGCCTAGAGTTACTCCAATATATTTACTAATAAGTAACAGCAACATCAGTCATATATACTGTACTACCATGAACAAAGTTTTCAAATTTGAAACTATAACTGTAACCTCTTGAATAACCAGATAAGCCATGATGGAATCCGCCGATCATACCCTCAGGGACATCTACTCTGGATACCTCTGTTCCATGATCTTTATTATATATATAATATGTAAAAGGTTTTGTTCCTTTTGGAGTTATTGTGAGATTAGTAGGATTATAAAATCCATCCCCTTGTTTGACATAGATATAACTTTTGAAGTTGAATGCTTTTGTGTTATAAGTAGATGCCTTCGCAAATGGAGTTATTAAATTCAAATCTTTTTTATCAGTAGAATCAGCAGGGATATATGTGAATATTTGTTGTAATTCTTCTTTTGTATAAGGAATTTGTTCACCATTTGCATCAAATACTTCTATCTTAGAGAAAAATTTATCACTTGTGTCAATAATGTTTGCATCACTTGAGATAATAGTGTCTACAGAAGTATCACTTGTGTTAGTAGTGTTTGCAGAAGCCTCTTGCGGTGTAAAATAAATCAGTCCAATTAGAGCAATAGATGTTGCCAAAAAATGTTTGATTTTCAAAATAATTTCCTCCTCTTCTATATATTATAATGATATACTAAAAAATAAGATTAATAAACATATTATTTGTATTTTTTTGAAATTAAGGGGGTTAATAGTGAATAAATATAAAATCTTAGGTGCTATATTTCTTGTAGTTTTGATTTTAAGCGCTTGTTCCGATGATGGAGAAAAATATAATTTTTATGGAGAAAGTAACAATTGGATTGTTAAGTACGAAACTGAAGTTACTAAAGAAAGAGAATTTGGAGAATTTACAATTAAATATATTGGAAAAGAACCTGCACCTGAAGTATTCGAATATAAAATAAAGAATGCATCAACATCGTTAGATGTTGGTATTGGTGAAGAAACTTTTAACAATGAAAATAATATACATTCATTTAATGTCGAATGTACTGGCTGTGAAGTTTACACAACTGAAAATAATAAGATCGAAGCAAAATTAGAATGGAACGAGAAATCGGAAACTATTAAATTGGACAGTAAATGATAGTGGAAGAAAATGAAAATAATCGTTGATATTTATGCAAAATTTTATACATGCTACAGCCAGTAAAACAGCCTTAAAACGTTGGCAAACCAACAATGTATAAAATCCTGCATAGACAATAACAGATGCCAAAAATGAAAAGGAAGTAACGACAAGGGTTTATCCCTTATCGTTACTTCCTTTTTCTAATGTTATGTCAACTAAAAATGCATGGAGTTGTATAGTTTTTTTACTCGACAAATTTTAAATATACTTGGTATCCAAGTTCCCTTAATGTATGTACGTTCTGTATAATTGTCAGTGTTTCAAGCACGCTTAACATAGAACTCGCTTTACTAGAGGGAGTATATTTTTCGTTTAGTATAACAAGTGACACGTGACGATTTTGGTTTTTCCAATTTAATTGAGGTTGATCATTAGGAATAAGTGTATTTATATGCTCAATTATTTCATTTTGAATTTCGTTGAAAGCTGTTGCAGATGCAACAGCTTGTGCTGCTAGATGACTTGTACCAGAAGTTGTTTGTTTTCTTTTTACATGAATAAATTCAATGTCTGTATCACTAAATCTTAACGCATCGCAGACTTCTAGTGTACTTCTTGTTTTTAAAGAATTACTTTTTAGTTGGCTTAAGTCAAAAGGATAATCTTTTTGGTCCATTAATATAAGGTTATTAGTAAGGCTTAAATCTTGGTTATATAACGCCTCTGCTCTGTTCATATATTTAGGATATTTTAAGGTACCTATTGGAGGATTTTGAGGCAATGAGTCTATCTCTGATTTTAGATTTGAATAGAATGTATAGTTAATCTCAAACCATCTACCGTTGAACAATACATACCTTGAGGATTTAAAAGAAAACTCTATAATTAAAGCTTCAAAAATTGAACATATCCTTGTTTTTTCTATGGTAATTGATTCTAGGGTTTGATTTTTAATTTCTATAAAGCATGATTTCAATTTATTTACTATTTCAGAACCCGTGTTAAATTTATTCCGAGTTGTATGAAGAATCCTAAGCCTCTCAAAGAAGTCCAAAACGTTTAATTCAGTATCACCTGCTAATTTTGTGTCTTTGTACCATAACCCTGTAATAAAAATTCCGGTAAAATCTTCAAACGGTATAAAGGCAGGTGGTTGAATGTCTATACCTCTTACATTTCTGTAGTCTAAGGAAGTTGAGTTTACCACTATTTTTTCAAGTCTATTTTCTAAGAATCTATTTAATCTATCTTTAGTTTGAGAATCATTTACAGGTTGTAACAACTCGTTGATGTTAAATTCTTCATCATTTTTATCTGAAAGATATTCCGTTCCCAATATCTCGAGTAGATCCAATAAATCTTTTCTTAAATTGAAATTCCCCGTTATATCTAGTCCACTTTCCCCACCTAAAATCAAATCTTTTTTGTTATCTGTTGTATTGATGAATTTATTTAATTTGCTACGCCCATGGATTTTTTTTATTAAAGAAATTTCCCCTCGAACTAATAATTTATTTTGCGGTAATTTTTTTGAAGAACTTTTTCGAGTATGGAATGTGTTTCGTTCTAATGTTACAGAATCTATGGATGTAACTTTTTCAGGATGGATAAGTAATCTTGATATTTTTGTTGCGAAATCCTTCACTATGTATTCAGATTTTAATAAATGATGTCCACCTCCGAAAGTTAACACAAATGTTCTAGGCACAATGTTTCCTTGGCTATTTGTAACCGATAATTTTAAAAAAACAAGTGCTCGTTCATCTTGATTTCCGAAAAATTTTACATTTCCGTTCTTTGGTTTGCCCATTTCTTTAAGATATTTTGACCAAGAAGGTTCAGCGGCTTTTTTTGAAAATACATATATGATTCCTGACAGATATTTTGGACCCATTCTATCTTTATTAATAGAACGATATTGCTTTGTGAATCCCTTCATATCAACATAGCTGATAAAACTGTTATTCCCCTTCAAAAGATAGATTTTAATTTTTTTAGGACTAACTTTCTTTTTCATAATGTATTCCTTTCTATGAAACTCAGTATTTAAAGGCTTTTATAACTATTTTTTTTATTTATTTATAAGATTTAAAAAAAATGCGCGGAAAAGACTTTTAAAATTAGGTTTTTTATTTAGATATTAGGTGTTTCCTTGTATAAGCAGAGAGGTATCTAAAGATACCTCTCTGCTTATACAGAAAAAATTAAAAAAAACAAAACAGGATTTTGATGTATATTATATTAAAATGACTCTTCAAAAGGAATTCAGTCATTAATTTTTAAAATTTAATGTATTTAAAAAAAAAAATAGCTTAAAAGCCTATAAATCAACATTTTTATAAAAAGAACATAACTACAGCTACGGGCTCTTTTACAAAGTAAAAGAGCCCGTAGCTGAGTTATAATCATTTTGAAAAATTTGTGTAAATGCTTTATTTCAATTCATTTTGGATTTTGGGAATTACACTTTGTCGGAACAATATAACTCTACACCCCTATTTAAACGCCACAAGAACGCACCAAAACGTTTTTTAATGAAAGGTTGGTGGTTTTGTGAAGCTAACAATTAAAATGGCTTAGACGGTTATCTATGGTCTTTAAAAGAGATGACCATTTTTGTTGTCAATTATAGTGAATTCCTTCCTAGAATGTATAAAGGCAGAAGTTATTTTGAAAATAACTTCTGCCAAAAACTTTTCTTACTTTCTTCTAATTGTTGGCTTAATTTCTTCAACATTTCTTCTTGTTGGATAATCAAATCTCGTTGTTCCTCAAGTCTATCTGTAACGATTCTCTGAAACTCATCATCTTTCTTTTTTTGTACTTCCAGTTCGTTATGAAGTTGTAGGAGTTGGTTCGCCACCATTACAACAGCCTCATTCTGCAACGTTATATCGTTACTCAATAACGTTGTAACAGTGGGATTTGTAACGTTATCTATAACGCTGTGTTGCATAATATTGAAATCAAAGTCTGATGATAGAACTAAGCTTGCAGCGTCTTCTAAGCTCACCGACTTTTCTTTGTTTAGGTAAAATAGAGCCTTTATGATTTTAATATTTTCTTCTGAATACTCTCGATGACCACGCTTGTTTCTAGATATATTCATACCGTTCTTTTCCAAAAGTAATGAGTATTTTTTTAAAGTCTCAGCGCTTGTTTCCAATTGTTCAACAACTTCTTTTGGTGAATATAAGCGTTCTTCCATATATATACCTCCGTTATAGAATCGTTACGTTCATTATAACGGTTCTACTCCAATTACATAGGGGATGAGTATAAAAGTAGATAGCGAAAAGCTGCGTAACAAAAAATTGCAGTTAGTTTTTTTGCACTTTTTCTTCCTTATGCCTTCTTTTACTTTTTGATCTGTAGTACACTTATGCTATTACTTCTTTTATGTGTCGCTTACCTGGGTAGGCTGACGGTGATTAAACAATGTGGAGCCTTTGGGCTAAAATGGGTAGGGCTAGGTATGCCCTTAAGTGTCTAATTAAAAAACAAAATGAGGATTTAATTTGTATGTGGGTGAGTACCCCCAAAGAAGCAATCAGCTGATACAAAAAAACTAAATATTTTTTTGAGGATAAGTAGGTCATTAACCACGAAGGGTTAAACGGACGTGCTTTTTTTTGCGTCTAAAGATGGATTATCAAATAAAAATCAATCAATTTTACATTCTATTAAACGGGGAGTGGGGTGATGGTACATGATTTTATTAAATCAACTGATTGGGGATGCAGGATTTTGGTATATGATCATTGGATGTTTAGTCAGCTTCCTAATTAATTACAAAATTAAAATAGAAAAAAGGTAGTATAGGTAGTGTGTTAGATTTATGTTGCTAATTGATTTGATTTTTAGTTGAGATGAATTGATTGAACAAGGGTTTAAAAAAATGAAGGAATAGATTCAATAAAAATTCAAGCATTACTATTTAAATAGTGAGTGGAGAAATAAAATGAAAGCAAATTGATGTCAATTTGCTTTCATTTTGATGTCATTTTAAAAATTTTTATATCACTTATAAAGTAGCAGAAACCTACTCGCATCTAATTATTCGCGCAAAAATTACAGTAATTGACTCAAAGATTCAGAATATTCAGATTGACACTAAACGTATTTTGTTTAGAATAAACACATACACATTTGTATAGACAATTTGTCTGTACAATTTACGTTCAAATTGTTTCAAAAACAAAAAAGCAGCAGGCTGCCACCTGCTGCTTTTTGCATTACTTGAAGTATTCTATCACAAAAGAAATAGCTGGCCTGATGACCAGATGGTGAATCCTCAACCACCGTAATTCTTCACGTAATATTTTTTTCTTGTCCTTAGACAATTTACGTTCAAATCGCTTCAATTATTTTTTTCACCTCCTTGTAAAGAGGTATAGCAATATATAGTGAAAATTTAAATACTACTATTCAAAAAACATACAACATATAGTTTTTTATAACAACTCTTGCTTTCTATAAAGAAACGCTAACTCCTTGATATATCAAGGTTTAAGCTTATGAAAAAAAATTTTTTATGGGTAATTTATGCATTATAGAGTTCGTTATACATAATTTGTCGTAATCCAATGAATAAGTTTATCAATCTTGGTACACAAAGATTGATAAACTAATAATCATAGAATATATTTACAAGTTGCTAACTTTAGCGTATGGTAGGAATAACTAAATCGAACGTAAAAAAGCCATTCCACAGTGACTAACATCGAGCGCCAACTCTTTGTTAATCGCTTTATCGTATGAAACGGATACGATGCAGCATATCGTGAAATGACTGTTTTTAACTGTTAAATATAGATATTATCTATATACGTCATTCTAGTATGAATTAGAAGACATTTCAACAGTTTATTAATAGGTCATTAAAGGTTACTACTTAATCTAAAGCGTTTTGCATCGTTACTACAGCGATGTGAAACGCTTTTTTGCTTCAAAAAAGGAGCAACTATCATGATAACTAAACTAAAAACTACACCAAACCAAGCAGTCCAAACATTTATTACATACGGCAATCAAAAAGGAGATCGGCAACTCAAAGACGAACGCCTGCAGCAACTAGAAGAAACTTTGGCAGCACAAGGTATTTATCCTGGTGGAAAAGTACATAGAGTGCTAGAAAAATTGATTTATGATCTTACATACAACGGCATTATCAAAGTAAGCCGAGAGCATTTGAGTCACAAATTAGAAGTTGGATTAAATACAGTCTCAACAGCTTTTAAATATCTGGAGCAATCCAAGCTATTTATCCTTTCCAGAAACAAATCAGGGAAAACGAATAGTGGTTGTCGTGTCATTTTGGATGTGCAGCATGTTAACTTTGAGAGCATTTTAAGTAGCATTTACCGTCTAACTGCTTATGAAATTGCAATCTTAAAAGAGGACTTTAAACATCTAAGTAAACATCAAAATAAACATCAGGATTTGGCTCAAAACACTGCTATATCAACGTCAAACGGCTCAAATTCGAATCTTAACTATAATAACCAAATTAAAACATTAAAAGATATAAAGACGTCTACTAAGCAGGCGTCTGATAAGAAAAATAATCTTTATAATCGTTTAAAAAATCTCTATCAAGCCCGTACAGGCTCTTTAAAAGGCTTTAAAACATTTGTAGGGGTTATCTATGGTTCATTAAAAAAAATCAAAGCAGAGGACAAGCTAACGCTGTCTCACGTGCAATTAGAAACGATTATGTATCAATCATTAGATGCAGCCATTTCAGCGAGTGATCAATACGTTAAAACAAACCGTGTAGCCTTACTAAGTGCCATTATTCGTAATAAAATCAACGATTTAACGGTTTCGAATTCATCTGCAACACCTGAAAAACAAGTAACTAGAAAAGTAGAACCAGTGCCAGCATGGTTTGCGACTCGTCATGAGCAAGAAGAAGAATTAACAGAAGAAAAGAAAGCCTATTTTGCACAAGAACGTGAGCGAATCTTGGCCAAGTTACAAAATCTCTAATCAAAATGAGGAATGGTAAAAACCATACCTCTAGTTTGATGCGCTTAAAAATTATTTTGGAGTCAGTTCAAACTCAAAACAAAATGATAGAATGAACTTAAAGTCTAGAGTAATTTGCGGTGTAATTTTGTTGCAAGAGCAACCATACTATTTGGCCATTAAATTTCAGAGTGCCCATCTACGCACCTTCGAAAATTCGAGCGCTTAACAGGCATAAAATCGGGACCGATTTTTGACCTCAGACGATTTTAATTTCTAAATATTTGTTCTGAAAATGGTAATATCATTTGTCTAGTTTTTTGTATTCTTTGGAAGAGAAGAAACTTAAAATATCAAATTATAGGGCCTTTACATTCGTTTTTAGATGATCATTTCGTTTTCGATTTGTTTTACTTCGTGTTTAAATTTAAAACGGTTTAAAATGGCTTATGAGGGCTCGGAATATTTGTTATATACATGAAAACTTTATTAAATCGATGAATGGAGATTTTTAGTGTGGAACATAAACCGTATGAGGAAATGAGTATTGAAGAATTAAAAACAGTCTTCTTTAAAATGCAGAGGGATTTGAAACTTAAAAAATACCCAACAGGAGCAGACGGCGCAATTCTACTGGATCCGAATAATCCCCATGATCGGGAATGGTACGAAAATGACGAAGATTATACTTTTTAATGTTTAGAATTCATCTATGATAGATGGATTCTTTTTTTTGCGAAAAGTGTTAAAACGTTTCAGAAGCGACGATTCGGAGAAGATTGAAAGGTTTAGATGATTGATTTCTTCTTTTTATTTGAGAAGTTATACGTATATATTTTGTATATACACTAGGTTTAAATGTATATATTTTATATATATTTCTTCATTTTCATGATATCACGAAAAAGTTAGGCTCTGCCTAACCCCACAACCATTTTGGGGGCACTTTTTCCTTATGCTCTTTCTAACTTTTTCTAGAAATCTAGAGCTTTCAAACGCTTAGAACATACAAAAAGGAGTAGCATTATGCTACCCCTTTGCTCTTATATTGATGATCGAACGTCTTTTAAGTTCTGATTGGAGTTGTTGAAGTTCACATGTATAAAATCTTGTATACACAATAAAAAGTGATTCAAATGAAAAGGCAGTAACAACAAGGTTTCTTTCCTTGTTACTACTGCCTTTTTCCTAGCTGCTTAAAAAGGCTAGCTTAAGCTAGCCTAGAGTTACTCCAATATATTTACTAATAAGTAACAGCAACATCAGTCATATATACTGTACTACCATGAACAAAGTT
>NZ_JBGCCD010000060.1:0-7659 GCF_041262405.1 Lysinibacillus sp. RC79
GAAAGCGAAGCGACAGCAACAAGGTGTTTTGTCTGTGCGAAAGCGAAGCGACAGCAACAAGGTGTTTTGTCTGTGCGAAAGCGAAGCGACAGCAAAAGGGTTTCATCTGCGCGAAAGCGTAGCGTCAGCGGCAACAGCACGAAGTTGGTCACTCAGTCGTTGCCACAGGACGTGGCGTTCTTAGACTGAGTTCCTCTATTTCAGCGGTTGTCCAAACACCCGCTGAAAGAAGTTAAAAGTAAATAAATTTCTGAGTGAGGATAAATATATTGCCCTTGTTCAAATGACATAACTGACAAATACGGTTCATATATTGTCGTAGTGGATTTGAAAGAAGGAAAGGGTGAAAGCGTGGGCAACCGTATAGTTAAATGGCTCGTCTTACTTTGTACGATATTACTTCTATCGGCATGTGGTACAGACTCACAGGAAAAAGTGTTGAAGAAAGTTAATGGGAAATGGGCAGAGGCAAATGGTTATGAATTGAATGCTACGATGGAGATTAAATCAGGTGGAGATCCGAAAAAATATGATGTAACAGTTTGGCATACGAAACCTGATTTCTATCGAGTAGAAGTAGTAGAAAGTGGGAAAGATGTTTCACAAATGATAGTGCGAAATGCAGATGGAGTTTTTGTTGTTACACCTACATTAAACAAAATGTATAAATTCCAAAGTGATTGGCCAAAGAAAAATAGTCAAGCTTATTTAATAGGCGCACTAGCAGAAGATTTAGCTCAAGATAAAAATTTAGTCATGAAAGAGGAAGACAAAGCATATATATTTGAAGCGGCTACTAGAAATAGCTATAAAAATAGTATGCCACATCAAGTTATAACAGTTGATAAGAAAACAATGCTTCCAACTTCCGTAGTAATTATGAATGATGTAAAAGAAGAGCAAATTCGTATCACATTTAAAAATATAAAATTAGGTGTTCAACACGCGGCTAAAGAGTATGCGGTTGACCAATTTACAGAATCAGATGAAACAAAAGGTGAACAAGCTACACCACCAGAAAAAGATAACAAAGATAACAAAGACGGTAAGGAGAGCAACAATAACTCGAATGGAAACGAAGGGAAAAAAGCAGTAAGTGCAGAAGCAGAAAATAAAGAGTTCCAAACACACTACCCTGTTGTAAAATTGGAAAATACGAAGATGGTGGAAGAGAAAGTAATGCGTGAGGGTGGAATGGACCGTGTCATCTTAACATTCGATGGTGATAAGCCATTTACGGTCATGCAACAACCAGTTACGAAAGAGACTGCAATGTTGCCAGTATCGTCACCTGGTGATCCGGTAGATTTAGGCTTTACGATTGGTGCTATTACCGATACATCTATTAGCTGGGAAAAGGATGGCGTTGAATTCTTTGTAGCTTCTAGTAAATTGACTCGTGAAGAAATGGTGGAAGTTGCCACTTCTATGACGATAGGTAGTATGAAATGATTTTTCTAGCTACAGCTTTCTATATGGAAAGCTGTAGCTTGTTAAGTAAAATAGTACAGTTTTGATGAAAATTAACACTGTTTAGAAAGTGTTAAGTCATATATGATAAAAGTTATGTAGAAAATCAGTCTAAAATAGAACAACTTATGTAAAAACAGTAAAGAAAAAGCAATTTGATCGTACATAATGTTTTAATAAAAAATAAAGAGGGTATTCTAATGAAGACACAGCAATATTTTAGACCAACCAAAGCAATTGTAGACTTACAAGCAATTCAACAAAACGTAAATAATTTGAAAAAGTTACTTCGACCTAATGTTCAAATTATTGCTGTCGTAAAGGCAAATGCATACGGTCATGGAGATGTAGCCGTTGCAAAAGCAGCACTTGAGGCAGGGGCAACAATGCTTGCCGTGGCAACGCCAGATGAAGCATTACATATTCGAGCACATTTTGAAGAGCCAGACATACTAATATTGGGTGCCTCTCCAGTTTCGTTTGTACCATATGCTGCACAACAGCGCATAATCCTTACGGCATTTGCAAGTGAATGGGTACAGCAAGCGGCTCCGTTCATAGCTAATGAAACAGATCCTTTACGACTACATATAAAAGTAGATAGCGGAATGGGCAGAATTGGCGTTCGTTCAGAACAAGAATTATTGGATCTATATCAAACTATACAGAATACAGTGAATGTGGAGCTTGATGGGATATTTACACATTTTGCGACTGCGGATGAAGAGGATACATCATACTTCGATAGACAGGTACAACTTTTTGAGAGATGTGTAACTGTACTGCCTGAAAAACCTAGACTTGTTCATGCATCAAACACGGCTACATCTTTAGTAAAAGATGCGCATTTACAATTTGATGCCGTTAGATATGGTATTTCGATGTATGGATTATCACCATCTTCTTATGTAGAAGGTATTTTACCATTTCCGTTACAGCCAGCGTTTTCGCTTGAAAGTGAGCTTGTTCATGTGAAACAGTTACAAGCAGGTGATTCAGTAGGCTATGGAGCTACTTTTGTGGCCTCTTCGGATATGTGGATAGGAACGGTACCAGTAGGCTATGCTGATGGAGTAATTCGCAAATTAGGTGGACAAGAAGTACTTATTGATGGCCAAAGAATGCCGATTGTTGGACGAATTTGTATGGACCAATGTATGGTTGCCTTGCCAAAAGCATATGCTATAGGTGAGAAAGTAACACTCATTGGTCGTCAAGGACAGAATGTTATTTCAATGAATGAATGGGCAGCAAAGCTTGAAACCATTAATTATGAAGTACCATGCATTATTACAGCGAGAGTTCCTAGATTATACATTTGACTTTAGATTCAACATAGAAGATGTTACTTCAAGAATTTTGTATAGGCGATCTTAAATAGCTGCAACATTTTTGGACAAAATGAATACTATACTAAAGCAACTAAGCAACTTGGTGAATAACAACTACTGAAAACCATGTTAGATTACCGAGAAGCTGAGTCATTCATAATTTGTGACATATTACAAGGTGAATGAATCGGCATATACCTTCGACAACCTACATATTTTTACAACTTGGACTTTAAATTGTCAGATATTTTGTCATTTCGTGTCTTTTCAACAATATCTTTCAATGGTAGAATGGGGAGTAATGAAAAGTGGATGGTTCCGTTGGAGGTGCTTGCTGTGTACGAGAAAAAGTTAAGAGAAGCTACAATTGCTGTTCAAGACAGACTATTTCTACAAACAAAGGAAGTAATTGAAAGTGAATCTATTGCGCGTATTTTGTCGCGCAAAGTTTTAATGCAGGAGCAACCAAATCAAATACGGGAAGCTATGATGAAAGGATATGTTGAAATGTCTCATATTAATCTGAGTATTGCAAGTGAATGCTTGCATGCAGAATATGAAGCACAACATACGGTGGAGCGTCTCGTTAGCGGGGGATGACACTTTGAATGTAAAACGTGGTGACGTTTTTTTTGCAGATTTATCGCCGGTAGTTGGGTCCGAGCAAGGGGGCACTAGGCCGGTGCTGATTATTCAAAATGATATTGGCAATCGATTTAGTCCGACTGTCATCATCGCAGCTATTACCGCACAGATTCAAAAAGCAAAGTTGCCGACGCACGTCGAAATCAATGCTGAAAAGTATGGTTTTGAACGTGACTCGGTTATTCTGCTCGAGCAGGTGCGGACGATTGATAAGTCAAGATTGACAGATCGTATTACGCAACTTGACCATGCGTTGATGGAGAAAGTTGATGGTGCATTGATGATTAGTTTAGGGCTTGTTAAATTTTGATATACATATGTGTATAGAGGCATCGAGATGAATTTTCATCTCGATGCTTTTTTTATCTTCATTCAGTAGGTGTCCAAACACCTACTGAAATAGAGGAACTCAGTCTAAGAACGCCACGTCCTGTGGCAACGACTGAGTGACCAACATCATGCTGCTGCCGCTGACGCTTCGCTTTCGCGCAAAAAACATCTGTTGGCCCAAAGCCTCCGGCGGATGTCACGGATTTTCAAAGGAATGAATAAAGGATGTTAGCCTAAAACCTTCGCATCCTGCGAAAACGGCTAACTGACCTGCATCGGTAAAAACGCCACGTCCTGTGGCATTGCCGAAATGACCGACATCGTGTCGCCCCTCGTGCAGGCCTGGACACAATTCAAAATCCAGACGCAATTACGCCAAGGCGAAATTGATAGTGTATTCTCAAATACTCCATTACCATAAATTGAAATCACTATTCAAAAATGGTATTAATAGATTTAAGATATACTCGAAATCTACATTTAGAATAGATTTTTGAAAAAATATCGAGAGGTTTAAGAAGGTATACATTTTATCCTCATACAACAACAGGGATTTGTCTGTGCGAAAGCTTAGCGTCAACAATGATTACGCCAAGGTAAAATTGATAAGATTATTAAATTATTTAAAGTATTTAGTTAAGTAGGTCGAAAAAAAGTGTAACAGTATAACTCCGAAAGGAATTGGGGGGACAGCAGTGACAATAAAGTCTTCGGTTGAAATTATTACTGAGTGGGATATAGTAGCAGCAAGACAACTGGGGCGTAACGAAGCAAAGGCACTTGGATTTGACACTGTTGATCAGGCTCGAATCACCACAGCTATAAGTGAACTAGCTCGAAATATATATTTATATGCAAGGTTAGGTGTCATTGAAATTGAAAAAGTTGAGACAGACATTGAGAAGAAAATAATTGTTATTGCAACTGATCAAGGTCCAGGAATAGAAGATGTTCGGAAAGTGATGGAGGATGGCTACTCCACTTCAGGAGGGCTTGGTGCAGGTTTACCAGGCGTTAATCGACTGATGGACAGTATGGTTATTCACTCGGTTATTGGAGAAGGAACAACGATAAGGGCTGAAAAATGGCTGCGTTAGGATGTGGAATTTTGTTGGAACGATTAGAATCTCAATATAAAAAGATTTTGTCAGATTATATGGCCGATCAAACTGAAAAGAATTTGTATATTGCTCAAAATTTCACTCGCCAGTTAATCCAAAAGAATATATCTCCAGAGGATGTTGTAAGTATTCATAAAAACGCAGTTGAGAAACTATTTCCACGTAGAATGAGTGAAGAACAGCTTGCATATGATTTTCTTATCGAAGTTATGGTGCATTATGGAATGGCTCATAGGGAGCACCAAAGTTTATTACAAAAACAAGCTGAGTATGAAATGGAAATGAAAATCGCTTCAAACATTCAGGAAACATTACTTAAAACAGACGTGCCACAACTTTCAAGTATTGATATAGGAATGATATCTATCCCAATCCGGAAGATGAATGGAGATTATGTACATCTTTTATATAATCGAGAGGATTATTTGAGTGTAGCTGTGACAGATGTGGTAGGTAAAGGTGTGCCAGCTGCATTATGTATGTCTATGGTGAAATATGGCCTTGAAACGTTAGAATATGCATATAAAAATCCTTCATATGTATTAGAGGTCATCAATCGAGTAATTGAAAAGAGTGTAGACGACAGTATGTTTGTTTCTATGTTTTACGGTTGCTTGGATACGCGAAAAAGTATTTTTTCTTATGCTTCTGCAGGTCACGAGCCAGCTCTCCATTATAGTGCTAAACATGATAAATTTTTCCCTTTGGAATCGACAGGTTTATTACTAGGGGTGTTGCCAGAAACGAAATATTCGTATAATGAAATTGCTTTGGAAGAAAATGATATCGTCATAATAATGACGGATGGTGTTACTGAATTCAGATCGCATGATGAATTGAATTCACGAGAGGTCATTACATCATTAATATTGGAAAATAAATACTTATCAGCTCAACAATTATGTAATCTTCTTTATAAGCAAATTGAAAAAATACAGGATTTTAAACTATCAGATGATTTTACAGTTACAATTATAAAAAAATAGTTATTTCGGTTTGAATTTTTGTAATTACGGGAATAGAAAAAAAGTCTAAAAAATATGGTGGAGGTGTGCTGCATGGACATGGCGATACACTTTAAAGAACTTGATAATAAACTATATGGATTTATCGAGGGCGAAATAGATACTTTTACTGCTTCAGGTCTTAGGGAGGAATTAGAGGCAGTGAAAATTACTGAAGGATTAGAAATAGTGCTTAATTTATCAAAAGTTAATTATATGGATAGTACAGGGTTAGGTATTTTTGTAGCCTTTTATAAAAGAACGTTACGTGAAAATGGTAAGGTTAAACTTGTTGGTTTGTCGAATAGATTACAAAGGTTGTTTGAAATTACTGGTTTAAGCGATTTAATGGATATTGAAACTGATAAAAAGGTGGATTACGAAAATGAAGGAATTTGATTATATTGAGATAAGGGTTCCTGCAAAACCGCAATTTGTCAGTGTGATTCGATTGACGGTTTCTGGCTTAGCTAGTCGGGTTGGGTTTAATTATGATGATATTGAGGATATAAAAATTGCAGTAAGTGAAGCGGTAACGAATGTTGTACATCATGCGTATAAGGACGAAGAAGAAGGAGAAATCGTCATTGGTTGCGCTTTGTATGAAAATAAAATAGAAATGATGATTGCAGATTACGGCAATAGTTTTAATTTTGAGGAAATAAAGTCGAAAATTGGTCCATATCATCCTGAAGAGGGTATAGCGGGTCTACGTGAAGGTGGTTTAGGGCTTTATTTAATGGAAACTTTGATGGATGAGGTGATGATAAATAACGATGGTGGCGTAACTGTTTTTATGACAAAGTATGTCGCTAGAGAGCGGGTGGAAAACAATGTCGAAAGAATCACCACATAAAACTTCGTCCAAGGAAGATATACTAAGGTGGATTGCATTGTACCAATCAACAGAGGATGATGAAGCACAAACAAATTTAGTGATGCATTATCGATATTTAGTTGAGTCCATTGCACGCAAATATTCGAATGGTAAATCTCATTATGATGATATTACTCAAGTAGGTATGCTCGGGTTGCTAGGTGCAATAAGACGTTTTAACCCTGATGTTGGTCGTAGCTTTGAAGCATTTGCTGTACCAACGATTGTTGGAGAAATAAAACGCTTTTTACGTGATAAAACGTGGGATGTTCATGTACCAAGACGGATAAAAGAATTAGGGCCGCGCATTAAAACAACAGTTGAAGCGTTGACAATTGAGTTGCAGCGTTCTCCCTCTATTATAGAAATCGCAGATCAATTAGAAGTGGAAGAAGAAGAAGTTTTAGAGGCTATGGAGATGAGCCGTAGTTACCATGCTCTTTCTATGGATCATTCAATAGAGTCAAATTCTGACGGTGGCACAGTAACGTTATTTGATATTATGGGTAAAGAAGATGACGGCTTTGAAATGACCAATAAAAGAATGATTGTATCTGACGCTATGAGTATTTTAGATGAGAGAGAAAGAGAAATAATTCAGCTTACATATTTAGAACAACTCACTCAAAAAGAAGTTGGGGAACGATTAGGGATTTCTCAAATGCATGTATCAAGAATACAAAGGAAGGCAATAAAAAAATTACAGGAATCTATCTTAGTAAGTGAAGGTGTTTCGCTCTAAAATTTTAGGGGGCTGTCCTAAATAAATATAGGTTGCTTAAATTTTAAAATGTACCCTATAAGATAGACACTTTCAAAAAGGTCATCTTATAGGGTATTTTTGTTTATAATGAAGAAAAAACGAGCGGTGGTTAATAGTA
>NZ_JBGCCD010000061.1:0-6267 GCF_041262405.1 Lysinibacillus sp. RC79
TCCTTCTCCGCCATTGGCCCGTTGGTCAAGTGGTTAAGACACCGCCCTTTCACGGCGGTAACACGGGTTCGAATCCCGTACGGGTCATACTAAAAAAATGCAGTAGATGTAAATTACATCTACTGCATTTTTTTGTATAAAGATAGCTTTTAAGATTCTATATAGGATTTGATATGAGGAGTAAGATTCTAATATTTTTCTCATAAACAATTTTTAAATTAAATGTTGAAATTAATTAAATTGAAAACAAACATTGCAACATGTCACGTAGAAGACTCAAATAACTACAATAACCAAACGTCTACCAGAAATGAGTAGACGTTTGGTTATTGTTAAAGAAACTACAGACTTTTAATTTCTTTCAGCAGAAGTCTCGCACCCCTATAGGTGGTGAGATGAATGCAGATATAAATTACTTTTTAGCGGGTGTCCAAACATTAAAATAGAGGAACTCAGTCTAAGAACGCCACGTCCTGTGGCAACGACTGAGTGACCAACTTCGTGTTGGCCTAAAGCCTCCGGCGGATGTCACGGAATCGGAATGGAGTACTTAAAGGATGTTAGCCTAAAATCATCGCATCCATGCGATAACGGCTAACTGACCTGCATCGGTGCTGCTTCCGCTACGCTTTCGCGCAAAAAACATCTGCAGGCCTAAGCACAAAGCCGATTCCGGACGCAATTATGCCGAGGCATAATTGATTTGTAGTTATCCCTGGATATAGTTTTAGTCTAGGTTAAAACGTTACATCCTCAAGGTTGCTTTGATCCCTAGGGCCGGATATAAAAGCTTTAGCGCATTTGTTCTTAAGCTTTTAATAGCATTCTTTCAAGTGAGCTACGTGCTTCTTCCGCAATGTGAGCATCTACTTCAATACGATTATGTGGCTGCCCCTTTTCTATACTTTCTAAGGACCAAAGTAGATGTGGAAGGTCAATTCGATTCATTGTAAGACAAGGACAGAAGTTCTCATTTAAAGAGATAATCTGCTTATCAGGGTGCTGCTTGATCATACGATTAACGAGATTCATTTCAGTACCGATTGCCCATGCTGAACCACTCGGAGCCTTTTTAATCGTATCAATAATGTATTTTGTAGAACCTGCATCATCTGCTGCGGCAACAACTTCGCGACTACATTCAGGATGAACAATGATACGCATATTTGGATGAGCTTGACGTATAAGCTCCGTATGCTGAACTGTAAAACCTTCGTGTACAGAGCAGTGTCCCTTCCATAAGATGATTTGAATGTTTTCTGGGGACTGATCTGTCTCAAGCATATTTGTATGAGGGTTCCAAACTGCCATATTTTCAAGCGGTATTCCTAAATCGTATGCAGTATTTCTACCTAAATGTTGATCTGGTAAAAAGAAAATACGTGGTTTTTGCGTAAATGCCCATTTAACCATTTCTTTTGCATTGGACGATGTTACGCAGGCTCCACCATGTCGCCCCGTAAAGGCTTTAATAGCAGCAGTAGAATTGACATATGTTAGAGGAAGAATGGTATCGCCAAAGAGTTCCTGTAAAATCGGCCATGCTTGTTCTGTTTGATAAATGTCTGCCATGTCTGCCATTGAACAGCCTGCACGCATATCAGGTAAGTAAACATGCTGCTGTTCAGTTGTAAGCATATCAGCTGTTTCCGCCATAAAGTGTACGCCACAAAATACTATATGTTCAGCTTCCTTGTTAGCTGCTGATAATTGAGCAAGCTGCAAGGAATCCCCTGTCGCATCAGCAAATTGAATCACTTCATCTTTTTGATAATGATGCCCAGGGATGAAGAGCTTACTACCTAATTTCTTTTTTATGGCTAGAATGCGAGATTCCATGTCATTTTTAGTTAAAGCACGATAATGCTCTGGTAGTAGTGACGTTTGTTGTAATAAACTAGTGATGGACAATGGAATTAGCTCCTTTCGTTTGTACAAGTGCACTTATGTCAAAGGCTGTTACTGAGTGTGTTAGCGCTCCAAGTGAAATCCATTGAATACCTGTTTTAGCATAACTATTTAAGTTATGAAGCGAAATGCCGCCTGAAGTTTCTGTAGCAATATGTGGAGGAACTGCTGGAAGCCATTTACGTATTTCTTCAGGGCTACGATTATCAAACATAATGATATCTGCACCAGCTGCAATTGCTTCATCTAGTTGTGCTTTTGTTTCGATTTCGACTTCGATTTTAATGGTGTGACCGATTTTCTCACGAGCAGCCTGTACTGCTTTAGTAATACTACCTGCAAAAGCAATATGATTATCCTTTAGCATTATCGCATCGTATAAACCATTGCGATGGTTATAGGCGCCACCGACTCTAACAGCATATTTATCTAACATACGCATTCCAGGCATTGTTTTGCGCGTATCACATATTTTCGCATTAGTACCTGCTGTTTCTAGCACCGCTAAATTTGTAGCTGTAGCAATAGCAGACATACGCTGGATAAGATTCAAAATTACACGCTCACCCATTAATAACTTTTGAAGAGGTCCTTGGATAATAGCAAGAACATCACCGGCATTTACTTTTTCACCATCTTGTTTATAAAGGATAATATCCATTGATCGATCAAGAAGAAGAAATCCATGCTTAATGATAAGGGCTCCACAAAAAATGCCGTTTTCTTTCGCATAAAAAGAAAAAGATCCCTGCTGTTCTGGAGAAAATATAAATTCACTCGATAAATCTCCATCGCCTATATCCTCATTAAAAAATTGCTTTAGCAATTCCTCGAGTTTGATGATATTCATATAATGAATTCCTCACTTTCATCTGTCCTTGTTGAAAAATGATCCAGCGGTTTGCCCACTGATGATCATATTGTGGTTTATCAATGCGAATATGTGCTCCTCGAGTTTCTTTTCGTGTAATGGCTGCGTGTGCCATTAATATAGCGACAATATGCATCATATAAAGTTCAAGTTCCTGTCGATTCAAGCCGTCTAAATCAACATGAAGAAGTGTTTGCATTGAGGGCAATTGTTGTACGAAGTGTTGCATATCAATAGGATTTCTCACAATGCCTAATGTGTGCATCATCATTTGTCGTAATTGATCTTTTGTAAATAATGATGGCATTGTTTGTTGGTGATGTTTGTCATCGATCAAGAAACTATTTTGCTTGCAACCTGTTTGAATAATGTATTGGGCTGTTCTTTGCCCAAACGCAATTCCTTCTAAAAGAGAGTTACTAGCTAAACGATTGGCACCATGCACCCCTGTACAAGCAACTTCTCCAATTGCATATAGATTAGGAATAGAAGTTCTTCCCTTGTCATCAGCAACAACACCACCCATTAAGAAATGGCTACCTGGTGCTACAGGAATTAATCCATCTTGTAAATTAACATGATTGTCATAGCAAAGCTGAGCAATCGTAGGGAATTTTATTTCAAAGTGTTCAATACTTGAAATATCAATAAATGTTTCCTGCCCAGCAGTACGTTTATTAAATAATGCATGTGCAGTAATATGGCGTGGTGCTAAGTCCAACTGTTCATGTATGCCTTTCATTATGGGATGACGCTGTGCATCGACAAACATTCCACCGGCGCCGCGTACAGCTTCAGAGACTAAACCTTTAGCCTGCCCTTCACACCAAAGTAAGCTAGGGTGAAATTGCATAAATTCCATATCACTGATGGCAGCTCCTGCACGGTATGCTAAAGCGATACCATCTCCAGTGTTCGTAGCAAAGTTAGACGTACAAGAATAAATAGCACCTGCACCTCCTGTCGCGAGAATGACATGGTGGGCAAGGTAGCGCTTCATTCCCTCTGGCCCCTTTGTCAAAACGCCAACGCAATCTCCATCTGTATTCAATAAAAGCTCGTAAGCCATTTCATAGCAATTCACAACGATATTAGATGTAAGTTGATTGAGCAAATAATCTATCATTACTTGGCCAGTACGATCACCGCCTGCATGTAAAATGCGGTGATGACTATGTGCCCCCTCAAGGCCTAAAGCAGGGGACCCATCAACTTGTCGATCAACTGGGAAGCCCTTATTTAATAAATCGCGCATAATTTCTGTGCCGTTTTCTATTAGTACTTCAACATTCCTTCTTTCATGATGATATTCACCAGCAGTCAACGTATCAGCAATGTGAAACTTTGGATGATCTTCTTGACTTGTAACGGCAGCAATACCACCTTGAGCACGATAAGAACTACTCATTTTAACTGAACATTTTGTAACGATCTGTACTTGAAAATGTCCTTCGAGAAGTCGAGCAGTTTGAAGTGCAGCAATACCGCTACCAATAATAAGTACATCTGTCATTACATCCATACACATACCTTCTTTACAGTTGTCTTGACACATATCTTTACATAAAATAAAAGAGAAAACAAGACCTGATAAACTAGAAAGGAAGAATAAGATGATTTATCTAGATTACGCTGCAACTTCTCCAATGACTCCAAAAGCTCTTAAAGCATATTGTGAGGTAGCAAAGCAGTATTATGGAAATAGTGCAAGCTTACATGATCTAGGGGGGCAAGCGCATTATTTTGTTGAACAGGCAAGAGCTGTTGTAGCAAGATCTCTTGGAGTAAATAGTGACGGTGTCATTTTTACTGGAAGCGGAACTGAGGGCAATTTAATTTCGATTTTGTCATTAGCTTTAGCGTCAAATAAAGGGAAGCACATTATTTCATCACAAGCTGAACACACATCCGTACATGCGGCTTTAAATACACTTGAAAAAATGGGGTTTGTGGTCACGAAGTTACCTTTACAGCAAGATGGTTGTATTCATGTGAAGCAACTACGAGAAGCAATACAAGAAGATACGGCTTTAATCACTATCCAACATGTAAATTCAGAGATAGGCTCTATTCAACCTATTGAAGAAATAGCCGAAATTGCAAAACAATCAAACGTTCTCTTGCATGTCGATTGTGTACAGTCCTTCTGTAAACTTCCGTTAAAACAGCAAGTAGATGCTATTACCGTTTCAGCTCATAAAATAGGTGGGCCAAAAGGATGTGGAGCTATCTATATTAATCCTAAGCTCCGTGTTCCTGCATTAGCACCAGGTGTCACGCATGAGCGTGGGTTAAGGGGAGGAACACTAGATACCCCAGCTATTGTCGCTTTTGCTACGGCGATTGAAGACTATCAATATGAGCGGAAGCATTATGAAGCATTACGTCAAAGCTTTAAGGGAAATTTACAAGAAACGTGTCAAATAATTGAGAGTAAGGAGCAATTGCCTAATATTTGTGGTGTATTGATGAAAAGAGTAGAGGGGCAATACGTTTTGTTAAAATTAAATGAAGCGGGGATATGTATTTCCACAGGAAGTGCCTGTGATATTCATAGTGAATCTGGTACGAAGGCGATTTTATCAATGGGCTATTCTATGGAAGCGGCACGTCAGTTTTTTAGAATATCTTTTGGTTCAGCAACAACTTTTGAGGAAATTGATCGATTACAAATGGCACTTTCTGTTATTTAGCTTCTTTAGCAGATGTTTTCGGTAACGAAAGTGCAACGTCAGCGGGTGTATAAACACCTTCTGCTGACGCTTCGCTTTCGCGCAAAAAACATTTGTTGGCCTAAAGCTTCCAGACACAATTATGCAGAGGTATGATTGCTTGTTTCTCAGGTAAAATAAGTAAATGTTCTTTCGCCTGAACAGTAAATCTAGGGCTTAATATGTTTAAGGATAAGATGAAACTTGAAAGCTATAATTAAATAATTTTGAAATAATAAATTAACAGGCATGTTAATTGAATCTATTAAATAGTTTGTTGTTTATATTTTGCTTTTTAAGTTGATGTAACGAAGGGCTACTCTGAATGATCCTGTCGCAGATTTAAGATTCCTACGAAAAGCGAAGCGGCTCGACAGTCGGAAAGGAGTAGCTCATATCGGAAATCAGCGTTTTTTAATGAATTAAAATAGATAAAAACACAACTGATAAATTAATTGTTTTCTTTTAATTGAACAATTGCTATAATAAATAGCAGAGTGATAATTTCTCTTACATTACAAAAATATCTTCAAAAAGTATTAATTTCTCTTTTTTTATAAAAAAGTGTTGCGTAATGTGAGGAAACGTTATACAATAATTCTTGTCTTGAAGGACAAGTAATAAACTTCAAAACGAAATACATAAGGGTTTCAAGATATGACATATATTGAAAGCCGAAAAAAGTCTAGTGATGATGGCAAAGAGGTCACACCCGTTCCCATACCGAACACGGAAGTTAAGCTCTTTAGCGCCGATGGTAGTTGGGGGCTTCCCCCT
>NZ_JBGCCD010000062.1:0-5799 GCF_041262405.1 Lysinibacillus sp. RC79
TGATGTCCAAAATTTTGTTTCGTTCACCAACTCAAGGTTAGCTACTAAAAACTTTATTGATTACGTTTTGCTTGTTCAGTTTTCAAGGTTCATTTACAATCGTTATCTCTTTGTTAAGAGTCAACTTTTATATAATAACATGTTTTATAACTAATGTCAAACAGTTATTTTATTTTCATATTGTTCTAGCTGAATGTTCAGCAGCAACTTTTATATAATATCATCCACTTCATAGAACGTCAATAGTTTTATTCGTTTTTTTTAAAAGTTTTATAACCTAAACCTTGGCCACGATTTTAAAAATTGAATAGTACGGTTTCTTCCAATCTCTAAAAGGGTTTCTTTAGTCTCTTCATCTAAATCAAATTGTGTGGAGCTATAATCATCGACAGGGATGAAAATAATATCTCTTTCATGCCGTCTTGAGATATACCTTTCATCATGAGCATCTTTCATAGTAGAAAATAAAGCTTCAAATAAATTTAATCCGTTTTTAATTTCATGTGGGTGTTGTTCTTCTCTACGTCTACTCAATTTAAGCCCTATAATCGGTCGCACTTTACGCCCTTCTCTATCATCAAATACCCATAACGGAAAATTACTCAATACGCCGCCATCTACAATAACTGAATCTCCTTTTCCTGTTTTTAATGTAACAGGTTCAAAGAAAAAGGGTATACCACAGCTCATACGTAAAGCACTGGCTACAGAAAAATTCCTCGCTTCAATATGATATTTTTGTAAATCGTCTGGTAAAACTATCATTCTGCCATTTGTTAAATCTGACGCCACTAATTTTAACGAGTCTCTAGGTAAATCTCCGAATGTATAAACTCCTTTTGCAGCTAATTTTTGAAAAAACCATTTTTCTAATGCTTTTCCTTTATATAAACCTAAATGGTGATAAACATTAACCCACTTCATAAACGGGAATGGTAAGATTGTTTTCCTTTGATCTAATAATGAAGGTACATCCAACTCTTCTAACATAGTCTGGATTTCTTTTCCGCTATATCCCGCAGCAATAAAAGCAGCTAATATGGCCCCGGCACTCGTCCCAGCTACCCGTTTAAAGCGAAAATTTTCAGCTTCTAGTACTTGATACGCCCCAACTAGTGCAAATCCCTTCAAACCGCCACCAGAAAAAACACCATCAATCCACAAAATTCCCTCTCCTTTTTCAAGTAATCTTTACATTATATAAAGAGTTATATACAAATAGAACGAACTCAATGAGTATTTTGTCGAATTTACAAACTACTTTGATGCTGACATACGGATTTAAAAACAGTAAAAGGATTAACTCTGTTCAAGATAGAGCTAATCCTTTTAACTTAGTTTATGTTATTGCTTAGATTACTTAATTTTAAAATGTGCAATTTGACCTTTTAAGTTTTCAACCATCTCGTTTACTTGATTAGCAGTTCCTAGCATTTCTTCCATAAAAGCAGATTGCTCTTGCATAGTTGAAGCAATGTTTTGGGTACCTGCTGATGTTTGCTCCAATGATTGCACAGTTGTCTCAGTAGTCCCTAATACTTGTTCAGAGCTTGCTGATATTTGTTCTACTGTTGAAGCAATTGATTGCGTTCGCATACTAATGTTTGAAATTAGAGATGAGATTTTTCGGAAAGTATCTCCAGCCAATCTAATTGCGACAGTCTCTTGATCAATTTCATTTACTACTCTCGTAATAGCGTCAACAGATTCATTAGAATTGTTTTGCATTTCAGAGATTAATTTAGTAATGTCATTAGCAGATTGGGCAGATTGTTCTGCTAAATGTCTTATTTCATCTGCAACAACAGCAAACCCTTTTCCATATTCACCTGCACGAGCAGCCTCAATAGCTGCATTTAGTGCAAGTAAATTAATTTGATCTGAAATACTTGTAATTACATTTGTAATTTGTCCTACTTCTTTAGAACGTTGATGCATTTGTTCTGTCATTTGCATAGAGGCTTTTGAAAGCTCGTTAATCGAATCAATTCCTTGTACGGATTGTTGAATAACATTATTACCTTGATTGGATTCTTCAGATGTCTTAATAGATTCATCAGAGACATTCGTGGTAGATTCCGTAATTTCTACTATACCCTCTGATATTTCTCTAATCGCAATTTGATTTTGAATAGCCCCAGTTGTTACCATTTCGCTACTTACTGAAACTTCCTGAATCGCCGCTGATACCTGATTAGTCATTTCTGTCACTTGCTCTATACTTTGAGTCAATTCTTTAGACCCATTTGCTACATAGTCTGCTGTTGAGGATACATGCCCTATAACATCTTTTAGCTGTACTTGCATACTATTAAAACTTGATGCAAGCTGACCAATTTCGTCATTACTTGTATTTTTTATTTCCTGCGTTAAATCACCAGCTGCAATTACTTTAGTGTAATCTACAAGTTGATTTAACGGTTTAGAAATTCTTTTAGCAGTGAAATATGCTAATATACCACTTACCACAATAAATATAAGTGCTAATAATACACATACTTTTATTAATAAATTTTCTAAATCAACTATAAAATCTGCATCTTCATCTAATCCTAAGACAGAATCTGTTCCTTGAACTTGTAAAAATGTAGACTTATGAGCACCGTAATCATCTATATAAATATCACTTGTAACCATTTTAGTTGTGCCCAGCGCTGCTTTTTGTTCATCTGTAAACGCTAGTGGTGATAAATACTTATCGTCATTGCCTAAAAATAAAATGACTTCTTTATTATCTACTTTACTCATAATATACACATTTTCTAAATCATACTTTTCTTGAAATGCATTTCCTCTAGACAATAATTCTTGATATGCACTTTTGTTTGTTTTAGCACTATTGATTAATTCTTTATCAAATAGCTCATCAAAATCCTCCATTTTCATCATTAAGCTCTCTTCAAACTGAGGAATAATATACCCATCAATTAAACGCTCAGCTACAATAAAAATGGCAAAGCTAAAAATTGTGCTTATAACAACAATAGGCATTAATACGTTTAATAATATTTTCTTTCTAATTGTCATACCTTTAAACATCATTAACGCTCCTAACTGTAATAAAAAAATTAATCATTATTAAACAAATACCAATTCATTTAACGTAATATATTGATTCAGATCTAAGTTCAATAACCTTATATTCTCATTTAAATCCGGTGATTTATGAAAGATTACAGCAAAGGTAGAGCTTTCATTCACTTTCATTGGTCGATATTCTAAAATTTCATCAAAATTTAGTTTAAATGCTTCATGATTAATAGATACAACTTGCTTACAATCAATAGAGGCATCTATTTCAGCACAACAAAAACTATAAATTGAATCATCCATTTGATTAA
Source organism: Lysinibacillus sp. RC79 (assembly GCF_041262405.1). Classification (NCBI taxonomy): domain Bacteria; kingdom Bacillati; phylum Bacillota; class Bacilli; order Caryophanales; family Bacillaceae; genus Lysinibacillus; species Lysinibacillus sp. RC79. Next base: position 3,342 of record NZ_JBGCCD010000062.1, read on the forward strand.
CTATATTTTCCCAATCAGGCTTTTGTTGTTTAAAAAAGTACTCACATGCGTTTACACCATATGCATGAACGCCAAGTTCATTTGTACCGATACCAGCAAATCTAAGTGGATTTACTTCAATTGGAACAATCTGTCCCTCATTATCGATGCGAATTTCAATATGTATAGGGGCAAGTTTTAAAGCGAAGAACGATGAAATAGTTCCTAAAAATTCTTGAATTTTGTTGAGGGACTCATTTATTACTTGCTTACTCGTATAGTAAATTCTATCGCTCATGTCTTTCTCATGCCTAAACATTCTTTTAAAAAGATTTAAGATAACAGGTTCCCCGTCTTCTGTAAAATATACGTCAACAGCGTATTCATCACCTTCAATTAATTTCTCAATTATAAATGATTGGTTATTAATAACTTCGATTGGATAGTCTGAACTTGTAACTTCCATTTCAAATTTAAGTTGTTTAATAGTTTCTTTATATTCTTCTACCTTATCAATACGATGTACACCTATACTTGAATATCCTATAACAGGCTTAACAATAATAGGGAAAGGTAGAGCACTAGGATCTAATTCTTCTAATTCTTTTAGAGAAACTTCTGTGAAAAAGAAATCTTTATAATGTCTACTTAATGTTTTCCTGAAAGTAACTTTATTTTTCAAAATATCTGTAACAGTTGTTAAATAGTGATTAGGTGCATATTTTGATAAAATATTAAGTCCATTTTCAGAGTTAAAGAGAATCGGACAATTCCTCTTCTCTAATTCAATCAACAAATCGTCTACCTTTTTTAAATTTATAGTAGATTCGTTTGGTATAAAAACTTCATTTAATTTGATAACTGGAATTTTATTCTTACTAATTGTGTGCACTAATAAATCAGAAACATAAGGTCTATCTAGTATTATCAACTTTTACACTCCTATCCATATATTTTTTACATATTCATATCCTACAATGATCTATAAAAGTATGTAAAAATAACTATTACCTATTTTAATATATAATACCTATAAAATCCATAATATTACCTTTTTATACTATAGGTAATATTACATCGAAATTAATAAAAGGCATAATTAAATATCTAAATACTAATGAGCGTATTTAACTATATAAAGATTAACTTTTGCTAAAGTAAATAACTAAGGCTGTTTTCTCAAAGATTGTTGTTTTTGAGTCAAAAGTTCTAACCCCTTTAATTTTTTGCTAAAATAAGGATAACAAAAACAAAATAGAGAATAGAAGGAGGCTGATTATGTTGAAATTATTATTAACTTCTAATGGTTTTTATACTGACGCTATAAAAAACCACTTTTTAATACTCATTGATGGTGAAGTTAACGATATGAAGGTCGCTATTATCACAACTGCTTCACCACACAGGGAGAATAATAGGTATGCACAAAAAGCAAAAGAAGATTTTAGAGAAATGGGGTTCCAAAACATTGATTTCATTGACTTGGAATTTGATAACCCAGAAAGTCTTACACAAAAAGATGTCATATACATTAACGGTGGAAATCCATTTAACTTGCTATTTCATACTAAACAGAGTGGTGCAGATAAAATCCTAAGACAGTTAGTTTCAAAAAATGTAGTTATTGTAGGCGTTAGTGCTGGTGCTATTCTACTTGGTCCCAACATCAAAGTCGTTCATTCCTTTACTCCGCAAATGGATACACTAAATACTAAAGATTTTTCAGCATTAGGATTAACGGACCAACTTGTTTTTCCTCACTACGACAGAGAAGATTTGTTCAAGGATAGTACAAGCAAGACAATTGAAGATAGACTCCAAGAATTTGAAACCCTTGAAAATTGCGAAATTACGAGACTAAAAGATGATGAATATATCACAGTAGAAAAGTAATTTATTGACCTCTATTTCGAGGTCTATTTTATGTACTTCGCAACATCTCAACCGTTGTATAGTTCGACTTTTGACACGCTGAAATAAGCATTTGCTCTACTCTTTTATCAAATGATAAATTCTTGCCTAATTCAAGCCAACGGAACCAATAGAGGTAGTTATCCAAATAATGAGTTCCCACACCTTGGAAACGCTCCAGCCATCCCTTTAAGCGATTGTGGAAGTTATTAACGTGTTGTATGTGGAATATCCCTTTTTTTACTCGTTGATTTTGATTAAGATTAATTGTTTCGTGTTTAAGATCTTTTGCTGCTGCGAATTTTTTATAGTTGGTAGCTGTGTCTGTACATAACAAAGAAGAACGGGCTATATAATCCCCGATAACCGCATCAATTTCTTCTGCTTTCACACGACCTCTACCCGCCATCCTCGCAATAATATTGTTATTTCGATCTTGTGCTACAACTACAGCAATTTTCTGATTTGAAATTCCTCGTTTTTCATCCTTTTCTCCTCGTTTTTTTGGTTTACGATGTGTAAATCTACGACCTTTTAAAGATTCACGAAAGAAAGTCTCATCACTTTC
>NZ_JBGCCD010000063.1:0-4080 GCF_041262405.1 Lysinibacillus sp. RC79
TGATGTCCAAAATTTTGTTTCGTTCACCAACTCAAGGTTAGCTACTAAAAACTTTATTGATTACGTTTTGCTTGTTCAGTTTTCAAGGTTCATGTTGTTATCTTGTAGTGACAACTTTTATATCATACGACATAAAAATTTGAATGTCAACAAGTTTTTTAAAAAAAGTTTTTTGGAGCGGGTGATGAGAATCGAACTCACGACATCAGCTTGGAAGGCTGAGGTTTTACCATTAAACTACACCCGCGAAATAAATAATATTTATTTAAAATGGCGCGCCCGACAGGAGTCGAACCCATAACCTTCTGATCCGTAGTCAGACGCTCTATCCAATTGAGCTACGGGCGCATATTGTATATATTCATAAATTGACTTGGTGCGGCCGAGAGGACTTGAACCTCCACGGGGTTGCCCCCACTAGGCCCTCAACCTAGCGCGTCTGCCATTCCGCCACGACCGCATTCAATTAGGAACTTTCTTATTATACTATGATAATCTAGGAAGTCAACCTTTTTTTCTTATAAAAGATGAGCCATGAAGGACTCGAACCTTCGACCCTCTGATTAAAAGTCAGATGCTCTACCAACTGAGCTAATGGCTCCTATTAAGAAATGAATGGCTGGGGTACTAGGATTCGAACCTAGGCATGACGGAATCAAAATCCGTTGCCTTACCGCTTGGCTATACCCCAATAAGTGGCGGTCCCGACCGGGATCGAACCGGCGATCTCCTGCGTGACAGGCAGGCATGTTAACCGCTACACCACGGGACCAATGTTACTATATTTTTATGAATTAAACTAATGAAATGACCCCTACGGGATTCGAACCCGTGTTACCGCCGTGAAAGGGCGGTGTCTTAACCACTTGACCAAGGGGCCATGGCTCCGAAGGCAGGACTCGAACCTGCGACAACCTGATTAACAGTCAGGTGCTACTACCAACTGAGCTACTTCGGAATAATCCATATGTTTTGTCGTCGTTATCTTGTCGACTTTTACTATTATAGGGACATCTTCAGTAAACGTCAACCTTTTTTATTAAGTTTTTTTATTCCACTAGTTTTAAACGTCCTAAACACTTGCTACAGCAGTATTTCCCCACATTCATTCTAATTTTTCTTACATATAATTGTTGGCATTTTACACATGTATATGTATAAAGTCGGCGTCGCTTTTTTTGAGATGTCTTAGGGGTTTGTAATAATGAGCAAAAACGAGGAGCATTCACTTTTACTAATAGCTCTCGAAAATCTTTGTCGCGATGCTGATACCCCTTGCCTTCCAAATGTAAATGATAATGACATAATTCGTGTCGAACGATCCCTTCAACTTCACTAATACCATACAATTCATAAGCTTTTGGATTAACTTCAATATTGTGTGATTGTAAAAGATAACGCCCACCTGTCGAACGTAGCCTTGAATTAAAATATGCTTGATGCATAAATGGCTTCCGGAAACTTTCTAATGATATTCGACTAACAAGATTTTGTAGTTCCTCATTGTTCATAATCTATATCACCTCTAACAACAAGAATACCACACTGCGTAGTATAGACAGTGTGGTATAAATTTATCCCGCAAATCAGTGGGGATGAAGAAAACCCTCACTGATAAAGTTTCACTTACGCTTCGATAGTTTGATCTTTAGGAGGTAGCATTGTTAATGAAATGCGCCCTTTATTGACATCTATTTGTTCTACCCAAACCGTCACAATGTCACCGAGAGCAACAACCTCTAATGGATGTTTAATACGTCTTTTTTGTAATTTAGAAATATGCACAAGCCCGTCCTGCTTCACTCCAATATCTACAAATGCTCCGAAATCAACTACGTTTCTCACTGTACCTTGCAATTCCATCCCAACTTGTAAATCTTCCATTTTTAATACATCTGTTTTCAGCAGAGGCTGAGGGAATGCATCACGTGGATCGCGACTTGGTTTCATTAATGTATCCACAATATCATGTATTGTGACAACTCCAATATCTAAAACTTCACTTAATTTCTCTACATCTAGTTTTGCAATCGCTTCCTCTGCCTTCTGTGACCCAAGCTCTTTTTTATCAATTTGTACTACCTCTAAAATACGCTCTGCTACATTATAGCTTTCAGGGTGAATGCCCGTAGCGTCAAATGCATTTTTTGCTCCTGGAACACGTAAGAAACCAATTGCTTGTTCATACGTTTTGGCACCAAGTCGTGGGATTTTCTTTAGTTGAGCACGTGTAGTAAATTGTCCACTTTCCTCACGCACCTTCACAATATTCTCCGCAACCGTTTTAGATAATCCAGAAACGTATTGCAGTAGCGAAGATGAGGCTGTATTAACATCAACACCAACTTGGTTAACAGCTGTCTCTACTATAAATGTTAAAGACTCAGTCAATTTCTTTTGAGAGACATCATGCTGATACTGACCTACTCCAACTGCTTTTGGCTCAATTTTTACTAACTCCGACAACGGATCTTGCAAACGACGCGCAATAGAAACGGCACTACGCTGTTCTACCTGTAAATCAGGAAACTCTGTACGGGCAATTTCAGACGCTGAATAAACAGATGCCCCTGCTTCATTGACAATAACATAGGATGTATCAGTTTCAAGCTCATTCAATATATCTGCAATAAATTGCTCTGTTTCGCGTGAGGCCGTTCCATTACCAATGGCAATGATAGTAATTGGGTATTTTGCTAAGATCTTTTTCACAATTGCTTTTGATTTTGCTACATCTGGTTTCGGAGGATGTGGATAAATGGCTGTAACCTCTAGCATTTTCCCTGTTTCATCTACAACAGCTAACTTACAGCCTGTACGGTACGCCGGATCAACACCTAATACAAACTTCCCTTTCATCGGAGGCTGTAATAAAAGATTACGTAAATTCTCAGAGAAAATGTGGATAGCCTGTGCCTCTGCCTTTTCTGTAAGTTCATTTCGTAACTCTCGTTCTATAGAAGGCTGAATTAGACGTTTGTACGAATCCTCTATCGCTAGCTTCACTTCGGCAATTGCTGGAGAGGAACCTGTAGCAGGAATCCATTCCTTCCACATAATCATCAGTACTCGATCTATTGGTACATGAATTGCCACTTTTAAGATTTCCTCTTTCTCACCACGATTTACAGCTAAAATACGGTGTGGGACTATTCGATTTACAGGCTCTTCATATTCGTAATACATTTCGAAAACGTTTTTATCGTCTGCCTCTGCATTCTTTACACTTGTTACGAGCACTCCGTCTTTCCAGGAATACGTACGTATTTTTTCACGAATTGCCGCGTCATCAGCAAAGCGCTCTGCCAAAATATCTCGAGCCCCAGCTAATGCCTCCTCTACATTAGTAACTTTCTCCTCATCTATGAAAGCCATTGCTAATTGTTCTAAGGCATCACTACGATACTCTAATAGAAGATCCGCAAGAGGTTCTAACCCTTTTTCTTTCGCTATTGTCGCCTTTGTTCGGCGTTTTTGTTTATAAGGTCGATATAAATCCTCTACACGCTGTAACACAGTTGCTGCTTGAATAGCTTGTTCTAATTCAGGTGTTAGTTTATCTTGTTCATGAATTAAGCGTATAACCTCTTCTTTACGTTGTTCAAGCTGCTGTATGTAGTGATAACGATCCTCTACAGCTTTAATCTGCACCTCATCAAGGGACCCAGTAGCTTCTTTACGATAACGTGCAATGAATGGCACGGTGTTTCCTTCTTCTAATAATTTAATAACAGACTCTGCTTGACCTGGCTTAATAGCTACATCTTTTGCAATGAGCTGTAACATTTGCTTTTGTTCCACATCATCACTACCTTTTTCTTTTCATTTTACCATTACACTTTACTAAAAATGCAAAAAAACAGTCTACTCTGAGAGAAGAGTAAACTATTTGATTAAATTAAGAGGAGGCTGTTTTCGCTAACACTTCCTACTAGGGCTTATGCTCTTGCGTGTACCTGCAATAGCAATAGGAGTCCGCGTAAAAATAATATGTACCCTTTGTAAAGGACATTTTAAAAAAGGTTAGGCAACTTTCTGAAGCTGCTGTCTGTATTTTGCAGGCGGCAGCTTATTTAAATT
>NZ_JBGCCD010000064.1:0-3484 GCF_041262405.1 Lysinibacillus sp. RC79
CTGTGACATAGTAGACGATTAACTGACCGTAATAGCCCGATTGGTTCAACTAACAATCAGTGGGAAAAACACCCACTGATTGAAGTTTTACTTTACCCCGCTTTAACGGTCAGTAAATGTCTTTCCCAACTTTTAAATGAGATTCTGTGACATAGTAGACGATTAACTGACCGTAATAGCCCGATTGGTTCAACTAACAATCAGTGGGAAAAACACCCACTGATTGAAGTTTTACTTTATTGTATGTAAAAAAAGATGCTGCTACAACTAAAACATATCGTCTTGTTGTTACAGCATCCATAACATTATTTCATTTTTTGTTTTTGTTTTGGTTTTTGTTTTTTAGGCTTCTCTTCTAGTAATTCAAGGCTAGATGATTCAGCATCTTCTAAATGTGCTTTGCCTAATACATTCGTTAAATGAAGGCCACGTTTTTTTGCCTCACGTTCAATATGTGCTAATGTTTCTTGCAACACCTGTACACGAGCATATTGTTTATCGTCACCTGGTACTAGAACCCATGGCGCACTTTTCTTATCGGTCTTCTCAAACATTTCATTCGCAGCTTCTATATACTGAGGTGATTTTTCACGATTTCGCCAGTCTTCATCTGTTAGCTTCCAAGACTTATATGGATCCTCTTCGCGTTCTTTGAAACGATTAAGCTGCTCCTCATCAGATACTTGAAGCCAAAACTTAATAACAATATAATCTCCTGATGTTAAAATCTTTTCAAAATTATTAATTTCTTCGTATGCACGAGACCACTCTTCTGTTGTTGCAAATCCTTCAATACGCTCAACTAATACACGACCATACCATGAGCGATCAAAAATAGAGATTTGTCCATGCTGTGGCAACTTTCTCCAAAAGCGTTGTAAATAATTGTAGCGCAGTTCATGAGGCTGAGGTGCTGAAATTGGGTGTACGACATAGCCACGTGGATCAACACGTTCAATTAGACGCTTAATAGCGCCACCCTTACCAGCAGCATCCATACCTTCAAATACTAAAATTAGCCCAATTTTATTGTTTAATAAAAACTGTTGAGCATTTAACATTTCATATTGGAGTACTTTTAATTTCTTTTTATACATTTTCTTATCCAGTTTAACTGATAAATCTAGATCATTTAAATTTTGAGTCATTAAAACTTCACTCCTTACATTTGAATATTCTTATTGTACTAAAGAAATATATGACTGCCTATTCAAATGGTAAATTGTAGATATTTTTAACGAAACAACGCAATACATTGTTGGAAATTTCCGTTATAATGAAATATAATGTTACAGTCCTATACTTATTTGTCTTTTCCCTATACAATTTAACACGAAGGGAGAGGAAAACATGCCTCGATTTTTTTTGATGACAATCACTTATATTGTCTCACTCATCCTAACCTTTTCATCCTATTTCATGAAAATAAACGGTCAATCTTCTTTAGAGATTTCAAATCGTTTTCCTGTAATATTTGCACCTTTTAATGTTAGTTATGTGATTTGGATTGGGGTTTACATGTTACTTGGTTATTGGTTAGTCATGAATCTAAAAAAGACAACTATGAAACAGACTGTTCTCTTTAGTAGCATATGTATCATGCAGGCGTTAGCGATTGTTGTTTGGCATCACGAACTATATATCGTGTCAATTGTCAGTACGTTCATTTTAGTACTGTATTTATTAAAATTGTACAAAACGTACCCTCTCAGCAATAATTCACTCTCAGGTCGTATACCCTTCTCGATTTACTTCGCATGGATTACATTTAGCCTGATGACAAATATAAGCTTAACGCTAACATCTTATCAATGGAATGGTTTTGGCCTTAGTAATCCACTTTGGGCAGTTATTTCACTGACACTTGGGGTAGCAATAGCGCTACATATCCGATTCCATTATTTTGATATTATCTATCCAAGTGTATTTATCTGGTCCTATATTGGGGTAGCATTACATAATGGTTTTGATGAGCTACTTGTGACAACGGCAGCCTTGTTTTTATGTGGAGTGCTACTTGTCGGTATATTATTTATTAAAAAAAATCCTGCCTACCAAAAATAAATTGGTTAGCAGGATTTTTAGCTTTTTTATTGTTCATCTAGAGAAGTTAAAATAATTGGTTTGTCTTTAGTAACGATAATTGAATGCTCGATTTGAGCAACTAATGATTTGTCTGGCGTAACGAATGTCCAGCCATCACCAGACTCTACAATATGCTCCGCTTTTGCTGAGATAAATGGCTCGACTGCAAGCACCATGCCCTCTTTCATAATTGTAGAATCCCAAGCATCATAGTAGTTTAAAATATGATTTGGCTCATCATGTAAAGAACGACCTAAACCATGACCTGTTAGGTTCATAATCACTGTTAAATCATTGGCATATGCTTCACGCTCAACAGCTTTACCGATTTGGTTTAATTTTGATCCAGCTTTTACTTTTGTCATCGCACGGTCGAAAGCACTTTTAGCTACGCGACATAACTTTTCTTTATCCTCATAGCCATCACCAACTACAAATGAAATGCCCGTATCAGCAAAGTAGCCATTAAGTGACCCTGATACGTCTATATTTACGATATCTCCCTCGTTAATCACACGTTTACCTGGAATACCATGTGCGACTTCCTCATTTACACTAATACATGTGTATCCTGGGAAATCATATTCCCCTTTAGGTCCAGAAATCGCTCCTGCTTCAGCAAACATACGACCTGCAATTTCATCTAATTCAAGTGTTGTTACACCTGGTTTTGTAGCAGCCTTCATTGCTTCACGAATTTCAGCACAAATACGGCCAATTTTTTTAAAGGCTTCAATCTCTTCTTGCGTTTTTACAATCATTTTTAACGTCCCTTTCATCTAATATCTATTCATTAATATAACATAACTTTTTATACAAAAAACGCTAAACGCTTTAAATATTATATGCCATCATAAATTGTAAAGTGCTGAAAAACAGGTTCATCACCAAAAGTTGAGGATGACATTTATTTAAAACGTATGCCATTCATAAGTTGATTGGAGTGGAGGCTGGGCGACTCCTCGGGGATCAGCAATAGAGGAACGAAAGCTAAAATCATCACGTCCTGTGATAACGCCTTCGTGACCAACATCGGTGCTGCTGCCGCTTCGCTTTCGCGCAAAAAACATCTGTTGGCCCGAGACCCTGCAGCGAAGCGGATGTTTTCTGTGCGAAAGCGTAGTGCTAACGTAGCGGCAGCAACTGGGTTTTGTCTGTGCGAAAGCGAAGCGACAGCAATAGGATTTTATCTGTGCGAAAGCGCAGCGACAGCAACAAAAGCGGCTCATCGAACGCCCCCAGGAAGCTCTGCTCTGCGCGAAAGCGAAGCGTCAGCGGCAAATGTTTTATCTGTGCGAAAGCGAAGCGTCAGCAACAAATGTTTTATCTGTGCGAAAGCGCAGCGTCAGCAACAAATGTTTTATCTGTGCGAAAGCGCAGCGTCAGCAACAAATGTTTT
>NZ_JBGCCD010000065.1:0-2278 GCF_041262405.1 Lysinibacillus sp. RC79
ACCCATAAAACTTTCGAACCGCCGTATACGGAACCGTACGTACGGTGGTGGGAGAGGTCGACTAGTCAATTAATGGCTAGTCTCCTACTCGATTGCTATGATAATATGTATGAATTTGTAAAAAATGAAACCTAAAGAAGGAGATATCCGTAAAATAGGTATCGAAATAAAGGAGAAATATGATATGGCAAAACAAATGAAAAAATACATAGCAGTCACAACAGCGTCATTTATGGCTATGCAATTAGCTGCGTGTGGGAATACAGAAACTCAGACTGTCAAAGAGTCTACTGTTACTACAGATAATACAACGGAAGAAAATAATACTACAACAGCAGGGAATGGTGTACAAAGTGTCTATGACAGCGACATGGCAAATTCATGTGATAAATGGAAAGAAAGTGATGATGGTTCGTTCGAGTGTTTAGATGAGAATTCGCCTCATTATGCACATCATTTCTTTAATGGACTTATGTATGCAACTGCTGGAGCAATGCTAGGAAGTGCCATTTATAAAAGTCACAATTTAAGAAATGGTACAGATAGAGAGGATAAAGATAAAGGTGGCGGTTCAGCAGTACCACGTACGAATCCTAGCAATACGAGCGAAAGTAAAAATACGAATTCTAATGGAATTACGACGAATGGCTCTCAAAATCCGTCTGGTACAACATCTAGTAGCTCAAATAACTCAACAACAAATAGCTCAAATTCAAATACAAGCGGTTCCAAGTCTTATTCGAGTGGCAAGCGTTCATACTCAAATAGTTCAGGTTCATCGACGAATAGTTCTAATTCTTATTCAAATCACTCATCATCCAGCACGGGGAAATCAGGCTTTGGCTCAGGTGGTGCCTCTCGAGGTGGCTCTTCATCTTCTTAAAAGGAGAAAACAATATGAACAATCATTTTCAACAACGCCAAGCGTTTTATTCTCAATTTCCTAATTTCTTTCCAGACTTTGAGGACCTTGAGTACGCCTTATACGATGTACTAGATTTACCCAAAGAGAAAATCGATGAAATCAACTATGCATCTACTATACTTTGGAAAATTTTTTTGAAAGTTGGGAAACAATTTAAGCATTTATCGGATGAACAACTTTTAGCACTAGGCATTCGTTCTGAAATGCTACCATATATCCAATTAGATTATTTACAGCAACAATCGGTATTGGCTCGCTTTGATTTTATTTGTACAGAGGACGGACAAATAAAATGTCTTGAATTAAATGGTGAAACGCCATTTCTAGTCCAAGAAACCTTTGAAATCAATGAAGCGCTTTGTCAGCATCTAGGATTTGATAGTCCGAATGATGTTTCGGCATTACATAAAACCTTGTCTGGTGCGCTTTTTTCGGCTATGCATTATTTAAATGATTTGAAAAAAACTAAAATCGTCATCACAGGGAAAACAGCTGCAGAAGATTATGAGGAATATTGTCAGGTACAGTTTTTAAAGAAATGTATACCATTTGATGTGGAATATGTTCCTATACAAGAACTAATCATTTTTTCTAGTAACACCGCTAATATAGCTCGAGGCCTTTATACGCCTGCCATGGAGAAAATTGATATTTTGTATCGTCCTGCACACCCAGTAGAGTTTTTAATAGATGATGTGTCTTCCGATAATGATCGTATAGGTCTACATTTACTGGAGCTTGTAAAAGATGGGCAGCTTGCTATTATTAACGCCCCCGCTGCATATGTACTGCAATCGAAAATTTTATTATGGCTGATTTGGGAACGAAAAGATGATCCGCTTCTTTTTAATGCAGAAGAACGAGCTGCCATTCAGAAATATATGTTGCCAACGTCTCTTTCGGCAGAGCCATTTGTTCAAGAAAATTTGCCGTTTGTAAAGAAGCCTGTTTATTCGCGGGAAGGGAATACTGTAGAAATTTTCGCAGGGGATGGTACGAAAACGAATGCCTCTGCGTATACCCATTATGATGATAATTTGTTTATTTATCAGCAATATGTAGAAATGCCCTCTATAACGATAAAGCTTAAGGAAGGTTTACAAACAAAGAAATGGTTAATCGGCTCATTTATCGCTGATAATCGTGCGTGTGGCTTATCTTGTAGAGTAGGTAATCAAATTACGGAATGGGATTCTCACTGGTTAGCTGTTGGATATAGGGAAGAAACTTAAAAAAAACGGCGAGACTTTTTATAAAGTTTGAACTGCACCCCAACTGTTAGACACATCTAACAATTGGAGGTGCAGTTTTTCTATGGCTAAATATACTGTAGAAGATAAATTACAAGCAGTT
>NZ_JBGCCD010000066.1:0-2052 GCF_041262405.1 Lysinibacillus sp. RC79
GTCACAGTGCCAAATGAAAAAAGCGAGGTATTCAACGATTTAATCGTTGAATACCTCGCAATGTGAGAAGATATGGACTTTTTCAGTGCCCTTCTAACAAGGTGTGGCTTTTTAATTTCATTTCAAAGAAATTAATATTGTTAAATAAGTTAAACAACTTTATAATAGTGTTAATTAAATCCAGTTTTTGAGATGCTTTCATGTTCTTAGGTGTTTTTCAATATCTCATGTAACAAAGATTGCGCTATAAAGGTGACTTTATAGATAGAAAGGGAGAGTCAGCATATGCAAAAAAACACTAACAATAAGGTTGAGATATTGGATACTAAAATTATTTTAGAGGAATACAAGGGAAATATAGAATTCATTCAAAAATCATTAAAACAACTTGAGTTGGAAGTTAGTAATTTGCAAAGCGAAGGCTTGGTTGAATTAGAAAAGTTGGCTAATGAATTAAGTATGTTGCAGATGCTTTCAACGAGTATAAAATTTAAAGCTAATAGTCTTATCTGTAATGAAAGTAAAACCATTGAGACATTAATGACTGAATAACATATTAATATCAAGTCACAGCCCATTTGGTGTGGCTTTTTCTTATACTCCATACTATTGCTAGTCATGAGTGTGCTTAACAGATGGCAAAAAAGGAGAAATGGATGCTAGTTTATTGAGGATTTTAAGGATTATTTTTAAATGATGATGGTTACTTTAATTTTGGAAATATAAGAACCTTCTTAAAAGATAAAGAGGGAGAACCCTCTGAGTAGATATTTACAAACTAAACAGTATCATAGTAGTAGTAAAGTAGTGTGCGAATCATATCCGATTTCAGCCGTTTAAGCATGTGGAGTAAATATAGCACAACGGCTGATGTTGTAGCAGCATTAAAATTAAAATAACGGAGAGGAAAAGCTTCTCTCCGAAATAAGACTAATATTTTGTGGCGCACTACGGGAAGAGTGAATTAAATTCCTAACAATAATTTCTTCTTTGCGTCAAATTCGTCTTGAGTTATGATGCCAGCATCTAATAGCTCTTTCATCTTTAGAATTTCATCTGCAGAGCTTACTGAAGCTGTTTGGGGAGGAGTAGGATCTGCATGCCGTTTAGCTTCAATTAAATCAACTAATTCTTGAGCTTGGGCTAATTCCTTCTTAGCAAACATGATTGAATTTTCATCTTTCACCGCACTCACCGTTCCACCTTTAGTTTCAATGGAGCCGCCATATGCAAATTGGATGTAGCCGTTTGTGAGCCCAGGTTTTTTAAATTGTACGGCAGTGATAGATTTTAATGGAATTGATTTGATTCCTTTTGAACCACCTTTATTAATGTAATTGAGCATACCTTTTGTTTCAATCTTAACAGCATTGTCATCTACACTAACGCTGTATTTACCAACACTTTTGAATTCAAATGTTTGTGTCATGTTAATAGCCTCCCTTTATATTTCTATTTTAAGAAATTAGTGGAAAAAAGTATATACAAAAAAGGAAAACCTTAATAGTTTGTTGTTCTTTTTCACTTCATAATGAGAAATAGTTGAACCAAAATTTAGTACTATTAATAATTGAAAGATAAACATAAAAGAACAGTAGGATACAAACTTGAGCGTATAAGGTCTACATCACTCAAGGTATGTCTTTTTGTTATGCTTTATATTTCTATTGATGACATATGATTCCATCTATTCTATGATTAGTGTGGAAGTTGGTGCCAAAGATGAGAGGAAATTTAGAACAGATTACAATCACTTTTTGTGAACAAAACGGAGAAGTGATTATGACGTATGACATTAACCACTTTCTATCAGCTTTGATTCCGAACGTTGGTGATGTAGTTAATATTGATGGTAATTACAGGTGCGTGAGTGAAAGAACTTTTACTTATAGACCAAGAAGTATCATAGCTACAATCTATTTAGAAGAATTATAATCAGAATTTCAAAGTCACACTCATTATGAGAAGGGCACTGAAAAAGTCCATATCTTCTCACATTGCGAGGTATTCAACGATTAAATCGTTGAATACCTCGCTTTTTTCATTTGGCAC
>NZ_JBGCCD010000067.1:0-2013 GCF_041262405.1 Lysinibacillus sp. RC79
GCAAAATTAAAAACGAGTCCGGTGCAATACCGAACTCGTTTTACCCAAGCTGCCTAATGAAATAACCGTGTCTAACTTTTAGGGGTCACTTCATTGAGAGAATCTTAAATGCTTTCTACAAATAAAAAAAGAACCCTTGTATATCAAGGATTCTTTACTACATATGATACCGGTGGTCGGGGTCGAACCGACACTCCAAAGGAACACGATTTTGAGTCGTGCGCGTCTGCCAATTCCGCCACACCGGCATAATGGAGATAAAAAAAATCGGATAAACCGATTAAGTAATAAATTATGGAGGCGGCAACCGGATTTGAACCGGTGATAAAGGTGTTGCAGACCTGTGCCTTACCACTTGGCTATGCCGCCATAATACTTGGAGCGGAAGACGAGGTTCGAACTCGCGACCCCCACCTTGGCAAGGTGGTGTTCTACCACTGAACTACTTCCGCAAAAAAATGGCTGGGGTACCTGGATTCGAACCAGGGCGTGACGGAATCAAAATCCGTTGCCTTACCGCTTGGCTATACCCCAAAAGTTAAATATATATAAATGGGGCGACTGATGGGAATCGAACCCACGAATGCCTGAACCACAATCAGGTGCGTTAACCACTTCGCCACAACCGCCATATTATTATATTTTATTATTTTAAATTAAATGGGGCGACTGATGGGAATCGAACCCACGAATGCCTGAACCACAATCAGGTGCGTTAACCACTTCGCCACAACCGCCATATTGTTATATTTTGTTGTTTTAAATTAATTGGCAGGGGCAGTAGGAATCGAACCCACACCAAAGGTTTTGGAGACCTCTATTCTACCGTTGAACTATGCCCCTATTAAATTAAAACTGGTGGAGGGGGACGGATTCGAACCGCCGAACCCTAAGGAGCGGATTTACAGTCCGCCGCGTTTAGCCACTTCGCTACCCCTCCGGGAATGCCATGGTGCCGGCTATAGGAATCGAACCCACGACCTACTGATTACAAGTCAGTTGCTCTACCTGCTGAGCTAAACCGGCAAAAAAATATGGTGGGTCAGGACGGAATCGAACCGCCGACACTTAGAGCTTCAATCTAATGCTCTACCAACTGAGCTACTGACCCATATTTTTAAAAAAATGGCGGTCCCGACCGGGATCGAACCGGCGATCTCCTGCGTGACAGGCAGGCATGTTAACCGCTACACCACGGGACCATTTTGGTTGCGGGGGCCGGATTTGAACCAACGACCTTCGGGTTATGAGCCCGACGAGCTACCACTGCTCCACCCCGCGATAATGAGTAATTTATTTAAATGATGGTGGAGGATGACGGGCTCGAACCGCCGACCCTCTGCTTGTAAGGCAGATGCTCTCCCAGCTGAGCTAATCCTCCATCTGGGTATTAAATGGTGACCCCTACGGGATTCGAACCCGTGTTACCGCCGTGAAAGGGCGGTGTCTTAACCACTTGACCAAGGGGCCATCGTTTGGAATGGTGAATCCTTAAAGTGCTGGCGGAGAGTAAGGGATTTGAACCCTTGAGACAGTGTTAACCGCCTACACGATTTCCAATCGTGCTCCTTCGGCCACTCGGACAACTCTCCAAAAATGGCTCCGAAGGCAGGACTCGAACCTGCGACAACCTGATTAACAGTCAGGTGCTACTACCAACTGAGCTACTTCGGAATAATCTTATTATATAGCCTAGCGACGTCCTACTCTCACAGGGGGAAGCCCCCAACTACCATTGGCGCTAAAGAGCTTAACTTCCGTGTTCGGTATGGGAACGGGTGTGACCTCTTTGCCATCATCACTAGACTATTTTGAAAGACAATACTTATTATAACATAGTTCATTATAAATGCAAGTATCTTATTAATAGTTTTTGTTCTTTCAAAACTGGATAAACGGTGCATTGAATGTTTCAAACTTTTTGGTTAAGTCCTCGATCGATTAGTATTCGTCAGCTCCATGTGTCACCACACTTCCACCTCGAACCTATCTACCTCATCGTCTTTGAGGGAT
>NZ_JBGCCD010000069.1:0-1314 GCF_041262405.1 Lysinibacillus sp. RC79
GGTAAAGGTGGAACATGGTATACAGGAAAGCAAACTGTCACAGTACTTGAAGCCGCTACAACGAAAGTTATAGCAGTTAAGTCAAGAGTTGCGGCAAATGGAAAATTCGGAGAATGGTATTAATGAGAAAGGAGAACAATAAATGATATATGTAACTAGAGGAAACGAAGTTGAACCATTAGTACAAGTATCTAATTTCGAACTAACTCAAGAGGTGAAGGGTGATTTCAATATCACTCTTACATCTCATAATACCAATAACAATCCTGCTCACAGGTTATTACAAGAAGAATCTATTATTACTGTTGGAGATTTTGATTATCGTATCAAACAAATGAAAGAAACTAGACATGGTAAACAAATTGTAGCAGTAAATACATTCTATGATTTAGTTGATAAAAGACAAAATGAAATCTATGGTGGCACTAGAACATTCAATGAATTTGCTAACTTTGTATTAAAAAATACAGGTTGGACATTTACATCTAGTGTGAGTGGTAGTCAATTCATTGAAAACTTTGGTGAAAACAATGCGATTGCATTACTACAAGCATTATGTCAGGTATACGAATGTGAATATGTAATCATGCCAAATAATCGTATTCACTTTTCTAATCAAATTGGTGGGGATCGTGATGCTCAATACAGGTATGGACACAATGTCAAAGCGTTATCTAAAAATGTTGATACAACAGGATTGAAAACGTACATTGAAGGATATGGTGCAGCTAGTGAAGGTGGCGGACAATTATTCGTATCATATGAATCACCGTATGCTCAAAAGTACGGAAAGCGCGAAGCAGAACCTGTACATGACGATAGATTTACTAATGCTAATAGTTTACTAGAACACATTAAATCAGAGTTAATAGATTATCCAGAAGTTACATTCGAATTAGATTCTATTGAATTGTTAGATAAAGAATTAGGTGAACGTGTATGGCTTATTTATGAACCATTAGAGATGGAATTTCAAACACGTATCCTATCCCAGACTAAACAATTCGTTAATGGCGAATTAAGAACTACTAAAGTAGTGTTAGGAAATACACTTCCTAAGACAACTACGGATATATTAATCTCACAAAAGGTAGAAATTGATGAGAATAAGAAGATTACACGCTCTAAATTTGAACAGACAAATGACCGTATCACTATGGAAGTTGAAACTATTGGAGAATCAATAAGTAAGTTAGAACTCACTGATAAAGAGATTAAGCTTAGTGTAGATGAAACGAATAAAAGTTTAGCAGAGTTTAAAATAACATCCCAACAGATTTCAACTAGAATTGAAAATAAAGTTGACAATCTAAA
>NZ_JBGCCD010000070.1:0-1303 GCF_041262405.1 Lysinibacillus sp. RC79
TAATATGTCTGACTTTGACTCTTACTCGTTCCTTTTTTACCCGTACGTGCTTTTCTTGTCGCGAGATGACCGGCCTTACAAACAAACATTCCAGCGTCTTTATTAAACTCAAACTTGTCTTCTTCTTTTCGTGGTCCTTGTGTAAGAATAGGATTCAACTTTGCCACAAGCGCGATTTTCTCTTCTTTTGTATATTCGATATTTGCCTTTTCAGAGTAAGCTGCGTCTCCAATAACTGTATTAATTTTCATACCTGCTTCTGTGCTTTTTTCAATTAACTCTTGAAGATATTTTCCATCGCTTTTTTCACCTGTAGTAATGACAGCCGCTGTAATAATACGTTCATCACTCAACGCGATATGTGTCTTATACCCGAAGAAAGAAGATTCCGACGTCTTATGCCCTTTTCGCGCATCCGCATCAGAAGAGTAATTTAGATGTTCTTGGAAATCTTCTGCGACTTCTTTTAAAACATTCAGCTTTTCTTTGACAGATGGCATTTGTGCAATTTGTGGTTCCTTTTCAATGACTGAAATAACTTCCTTACAGTAAGTTAATTCATCCTTTACTTCGTTAGAAGTGGTCTTTGCGGGGAATTTGTCTTTCATCGATTCGTCAATTTTGTAGACAGCTTTTCGAGCGTTTTTTGATTTCTCTTGTAAAAATTCTTTAGGCGTTTTTTGGTTGTAACGGGCTTTTGTATGTGTGGCATCCACAATAATCGTTTGACTGTTGATGATTTTTTTCTCCAATGCGATCTCAACTGTTTTCCCAATGAGCATGTCTAATAAGCTTACGTCTTGAAGACGAAGCCGACGAAATTTTGTAAGAGAACTTGAATCAATGACTGGATCTTCTGGCGCCATATCCAAGAAATATTTGAATGACATATCGTACTTTGAACGCTCTACAAGGTCGACGTCTGATACATCATAAATCGCTTTTAATATTAAGTACTTAAACATACGAATTGGAGGAATGGCATTACGTCCATTGTCTAAACAATATTTTGTTTTTAACTCTTCTAAAATGAATGAAAAATCAACAAGTTCATTGATTTGGCGAAGTATATTATCTTTTGGCACAACAATATCGTAGATCGCCATATATGGACTTAAATTAAGGGTTTCTTGATTTGAAATCATCGGGGGCACCACCTGCACATTAATTCTTTTATTATAAAGGAAAGCGTGACTAAAATAATAGTGTGATACATTGCGTTGTTTGGAGAAGCATCGCTCGACTCCTGCGGGAAAGCGAGACAGACGAGACCCCGCACGAAGCGAAGCGTAGGAGGAGGCTC
>NZ_JBGCCD010000071.1:0-1234 GCF_041262405.1 Lysinibacillus sp. RC79
ACCAAGAGGCTTGCCTCTTGGGGTTGTAGGACACTCTATACGGAGTTACAAAAGAGCGAGTTAGATGAAGCGACTTGGAAAGGTCCGCCAGAGCAGGTAAAAGCCCTGTAGTCGAAAGTTCGTTCTCTCCTGAGTGGATCCTGAGTACGGCGGAACACGTGAAATTCCGTCGGAATCCGGGAGGACCATCTCCCAAGGCTAAATA
The DNA here is from genome assembly GCF_041262405.1 of Lysinibacillus sp. RC79. Lineage (NCBI taxonomy): Bacteria > Bacillati > Bacillota > Bacilli > Caryophanales > Bacillaceae > Lysinibacillus > Lysinibacillus sp. RC79. The sequence goes on from NZ_JBGCCD010000071.1 coordinate 206, forward strand.
CTACCTAGTGACCGATAGTGAACCAGTACCGTGAGGGAAAGGTGAAAAGCACCCCGGAAGGGGAGTGAAAGAGATCCTGAAACCGTGTGCCTACAAGTAGTTAGAGCCCGTTAATGGGTGATAGCGTGCCTTTTGTAGAATGAACCGGCGAGTTACGATTACGTGCGAGGTTAAGCTTTAGAAGGCGGAGCCGCAGCGAAAGCGAGTCTGAATAGGGCGAATTAGTACGTGGTCGTAGACCCGAAACCAGGTGATCTACCCATGTCCAGGGTGAAGGTGAGGTAACACTTACTGGAGGCCCGAACCCACGCACGTTGAAAAGTGCGGGGATGAGGTGTGGGTAGCGGAGAAATTCCAATCGAACTTGGAGATAGCTGGTTCTCTCCGAAATAGCTTTAGGGCTAGCCTCGTGATGAGAATACTGGAGGTAGAGCACTGTTTGGACTAGGGGGCCATCCCGGTTTACCGAATTCAGACAAACTCCGAATGCCAGATATTTATACACGGGAGTCAGACTGCGAGTGATAAGATCCGTAGTCAAAAGGGAAACAGCCCAGACCACCAGCTAAGGTCCCAAAGTAATCGTTAAGTGGAAAAGGATGTGGCGTTGCACAGACAACCAGGATGTTGGCTTAGAAGCAGCCATCATTTAAAGAGTGCGTAATAGCTCACTGGTCGAGTGACGCTGCGCCGAAAATGTATCGGGGCTAAACGATTCACCGAAGCTGTGGATTGACATCTACGATGTCAGTGGTAGGAGAGCGTTCTAAGTGCGTTGAAGTCAGACCGGAAGGACTGGTGGAGCGCTTAGAAGTGAGAATGCCGGTATGAGTAGCGAAAGACGGGTGAGAATCCCGTCCACCGTATGACTAAGGTTTCCTGAGGAAGGCTCGTCCGCTCAGGGTTAGTCGGGACCTAAGCCGAGGCCGATAGGCGTAGGCGATGGACAACAGGTTGATATTCCTGTACCACCTCCTCACCGTTTGAGAAATGGGGGGACGCAGTAGGATAGGGTAAGCGCGCTGTTGG
>NZ_JBGCCD010000072.1:0-1131 GCF_041262405.1 Lysinibacillus sp. RC79
TCACACCCGTTCCCATACCGAACACGGAAGTTAAGCTCTTTAGCGCCGATGGTAGTTGGGGGCTTCCCCCTGTGAGAGTAGGACGTCGCTAGGCATTATACCCAGGAGGATTAGCTCAGCTGGGAGAGCATCTGCCTTACAAGCAGAGGGTCGGCGGTTCGAGCCCGTCATCCTCCACCATATGCCGGTTTAGCTCAGCAGGTAGAGCAACTGACTTGTAATCAGTAGGTCGTGGGTTCGATTCCTATAGCCGGCACCATAGTTTCGAGCCATTAGCTCAGTTGGTAGAGCATCTGACTTTTAATCAGAGGGTCGAAGGTTCGAGTCCTTCATGGCTCACCATTTAAATTGCCAATAATTATATGCGGGTGTGGCGGAATTGGCAGACGCACTAGACTTAGGATCTAGCGCCGCAAGGCGTGGGGGTTCGACTCCCTTCACCCGCACCATTTTTTAGAATTTCATAATTGCCAGGATAAATAAATCTTATGCACATGCGGAAGTAGTTCAGTGGTAGAACACCACCTTGCCAAGGTGGGGGTCGCGAGTTCGAACCTCGTCTTCCGCTCCAAATGTGCCGGGGTGGCGGAACTGGCAGACGCACAGGACTTAAAATCCTGCGGTAGGTGACTACCGTGCCGGTTCGATTCCGGCCCTCGGCACCATTTTTTATTTTAATAATTAGCGCCCGTAGCTCAATTGGATAGAGCGTCTGACTACGGATCAGAAGGTTGTGGGTTCGACTCCTGCCGGGCGCGCCAATAAAACAAACGGGAAGTAGCTCAGCTTGGTAGAGCACTTGGTTTGGGACCAAGGGGTCGCAGGTTCGAATCCTGTCTTCCCGACCATTTCCTAAAATTACAATTAACTTTGGGGCCTTAGCTCAGCTGGGAGAGCGCCTGCCTTGCACGCAGGAGGTCAGCGGTTCGATCCCGCTAGGCTCCACCAATCAAAACAAATGAACCTTGAAAACTGAACAAGCAAAACGTAATCAATAAAGTTTTTAGTAGCTAACCTTGAGTTGGTGAACGAAACGAAATTTTGGACATCAAACATGATGCCAGCAAAACAATTTGAGCTAATCAAATTTCTTTTTATGGAGAGTTTGATCCTGGCTCAGGACGAACGCTG
>NZ_JBGCCD010000074.1:0-1069 GCF_041262405.1 Lysinibacillus sp. RC79
TTCAATCAAAGAAAAAGGGGCGTCCATCCATGAAAAAAGAATTCAATAAACAATCGAAACAATCACCAGTCGAAGGCTCTACCGAAGCACTTGAAGCACATATTAAACAACTAGAAATGGAAAATGAGTATTTAAAAAAGTTGAATGCCTTAGTTCAAAACAAGGAAAAATCACCAAACAGGACAAAGCACAAGTAGTCTATGAGTTAAGGCATAAATATTCGGTGAAAGCACTTGTAAAACTCGCTGGCATTCCACGAAGTACGTACTATGATTTAGTAAAACGTATGAATCGACCAGATCCAGATGCCGATTTAAAAGCAGAAATAAAGGCGATTTATGAAGAACATGAAGGGCGTTATGGCTATCGCCGTATTCGTGACGAGCTAGCGAATCGTGGGCAAAAAGTGAATCATAAAAAAGTGCAACGTATCATGAAAGAGTTAGGTTTAAAATGTTTAGTACGTATGAAAAAGTATAAATCGTATAAAGGAAAAGTTGGTAAAATTGCGCCAAATATTTTAGACCGCAATTTTAAAGCAGACGCCCCAAATGAAAAGTGGGTAACAGACATTACGGAATTTAAATTATTCGGTGAGAAGCTTTATTTATCGCCAGTTTTAGATTTATTTAACGGGGAAATTATCACGTATACAATTGGCTCTAGACCAACCTATTCACTTGTTTCAGATATGTTGGACAAAGCGTTCGAACGTTTACCTGAGCACCACCAGCTACTCATGCATTCCGATCAAGGCTGGCATTATCAAATGGAAAAATATCGTCGCGCCTTAGAATCAAGAGAGATTGTTCAAAGTATGTCTCGTAAAGGAAACTGTTACGACAACTCTGTCATGGAAAATTTCTTTGGAATTATGAAATCTGAATTCCTTTACATGAGGGAATTTGAAAGTGTAGAGCATTTTAAAATAGAATTAGAAAAATATATCAATTACTATAATACGAAACGGATTAAGGCAAAATTAAAAACGAGTCCGGTGCAATACCGAACTCGTTTTACCCAAGCTGCCTAATGAAATAACCGTGTCTAACTTTTAGGGGTCACTTCA